>CAZVHJ010000008.1:91895-103926 GCA_964627715.1 uncultured Spirochaetaceae bacterium | reverse complement strand
GGCGGCAACTTTTGACCGAACTCCCGGTGAAAATGGCCTTTTCGGTCAGACACTAGTTAACACAAAGCACGGCCGGAGAACTCTACCTTTTTCGATCTCTATTGGGACGCGATCGACTTTAAGTAGTGAAATCCGCCTCAGGAAGTTGGCAATTATCTGGGATGTTCGACACCCATATATCACTTCCACAGCATGGGACATCGAAAGACACGGCAGGTATGTATCCGGTAACGATGTACCCGCTATTTCTCCGTCTGCTGGATGGAAGATACCTCATCGGAGGCGCTTCCTATCTGAGTTTTTCAGCCAAAGAATTCCTTTAAATCAGTGGCAATTCTTTTCGATTTGCCTGTACTCAAAGAGCGAGAACAAACGGACAGATTCAGCAAACTGCAGTTGAACAGATCTGATGGTTTCTTACCGAGAGGAAGGTGAGTTATGCGTCCAGTTTGTGTCTTTTTCTTGATTTTAAGTGTTTTCTCGCTGTTTTCTTTTTTCTCGTGCCTCGGCGAAGATTGCATTACTGTCCTTGTTACAAACTCGACTTCAGAACCGATTATAGTATCAGCGACAGAATGTTGGGGCTTGAAGGTCACAATTACTGCCGGAAAATCCGGTAATATCATCGTATTACCAGGGGAGATTGTAGAAGCGAAACAGGAGGACTTGAGTGAGACGTATCACCATGTATTCTCACATGAGTACGAAATTTGGGAAATGAAGTAGTGTTCTGGTGCTGTATTTGGCTTCCAGTGGCCCGAATGAGTGCACGTTGTGTTCTTTGGGTACCTGTCCAGCCGAAAAATGATGGTAACTATATCGCTGCGTATCGGTAGTTAACAACTACGGCCTTTAGCATCAATTCCTGACTCATCGAATACAAGGAAGTACAGTTCCTGAACATATTCGCTGCCGGGGAGGCTCCCCTGCGCTACTGGCGAAACAATTGGGAGGGACACCGTTATCGCACCCGGAAGCAGGGGAAGCGTGAACGTGCCTCTTAAGGTCATCAAGAACCTGATCGAGGCCGTCCAGCCCAATTTATACAGCAACATGTTTCGTCAACAGGTATCGTTCAGGGTTGTAAGTTGGTGAGGTGGTGCAGGATGGTTTGCCCTAAGGAATCCCGGTTGTCCGGACGAAGATGAAAAAGCTCCGCATCATCTTTTTTCTTGATCGTCTCGATGAAGCCTGTTCCCTTCAGGGCAATCGTGGCGATGAGGAGCCTGTCCGACTCCAGAACTTCCAAGAGAAGGAAGCGGAACTTCGGAGAAAGGCACTCCATCTTTCCGATCTCATCGAGGATTACCACTCTGGCTTCCGGAGTTTTAAAGTTGAGGGACGCCAGATACGTTTCGAATCCCTCAACATCGACGCAGTACCTCCCGACCCGATAGGGGCTCTTTAGCTCGACGTGGGAAAGCACACCCCTTCTTCCCCCTAGATCCACCCATTCGAAGCCTTTGCGCGCACCGGATTCCCGTATCTCCTGTGTATAGAATCCTATGGGATTCCAGGTTTCCAGCGCCGAGATCAGCTGGCGGATTAGGGTGGTTTTCCCCACACCGGGGTAGCCTGTAATAAGGATATTACTCATTCGGCTTCGCCGACTATACCAGGAGGTGCCGGTTGCCGATTCGCACCTCTGTCAGGCCCTGAGCGCGGGCGGCTTCGAGGCAGGAATGAGCTTGGGCTTTCGATGTCGGTGGCAGGTCGGAGAGGATGAAGTGGGGATAGAAGCCCAGCAGGCTGTATGGAATGCCTGCATCGATGTCGGCCAGGAAACGGGCCAGCTCTTCCACCTCCTGCTCGTCGACGTAGCCGGGAACCAGCAGCGTACTGGCTACCAGTAGGGGAGGGTCCGGCCGTTCGGTCATCCTGGCCGCAGCCCGCGTGAAGTTATCCAGGGTCCGCCGGTTGGTGTTTCCGGTGAGAGCCCGGTGCAGCTTCTCATCCCAGGCCTTGAGGTCGAACTTGATACAGCCCCCGGAGCTCAAGGCCATCTCTACCATCTGATCGAGAAGCTTCGGCGCCATTGCGCCTCCCGTCTCCCAGCAGATGCGCAGGATCCTGCCCTTATTCCGCTCTCGGGCCAGGCAGGCTGCGCGCAGGGAGAAGGGCAGCTGCGGGGCCGGGTCTCCGCCGAAGAAGCAGATGCATGAAGTTCTGCGGTCGGCGCAGGCGGCCAGGGATTCGGCGGAGTGCAGCGGTGCGGCGAGGGACTCCTCCCGGAAGTGCCAGTTCTGGCAGTACAGGCAGTCGAAGGAGCAGGCCTGAAAGAAGACAGCCAGGTTGGCGTATCCACGCTCCGGTCCGCGATGGTAAGCCCATTCGGGGTAGCCGGCGCCGGTTCCGCCCGGGCACACCCAGTCGGCAACACAATTTGTGGGCAGAGGATCGTGGTACCAGGAAAGCCTTCCCTGGTTGGGCGACACGCCCTCCAGCCTGCCCCCTACGTTCTTCCGAACCCCGCAGTAGCCCAGTCCGCCCTCGGGGATGCGGCATTCATTCACGCAAAGCGAGCAGGGAATCCCTCGTGGGTCCTGAGGCGGTTTCTCCGGAAGGTCGAAGGCAGCCCGGGCCGTCCTGTGAGCCAGCTCCGTCAAAGCAAGGGCTTGCTCGGGATGCCTTCGGATACAGCTCAGACAGACCTTAAGGGCCTTGGAGATGGTTGCAGAAGAGCTGCCGCACAAGCTGCAAACAGCCATACCCTATATTGTAGCCGCAACTTTTGGGACATGCCACTAGATCCTGGAAAGCGACTCACGCTGAAGCCCTCCAGGCGGGTGAAATGGACACCATTGAGACCATCATGAACCGGCGCAGCACGATCAACTACCTTCTTCCACTAAACATCAAAATCATTGAGAGGATTAACACAGTAATAATCAGCACGACAGACCGAGCGACCCATATAACAATTTTGTAGAGTGCTGCAAAGGGATTCATGATCGGTATTTCCTTTCTCTAACCCGCCGCATTTTAATAAACCACCTATTATGGTGCAACAAGCATCACATCCAGTAATTCGCAATATATGTGCCAAAAAGACAAAGGAAGATAATTCTATACTAGATAAAGATTAACAGAGATTTGTCTAGGAACAGCCCCTATCAAGAATTGTCCACAGGATGTAGTAATAGAGACCTAAATCATTACAAAGCCGAGAATAACGATCGACAGTTAGATATTGGTAAATCAACACTTGTCCATTGGTGTTGCAGTTTAAACCGCTCGCGAACATGTGTTTGTAATGCTCCACTGACTGGAAAACCCGGGGTAGGCTTATTGCTTCTATACCCACGATCTACATGTAGTTCCTCTTTTTTTCGTTGACAAGCGGCAGCAGGCCGGTAATACTTGGGCTTGAGAATCGTGCTTTGGGAGGAATTGGTCTGAAGGCGTCGAAACATCTGGTGCTTTTTATCGCGGTCCTCATCGCCGCCTTCTTCTTTGTCCAAGGAAGCCCGGCCGGGTGGTCCGATGCAAACGAGAACCACTGTATCTCCTGCCACACCACTCCGCGCCAACTGATCGGCTCGGTACGGGAATTGGAGAAGGAGCGGGGCTCCGGAGCCAAGGTCTCGTTGGAGACCGAGGGAGAGGGGTGAGGGGCCGATTCTGTGGAGCCGTTGGCTCCTCACGAGAAGATCTTCGTAGATAAATCCTTTCTTGAAAACGATCCGATCCACGGTTCGATGGCCTGCCAGGATTGCCACGGGGGAGATCCCGAAGATCCGGATTGGCGTTCCGCCCATGACGGGGTAGTCAGAGACCCGTCCTATCCGGCGGAGTCGAATGTCTGCGCCATGTGCCATGCGGATATGGCCGCGACCTATTCCAAAAGCCTGCATTACAGCCTTCAGCCGTACAACAGGGCGATTGAACTGAGGTTGACCAAACGCTCCGCCGTTCGGAACAAGGTCGAAGCGGCTATGGATACCCACTGCCTCACTTGCCACAGCAGCTGCGGTCAGTGTCACGTCGCCCGCCCTCAGACTGTCGGGGGAGGACTGCTGGCCGCCCACTACTTCAAGAAGAAGCCGCCGATGAATCAGATCTGCATCTCCTGCCATGGCAGCCGAATCGAACGTGAGTACTTTGGGAAGAACGAAGGCGTGCCGCCGGATGTCCACAGAGCCAAGTATTTCGACTGCATGAAGTGCCATGCCGGAACGGAGATGCATGGGGATGGAACGGCCTACGACCACCGTTTCGACGTGGCCAACGCTCCGCGCTGTGTCGACTGTCACGAGGCAATCTATGCCGGCGATGCAGAGAATCCGGTTCAACACAACATTCATCGAGATCTGCTCAGCTGCCAGGTATGTCACTCTGCCCCGTACAAGAACTGTTACTCCTGCCACGTAGGAAAGGACGTCGAGGGTCTAGCCTATTTCAAGACCGAGCCTTCGGAAATGGGGTTTAAAATCGGGTTAAACCCACTGCGTTCGAAACGGCGGCCGGAGAAATTCGTCGTGGTTCGGCATATCCCGGTGGACCAAGGGCTGTTTTCCTACTACCTCGACGGAGCGCTCGGGGACTTCCACGACGTTCCCACCTGGAAGATGGCCACACCCCATACGATTCAGAGAAACACGCCGCAGAACGAGTCCTGCGACAGTTGTCACGGCAATCGAGAGCTTTTCCTGCAGGAAGCGGACGTTCGCGGTAAATATAAGCGAGCCAACCGAGATGTCGTGGTTCCAGACAGCATGATACCCCCGAAAATGGGACAATAGATTCCAATATCGTGAGATTATTTTTGATTTTTCCGAACTGAACACTTTACAGTATTTACATTTAATCATATAATTGAATATTCAAATTTGTGGAGGAGTGTAATGACAAGAAAGAAGATTGTCCTGCTTACCGTTGTGCTGTTCGTCGCATCCGTGGTCGGGTCCAGTCTCTTGTTTGCCGACGGATTGACCTCCGCCGACCTTCTGGCGGAGGCAAAGAGCCATATCAAGACCGTGAACGTCACCGAAGCCAAAGCTCTGTTTGACAGAGGGGGCTACCTGTTCATCGATGTCCGCGAGCCCAACGAGACGGCGATGGGCCAGATTCCTGGCGCTGCCCTGATTCCTCGGGGGCTTCTAGAGTTCAGGATCGCCAACACAGTGGAAGACAAGAACGCCAACATCGTTGTCTACTGCAAGAGCGGCGGACGGAGTGCTTTGGCTACCTATACCCTGGTGCGCATGGGGTATAAGAATGCAGTCAGCATGGACGGAGGCTGGGGCGCCTGGGAAGAAGCCGCCTATCCGGTAGAGTAGAATCTTCCATCGAATTGTATCAAACGAATTGCACCAAAAACTGCCTCAGGAAATCCTGGGGCAGTTTTTTTCTGTCTGTGCGCCCGTCCGGACCGCTGGATAAGGGGAATGTTTCCACCTTATCTTTCTCACCCAGTGAAAAACCCTGTATATTAAATCACACTACTCGGACCTCGATTTTGCCACTTCCGTATCGATACCCGCGTAATTCTTTCTGAAGTCGATACTTATAATAAATTTTGGCTTACACAATCCTTTTGGCACAAGAAATGCTCTACTATAGCTGCCCTGCGAGATGGAAACAGCGGGAGCAACTGCTATGCAGGAGGTTTTTGAAATGAAACGGTGGATACTTGCCGTACTGCTACTCGCCAGCGCATCGATCCTATTCGCCGGCGGTTTGCGTCTGGGCGCGACCCTGAATGCGGAGTTTCTCGACAGGCCGGACGTGGAGGCGTTCAAGATAGCGATCGATGATCCTACCAACCTATCCCTCTTTGGGCAAGTCGGCGGCGGATTGGCCTTCTGACGTCGACACCCCCCGCCACACTCTTACGTAGGCTCCCCTATCCAGGGGAGCCTTTTTTCTAAGCCGGCGCTGGAATGCAGGGATGGCTGTCCTATGAAGGGCGCCGCCGAGCGAAGGTAGCTGCTTTGACCGGAAATTCTGTGGCTATCCCAGGGGTGGAAAATCGCCCTGCTCAAGCCCCTTCAGGTTCGAGGACCGAAAGGCTCGTAGATTCCGGCGACTTTCTGAATGTCCGGCTTCTCCAGATAGTGACTCGTGCCGTAAGCGGCGTCGTGTTTGGTCGTTGCCATGTCCCGCGCTAACTTTTTCGCCTCCAGCTCAACATCCTGTTCTGCAGCTCCCATGAGGTTTGTTTCGATCTTGATCCGAGTGTCGAAGGGGCAGCCCGGATGGCGGCAGCGAACCGAGAAAACACCGTTTTTCAACTTGTATGCCATCCTTGACCTCTCAAATAGGTGTCCTTGTTATACTATCGGCGGAATCCCGGACAGACTTTCCGCCAATCTTTTTACCCCTGCCTCGAGCGCTTCGGCGGAATGATAGGAAAAGCTCAAACGCAGCCGATCCCTAAGCTGTCCGGTTCCAGAGAAGACCGCACCGGGAACAAAGCAGGTCTTTTTCCTCTTGGCGGCGGATAAAAGCACAGTCGAATCGTTCCCTGCGAGGATACGCAGCCAGAAGAAGAATCCCCCTCTGGGAGGTAAGAACTCGGCCCGCCTCGAGAGGTGTGTCTTTAGGGCTGATTTCATCGCCTCCAGCCGTTTGCCGTACTCCCTGCGCAGCTTTTCGAGATGGGCGTCCTGCAGACCCAGTTCGATCGCGCTGCGCACCAGGGCGGAGGTGAAGGGATTCAAACCGCCGCCGCTGTCCAACGTACCGCACTCCAACAACGGCTTCAAAAGACGTGTGGAGGCCTGCACCCAGCCCAGCCGCAAGCCGGGGGCGAGGATTTTTGAGAATGAGCCAAGAGACAGAACCGTGCCCTCGGAAAGGAAACTGGCCAGGGGAGGTGGTGCCTGACCTTCGTAGGTAAGGAGGTGATAGACCTCATCGGCGACGATTAGAAACCCCCTGTCCCGGCTTAGCTCTACCAGACGGCGCCGCCGTTCAGGGGGCAGGGTAGCTCCCGAAGGATTTTGATGGGTCGGTACGGTGTAGAGGAACACCGGCTGCACATTTTTTAGTTTTTCTTCAACGGCTTCAACCACTAGCCCCCGATCATCTGTAGGTACACTTACCAGACGCAGTCGATGATCGCTGAAGATGCGCAGTGCAAGGAAATAGGTGGGTTCTTCGACAAACACTGTGTCTCCCGGTTGAGTGTAGAGGGTACAGAGCAGATCCAGAGCGTGGGATACTCCCCCGGAGATGAGCAGTTGATCTGCGAACACGGGCAGGTTGTAGTGGCGGCTCAAGAATTCCGCCAAGGTTCGGCGGAAATAGCCGTCCCCCTGCTCGTATCCGTACTGCAAGTACGGAGTAAAATCCGTACCCAATCGGTGCTCCGCCGCCCGGCGTACGATCTCCAACGGCAGAAGAGAAGGACTGGGATGCCCTATGGCCAGGTCGATCATCCCCGGAGACGTATCGGCTTGGGTTGTACGAATTGGATTCGAGGGACTCACATACCTTCTACCGGCGTGGGAATCATCTCCTGCTGGCTGCCGTCTGCATTCATTCGGTATAGCTCGAAGGAGCCGCTCCGGTCGGAGGTGAATACGAGCTTTCCGCCATCAGGAGACCAGCTGGGTGCCGCATCGACAGCCGTGTTGTCTGTTAGTTTCTTGAGTCCGGTACCGTCGGCGTTCATGACAAAGATCTCCGGGTCTCCGTCATGAGTGGAGATGAAAGCGATCTTTAAACCGTTCGGGCTGTAGACCGGATCGGTTTTCACGCTTTGCTGTTGTTGGGCCATCATGTTGGGAAAACACCCGCTCAGAGCCGCTGCGGCGAGTGCGATGAAGAGAGCCGCGATGATCCGATTTACGGCCCTGCTTTTTCTCATTGAGTACACGATATACCTCCCTGGAAGATGGGACCGATCGACGATTCCACCTATCGGCGTGTCCTGAAATCTATGCATCCAGGGTAGCAGCTATTTGAAGGCTGGTCAAATACGGGAACGGATCAGTGGGCCTGCTGGAGCTGCGCCTGTTCCCAGAGGAGGATCGCTTTCTTACGCACCGTACCGTAGCGGTAGTTTCCGAAAGCGCCGGTACTGCGGATGACCCGGTGGCAAGGAATGAGATAGGCGATCGGGTTTGCCCCGACAGCAATTCCCACAGCCCGGCTGGCTGTGGGTTTTCCGATCGCCCGGGCCAAGTCCTGATAGCTGGTCAGACTCCCCGCCGGGATGCTCAACAGCGCTTCCCAGACTTTTATCTGGAAATTCGTGCCCTTGAGCAGCAGGGGTATTGGGGAACGGTCATGCCGTTGCAGCGGTTCAAATATACGTCGGATCACCCACTCGATTCTCCCGGGGCTCTCTTTAAGGACAGCCTTTGGCCACTGCTTATAGAGGAAATCGAGGGCTGCCTGAGGTCCCGCAGCATCGAGGAAGGACAGACCGCAAAGACCGTGCTCGGTTACAGCAACCAGGCAATTGCCGAAGGGGCTGTCGTGAATTCCGTAGAAAATCTCCAGCCCGCAGCCGAGGGCTTTGTACTGTCCGGGGGTCACAGCGTCGACGGCAACAAAAAGATCGTGGAGGCGGCTTGGACTGGACAGCCCGGCGCGATAGGTGGTTTCCAGGACGTTTCTGTTTTCCCCCAGCAGCTTCTTGGCGTAATCGAGGGTGAGAAACTGCAGGAAACGTTTCGGACTGATTCCTGCCCAGCGTTTGAACAGTCTCTGGAAGTGGTAGGGACTCAGATGCAGGTGCTCCGCGACCTGTTCAAGACCGGGTTGATCGTAAATATGATCCTGCAGAAAAAGAATCGCTTTTTCGATTCGCTCGTAATCGCTTTCCATTGCTCATACTCTCCTCGTTCTGTAAAACCATGGTATGAATTCCGAAGGGAGAAAGCAATCCGAATCTTGCTGTCTTTTAGTATAGGAACGGTCGGGGGGAAAACAGCTCCCCACCGACCGCTGGAGAAAATCGATTGTCTAGAACAGCTTGTACACAACCTGGTTGCACATCTCGTAAAATCCGGTGGCATCGCTGGCCTTATCGATGCTGGAACCGATGATTTCCCCTGTCTCGACACTGATCAACTTGATGTTGAGATAGTACTGCTTGCCGACGTAGCTGATGCTGCCGATCACGATGATATCGGCGCCGGAGAGCTTGCCGATTTCAACGGCGGTGCTCTCGTCGGTCAGATCGCTCTGCTGGAACTCGTATTCCTTGACGATCTTGGCGATGTTCTGACGGTCAACGACCCGGACCTTACCCACGTTGACAAAGGCGTTTTCGATGAACACCATGACACCGCCGGCGGTTTCATCATCCACGTTCTTGGTACCGCTGTTGATTCCCACCACGGCCAGCTTCTTGTCTTGGATCATCCCGAGCTTTTTATAGTATTCGCTTTCGAAGCGGGTCTCCTCAGCGGCGGTCCCGGCGGCTTCGGCGACTCGCTCTTCCTGCCAGCCGAGCTGCTCGAGTCTTTCATCAAAGGAGGGAATGGGTCTGCCCCGGGTGAAGCCGGCTGCAATTCCGATCTCCTGAGGCTCTACGAAGCCATTGCCGTTTGCATCGAGTCTGTTGTCCATTCTGAACTCTGGGTTCACCGGGTGGGGACGCAGGTACATCTCCCAGCTTTCCAGAACCTCGTCTCGGCTGATCGTCCCGTTGTTGTCCAGGTCGAGCATTCTCCACCATTGCCCCGGAGCGGCTGGGCGCTCCGGCTCCTGGAGGAACTGGATGACGGCGTGGATCTCCTCCTCATTCACCTGATTGTCACCGTCCAGATCAAGAAGAGCGTCGATAGGCGTTTCCACTGGAAGGGCTCGGGCGGCTTCCTCCCTCTCCTCCGTGATCACATTCCCTGCGCGCCTGGTTCTGATAATCTCGATCTGCTCAACCGTTCCGTTTCCGTTGAAGTCGATCAGGCGGTCGAACTCGCTGCTAACGGGGTGGGGCGTTTCTAGGGCGCCCATAGCCAGTTCATTTTCCTCCGGTTCAACGAACCCGTTCCGGTTCAGATCGGTCAGCTCGTCTAGAGCGCTGCGTACGGCCCAGCGTTCCTGCCTCTGCTCCGGAGCTTCGAGCCAGGTCAGGGCGGCAACACGGACAATCCGGTGGAAGAACTCACCCAGCTCCTCTCCGCCGACATGGCCGTCCCGATTCCTATCCAACCGTTCATCGAGGGGTCCTTCGACCGGATGAGGTTCCCGGAAACCGGGATCGGCGAAGACTCTGCCTAGAACCAGCTCCACCTCCTCCTCGTCGATCCGGTTGTTCTTGTTTCTGTCGATATACTCCCGGGATACCTCCGGATCCACTTCAAAAAGTCGGGCGATAGCTGCTTCCATGAACTGAACCCGGGCCTCTTCGATTTCAGGAAGGCTCAAATATCCGTCTCCGTTTCTGTCGAAATGGTGATTGACAGGATTCTGGGCCGGCCGGCCCGGAGTGGCCGAGACCGTTTCCGCAACCATGAAAGTCAGATCTCCCTCTTCTTGAGGTTCGAGGCGGCCATTTTCGTTCAAGTCAACATAGGCGAATATTCCTCTTTTACCCACGGTCCGTTGTCGCATTGCCTCAGGAGCCAGCGGAAGCAGGGCGGCGATGGCGAAAATCTGGCGGGCGAAATCCTCGAACTCCCCCCTATCGACAAATCCGTCTCGGTTTCTGTCCGCCCTCCGCTCAAGGGGACCCCTCGCCTCGCGAGGCTCGCGGGTTTCAGGAATAAAGAGCAGGTCCATAAACGGTTCGATTTCCCCTAGGCTGATCCATTCATCATTATCGAGGTTGAAAAGGCGGGCAAGATCCGGATCGTATTGATAGATCCGGCGCAGCTGCTCCCGAAATATGAGGTTTCGGGCGGCGATCATCTCTTTGGAACTTATCTCGCCATCCCCATCCAGATTAAAGAGCTCATCGACCGGTGTGCGGACGGGATGCGGCTCCTGAATCAAGGCACGAACCGCTTCGAGGAACTCCCGCAGTTCGGGAGGCTCGAGCATGCGATTGCGGTTGCCGTCTGCCCAAGCCTGAAAATCACTGGTTACCCGCGGCGGCTCCCTGTCTTCGGCCATCCCTTCGGGACGTTCACCGGCACGCAGATCGATCACCTGGTGCATGATCGCCCAGCGTCCCTCGCGGCGGACAAACTCGAAGTGTTTGGTAAAAAACACACCGGGGCCTTCCACCTGATAATGATAGGCTGCCCCATTGCCGTGGAACTCCCGTTCCGGTTCTAAATAGTGCAGCTCCCCAAACACATCGGACCGCTCGAAGGCTTGGATTTGCTGTTCCATGATTTGGTCGAGTCCCTTCAAGACCTGTTCCCCACCGTCCCGCCGCAGGATCACCTTTTCCGCTTCAGGCCAGTACACCTCCATGAAGGCGTCGATGTTCTTGTCCCGCAGGGCGCCGATCCAGTGTTCCATCAACCCGTCCAGCTCCAGCCGGGCTTCGGCTCCACCCCCCGGAGGAGGCGTAACACAGGCCGGTGGAATGAGGGCCAACAGTAGAAACAGAGCGATCTTTTTCATCATTCTCCTCCCTTTGGAATGGATTGGGATTGGTAACTGGAATAGAGTCGTTAGACTGCTTTTCAATCAATTATACCAGCTCTCTCCCTCTTTTCAAGAAAAATCCCTCCTGTTTCAGGATTGCTCCACCGGGGTTATACTGACCATGGGCTGATCATACAACTCCAAGGTGCAAGTTTTCGCAACCCTCAGTCTCGAAAAACAGTCATTTACAGCAACGAAAAACGATCATGAGAAAGGACTTACATGAACCGCAGAGTGCTCCTGGTATCGCCCCGAATTCCCACAACCTACTGGAGCTACAAATATGCCCTCCCCTTCGTGAAAAAGAAAGCTCTGTTACCTCCTCTCGGGCTGCTCACCGTAGCCGCGCTGCTGCCGGAGGACTATGAACCACGTTTGATCGATATGAACGTACGAGATCTCCCGCGGGAAGAGGTCGAGTGGGCGGATATGGTCTTCCTGTCGGCGATGTTGGTGCAGCAGCAATCCTTTGATGAAGTGGTAGCCTTGTGTCGCTGGCTCGGGGTCGAAACCTTGATACCATAATCGGCAGCCA
>CAZVHJ010000008.1:0-91885 GCA_964627715.1 uncultured Spirochaetaceae bacterium | reverse complement strand
AAGTGGGAGCCTTGTGGCGTGAGTGGGGGACGCCGGTGGTCGCCGGAGGCCCGTATCCGACTTCTTCATTCGAAAAGATCGGGGGAGTGGATCACTTCGTACTGGACGAGGCTGAATTGACCCTGCCCGTTTTTCTGCGAGACCTGGAACAGGGACAGGCGCAGCACGTCTATCGGGACGAAAGAAAGCCGGATCTCAGTCTGACCCCTATACCGCGTTTCGATCTAATCGATGTGACGCTGTACGAGAGCATGCCTCTGCAATTTTCTCGGGGTTGTCCCTTTGATTGTGAGTTCTGTGACATCATCGAAATGTTCGGCAGGAAGCCCCGAACCAAGAGGCCGGAGCAGTTCTTAAAGGAGGTCGATCACCTCTACAACACCGGATTTCGAGGCTCCCTGTTCATCGTGGATGACAATTTCGTCGGCAACAAGCTTAAAGTCAAGGAGCTGTTGCGCCCCTTCGCCGCCTGGCAGAGGAAGCACCGATACCCCTTCATCGTCTCCACGGAAGCGAGTATCACCCTGGCCCAGGACGAAGAGCTTCTCGATCTGATGGTATCCGCCGGTTTTTCCATGGTGTTTATCGGAATAGAGACCCCGGACGCCAAGACTCTGGCTATGACCCACAAGACTCAAAATCTACGGGAGGATATCCTGAGCAGTGTCGTCAGGATTCAGGAGAAGGGCATCGAGGTTTCCGGAGGTTTTATCGTCGGTTTCGATGGGGAGGCAGAGGATATATTTGAGCGGCAGCAAACCTTCATCCAGAAAGCCGGAATCTCCACGGCCATGGTGGGCCTCCTCATTGCTCTACCGAACACACAGTTGTACCGGCGTCTGAAGCGGGAGGGACGAATTCTCGCCGAAACGCGGGGGAACAACACCCATGATTTCGATCTGAACTTCGTACCCCAGATGCCGAGGCAGACGCTGCTTCAGGGCTACAAATGGCTTTTGTCACAGGTGTTTTCACCGCGCAACTATTTTCAGCGTTCCCTGACCCTGATCAAGCGCTTCGCCAAAGGGAAACGAGATCCTGCCGGCCTCATCGGTCGAGCTTCCTGCGCGAGCATTCCCCGAAAGATCCGGTTGCGGGATCTACTTCCCTTGTTGCGTTCTCTGTTTCGACAGGGCTTCTCCTTCTACGGGTATCACTATCTGCGATATCTGATTCAGGTGCTCCGTGTCGATGTTTCATTATTCGCCCGTGCCGTGACCTTTGCCGTCCGCGGGCACCACTTCATTCGCATAACCCAGGAAATTTTGAAAGCGGACGCTTTCACCTCGATGATCCACGAAACTCTGGCAGCCCTGCGCAGGGAAGTCGAGGTTGTTACCAGCACCAGATCAAAGATCCGGCGGGAGGAGTTGGAAGCCCGGATTCGGGCATTTCTGCTACCGGTCCGAAGAGCCTACAGGGGTTTGAGCAGAGGGGTACAGACGATCGTCGACGAGGCTTTCTTGGATTTCGAGAGAGGCTGCCAACTCCTGCTCCAGCGTACCCGCTTGGCCTACAGCTGATTTTATTTCGCTGCCCGTGTACTATTCGCCTATGTCTCTCCTCCTAGGAATTGACACTGGTGGTACCTACACAGACGCCGTCGTCTTCGAATCCGAATCCGGCGTCGTGGCCTCGGCCAAGGCTCTTACGCGGCGGTACGATTTATCTCTCGGAATCCGGAAATCGATGCAGCGGGTACTCGGCGCCTCCAAACGCCGGGATATCGAGCTTGTTTCTCTGTCCACCACCCTGGCGACCAACGCGATCGTGGAAGGGCAGGGCAGTTCGATTTGTCTGATTCTGATCGGCTATCCCGCCGATGCTCTTCAGCAGAGCCGACTCGGTGAAGTAATGGGGCACGACCCCGTCGTATTCGTCGCCGGCGGGCATGATGCTACCGGAGAGCAGGTACGGGCCCTGGATATCGCCAAGGCCCGGAAGGCAGTGGACGCCTTTGCCGCCAAGGTATCTGCTTTCGCAGTGTCCGGTTATTTTTCCGTTCGCAACCCATCCCATGAGAATGCTGTTCGGACCATGATCCGAGAGCGCAGCGGCCTGCCTGTTACCTGCGGACACGAGCTCACCTCCAATCTCCACGCCTCCAGACGGGCGCTGACCGCAGCTCTGAACGCCCGGTTGATTTCTGTGCTTTCCGAGCTCATTCAGGCCGTGCAGAGCATGCTGGCGGAGCAGGAAATACAAGCCCCTTTGATGGTTGTCAAGGGTGACGGGTCCCTGGTGGATGCGGCCTTTGCCCTCGAGTATCCGATCGAGACGATCCTGTCCGGTCCGGCCGCCAGTGTTGTCGGCTCGCTCTACCTATCGGGAAAGCAGGATACCTGCGTTGTCGATATGGGAGGCACTACCACCGACATCGCTTTGGTTCAGGGAGGCAAACCGATCCTCAACCGGGATGGCGCGACCGTTGGGGGCTGGCAGACCATGGTTCAGGCGCTTCAGATCCACACATATGGACTGGGGGGGGACAGCGAAGTTCGGATAGAAAACTCAGGCCGGATCGATCTGGGGCCGCGGCGGCTGATACCCT
The DNA here is from genome assembly GCA_964627715.1 of uncultured Spirochaetaceae bacterium. Classification (GTDB taxonomy): domain Bacteria; phylum Spirochaetota; class Spirochaetia; order SZUA-6; family DRHE01; genus JAFGQJ01. The sequence continues at coordinate 89,334 of CAZVHJ010000008.1, read as the reverse complement.
TGTGTCTATTGGCCCAAGAGAACCCCGAAATCCTTGATGACCTGAAGCGCCAAATGGACAGACGAACTCTGAGGCCGTATGCCGGCCGCTATGTAGTAATCCAAAGAGCCTGGAAGGACAGACAGGGAGAGCTCAGCGAGTTCCAACGGCGGATTCTCCTGCGCCTTGAGGGGGGCCATCCTGTGGCTCTGCATTCCCTGTTTCAGGGTGTCGATTCCCAGTTTCTCATGGAAACCGAGCTCAAACGGTTGACGAACCTGGGCTACGTTGCGATTTCGGGATTTACCCCCACCGACGCGGCCCACGTTCTCGGTTTGCACGATTCCTGGTCCCGAGAGGCGGCCGATCTCGGGGCAGAGCTGGCCCTGCAATCCTTCCCTTCTCCTCAGGCTGAAGACCTTTCGGCCGAGCAGCTCTGCGCAGATGTGGTCCGCCGGGTGGCGCTGCAGTCAGGCAGAGCCGTTGTGGCGGCGGTGCTTGCGGAAGGTTTCGATCTGCATCTTGAATCTTTCCCCGCTTTCAGCGAGTTATTCGTCGATCGGGCAATAGAGAATCAGCAGTCCCGCGCCCCGGAGGCCGGCACCCCTGAGGCCGCTGGAACGCCAGCCGGTTCGGACCTGATCGGGGTAAGCCTGAACTTGAAGCGGCCGCTGGTGGCGATCGGAGCACCAGTGGCCACCTATTACCCGGATGTCGCCGAGAGCCTTCATACGGAGCTGGTCATACCTTCCCATGCTGAGGTCGCCAACGCGGTCGGCGCGGTCGTGGGCAGCGTCACGCAATCGGTGCGGGTATTGATCTCTCCCCTGGAGGGTGGCGTACGGGCTTCCGGAGAACTGTTCCGGGTTCACTGCGAAGACGGGGTTCACGATTTTCACGAGCTGGAAGAGGCCGCCTCCTTCGCCCTGGAAGCCGCCAAGACCCGCGCTGAGAAGCTGGCCCGAAAGGCCGGGGCCTCTTCGGTAAAGGTGTCGGTTACCCGGGAGGACCATAACGCCGTGGCTGCTGGGGAAGAGTTTTTAGTCCAGAGCCTGATTACAGCTACGGCCACGGGCCGACCGCATCTAGCTCACGACGGACCTGTCGCTTAATTCAATCCTCTACGATCAGGTTGTCCAGCTCATCGGTGTCGTCCGCTTTGATCGGGAAAGCTTTGCGGATCAGATCGCCGCAACGCCTGACAGCCTGGCAGATTCCCTCCGCTTGACGGCGCTGCCTGATGCTTTGCACCACTGTGTCCACGATTTCCTGCCAGACTCCCGTGTCCACCTTGGCGTTGATTCCCTCATCGGCCAGCACAAAGGCTCTACGTTCGAAAACGGAGATGAAGAGTAAAATACCGGTGCGGTCCCGCGTGTTGTTCAATCCGTTGCGGTAAAAAGAGGTCAAGGCTGCCTCTTCCACCTCCTCGTTGATCTCGGCTTTGGTAATGAAGATTCGCTTCAGCCGGGGAATACGTTTGATCAGCTCGTGGAAGAGGAGGAAGGACACCGCGAAAACGGCAGGAAACAGCCAGAGGTCAAGCGCCGTGACCCCGCCCCAGGATTTGCGTATGCTGTAAACAAGAGTTGCCACTATTGAGATCAAGAGTCCGAAGATCAGGGCTCCGATCATATTGGACATCGGATAGTGATAGCTCGCGGACACGACCATGGGAACTATTTCCCCGGAGGTGTTTTTTTCCACCTCCTGAACACAGGTTTCGATTTCCCTCTTTTCTTCCTCGCTTAGAAACTTTGTTGCCAGATTTTTCATTCACATATCCTTCAATACTGCCTACCAGCCGCCGGAGGCTCCGCCCCCGCCGAAACCGCCTCCACCGCCGGAGAACCCGCCTCCGCCGGAGAAACCACCTCCGCTGGAAAATCCTCCGCCATAGAAGCCTCCGCCCCTGCCGCGCCGGGCCGCAGACATCAGAAACAGACCCGGTACGATTAATCCTGCTCCGAAGCCCACCGGGATAAAGAGTAAGAGCAATGGGAAGGCCAGGGGCAAAGCGAACCAGGCAACCAGAGGAAAGAGGATCGCCCCGGCAATGGCTCCGATAACCCGTTTTCGCGAACCCAGCACCGATATGATGACCAGGAGAATAAAGAAGGGAAACAGTCCGACCCGAGAGACAGTGCGGGGTTTGGGAGCGGTCTGTTCACTGGCCTCGTACTCTCCCCGTACGGTGGAAGCGATCGCCTCCACTCCGCGTACCATTCCATCGTCGAACCGGCCGGCTTTGAAGTAGGGGACGATATCGTAGTCGATGATTCTGCCGGCCTGAAGATCGGTGAATACTCCCTCCAAACCGTAGCCCACCTCGATCCGCACCCTCCGTTCCGCCTGAGCAACCAGGAGGAGCACACCATTGTCGTACTCCGCCTGGCCGATGCCCCAGGTTTCGGCAACCCGGATCGAATACCCTTCCAGATCCTCTTCCTCCAGCGAGGGGATAGTCAGGACAACGACCTGGGTGGAATCCGATTCCTCTAACTCTCGGGTAATGGTCTCGATCCGACTCTCCGCCGATGCGGAAATCATGTTGGCGTAGTCATTGACCCGTCCTCTGAGTTGGGGCACCTCCAGGGCAACTGCAATGCTGCCAAGGTAAAAAAGAAACAGGAGCACTGCTGAGGCCTGAACAGCCTTCTTTGTGCCGAGGTGCCGGAGAAGACCGTGCAATGTCATAGCGGCAACTCGATGGCTTAGAAGCTGACTTGAGGCACTTCGCGGGCTGCTGCGTCAGCCTCGAAGTAAGCCTTACGTTCTAGGTGCAGGAGAACGCTGTTCGTGATCGAGTTGGGGAACCGACGGATCGAGAAGTTGAACCTCTCCACCGCTTCGTTGTAACGCTGCCTTGCCACGCTAATGCGGTTCTCGGTCCCTTCCAGTTGTACCTGGAGGTCCCGGAAGTTCTGATTGGACTTCAGCTCCGGATAGGCCTCGACCACTACCATGAGTCGGGACAGGGCTGAGGATAAAGAGCCCTGGGCTTCCTGGAACCGGGCAACCGCCTGGGGGTCGCTGAGCATTTCCGGGGTGAGCTGAACCGAGGTTGCCCGAGATCTGGCATTGATCACCGCTTCGAGAGTTTCCCGCTCCTGAGCTGCAAACCCTTTCACCGTTTCCACCAGGTTGGGAATCAGGTCCGCCCGGCGTTGAAGCTGTGCCTCAAGATCGCCCCAAGCTTTGAACACCGCTTCTTCGTAGCGCTGCATCGTATTGTAGCCGCAACTCGAGAGTAAAACGGCGGCAACAATCACCACTCCGATCATTAAAGCTTTTTTAACTGCAGTTTTCATAGTCACCTCACCAAGTTTTGCATATTTTTTATAATGTACGTTTTCACTATTCTGTTTTCAAGGCTTGCCCAAAAAAAGACGCGTTCAGGAAAAGGGGACCCCTGGCCATGGGCAGAACATTTCAATACAATAGCGGTTGCTGGAAGGTCGCTTCTGTGGCTGGAATAATCAGGAAGGTGTTGTTTGGGTTGGTTTTGGAAGATGCAATAGTTCGTGAAGAGAATTCCAATCGTTTCTACGAAGCCGCCCAAAAAAAGGTGGAAGGGGAGGATGCTCTTCAGCTTTTAAAGAAGCTCTGCGCTGAGGAGCTCCGTCACCGCCTGAAGCTCGAAGAGCTGCAGAAAACCGGAGAATCGGAAGAGATTGAGATATCAACCCAGGCGGAAATCGAGCTGTTTGACGAGAAAGAGCAGCCGTGGCCCGAAGTGAACAGCCGGAGTACGTGCAGGGATATTCTGATCCTGGCCCTGGCCAAGGAGAAGCAGGCTGCCGCGTACTATCGAACGATCGCCGGGCGCACCTCCTTGCGCAGTGTGGAGGATCTTTTCCACATGCTGGCCGGAGAGGAATCCGAGCACGCCCGTTGGGTAGAACAGATGCTGGCGGGTGCTCGATAATGAAGAGGGTGAAGTGCTTCGATGTGGAGATCGCCAAGTACACTCCCTATGCGACCTTCGAGGCGGGCCTGCGGGTTGTGGAGGCCAAACGGATCACCGGATCTGTGAACAAGTGTCATGAGCTGGATAGCAGGTTTCGAACTCTCCGCCGTAGGGACCGGAGGGAGCGCTGGCGGCGGGGACGTCTGACCAAACACTCTGTTCAATATTATTCGCTCCCACCGATCGAAGTGTACCTGCTGGGCGGTGAGTACTACGTGATAGACGGCAACAGACGGGTGGCGGCTGCAAAGGAGTTCGGCCTGGAGTTCATGGATGCGAACGTCACGGAGTGTGTTTCCCAAGAAGACAAGGAGGCGCATCGGGGTGCGGTGTCCCGGCGTCTATTCGAGCAGCAGACCGGTCTGAAGAATATCCGGCTTGATTATACCAGTGGGTATGCGGATTTGTTGGAGGAAGTCCGGGAATACGGCGAATCGGAGGACATTCCTGGCAAGGCCCGGGATTGGTATTCCGATGTTTACCTGCCCCGGTTGGACTCGATCTCCGAATCAGAGTTGAAGAGAAGATACGCCAACTGTCGAGAGGGAGATCTTTATCTCTTGGTTACGCGCTTTTTCAAAGACCTCATGGGCGGGGTGCCCAAGGATGTCGGATTCGACACCGCGATTTCGGCATTTGTTTTTGCCCACCAGATACCAAGGAAGCGTTTGTTTCGGCGTTTCCCATTGCGACAACTGTACCTTCTCCTGCGCGGAAGAGTACCCGCCTATCTACGATCAACTTCCAGACAGTGAACCGAGGAAGGAAAAATGGAAGATAGGTTGAACCACATAAAAAAACGGCTGAAGCAATCCAAGGTATACTACAGCCGCTACAGCCCTCGTTCGGATATGATATACGAGATCGACGAGGCCGATGACGATCTCAGTTGGATGATCTACGAGATCGAAAGGCTCAGAGAAGAGAGCAGGAAGTTGAGAGAACGCCTGGAGAGCAGATCGAAGGACCCGTGAGGAAGGAGCGGAGGATGGGTAAGGCAAAGCTGAGTGGTGCGAAAGCTCTGGTTCGAGCCCTGGAATCCCAGGGTGTAGAGGTGATTTTCGGGTATCCGGGTGGAGCAACCCTTCCCATATACGACGAGCTGGCAAAATCGTCGATCCGTCATGTCCTGGCCCGTCATGAGCAGGGAGCGGCCCATATGGCCGACGGGTATTCCCGTGTAACGGGAAAAACCGGTGTGTGTATGGCTACCAGCGGACCCGGCGCCACCAATCTGGTGACTGGATTGGCAAATGCTTATATGGATTCCTCCCCTCTTGTCGCCATAACCGGTCAGGTCCCTCGACCGATGATCGGAAATGATGCCTTTCAAGAGGTTGACATTACGGGGATCACGATTCCCATCACCAAGCACAACTATCTTCTACAAAAAGCGTCGGAGATACCTCATACGATACAAGAGGCTTTCTTCCTGGCCTCGACGGGAAGAAAGGGCCCGGTGCTGCTTGACATTCCCAGGGATGTCCAGCAGGAAATCTTCTCGCCCTACCAGGCCAAATATCCCCCCCTGGAAGGATACCGGCCCACTGTGGAAGGGCATCCCGGTCAAATCAAACGAGCGGTGACCCTCCTAAAATCGGCCCAGAAACCGCTGATCATAGCCGGTGGGGGTGTAAGCTTGGCATCCGCACGGGATCTGCTCGTCCAGCTTGCGGAAAAAACCGACATCCCCGTGGTTCACACCTTAATGGGCAAGGCCTCCTTTCCCAATTCCCATCCCCTGTGTTTCGGCCTAATGGGATACCACGGCCGGATCGAGGCGAACTACGCCATCACCAACGCGGATGTCATTCTGGCCGTGGGAACACGCTTCGGCGATCGATCCACCGGGCCGCTCAAAACCTTTGCAACTCAGGCCAAGATCATCCATACCGATATCGATCCAGCGGAAATCAGCAAGAATGTGCCGAGCTATCTTCCCATTGTCGGAGATGCCGGACGGGTCTTGGAGCAGCTTGTCGAGCTGATTCCGGTGGAGAAACACGCTCAGTGGACGCTGGAGCTGCGGGAGACGGCGGAAAGACATCCACTGAAGGGCAAGAGCTCCGGAGTCACCGTCCCGAATATTCTACGGATTCTGAAAAGTATGGTGCAGGATCCGATCATCGTTACCGACGTGGGAAGGCACCAGATCTTCACAGCCCACTACTTTCCCGTGGATTCGAGTCATTCCTTTGTGACCTCCGGCGGTCTGGGTACCATGGGATTCGGTGTGCCCGCCGCCATCGGAGCCAAGGTGGGCCTACCGGATCGCCTGGTCATCGATATCGCCGGGGACGGCGGTTTCATGATGACCTGTCAGGAAGTGGCAGCCGCCGTGACCGAGGACATTCCCATTGTCGTTCTGGTTATGAATGACTACTGTCTGGGAATGATCAAACAGCTTCAGGATGCTTTCTACGGTAGACGCTACGAAGCCTGCAAGTTCGGCAGGAATGTCGATTTCGCACGTTTGGCGGAAAGCATGGGAGCGGCCGGTTTCAGGGTAACCCGGGAGGATGAAATTGTCCCGGCGATCGAAAAGAGCTTGGCCGCCGGTCGCACTGCAGTAGTGGATTGTGTTTTAGAGGATCCCGGCAACGTGTACCCCATGGTAACCGGTTCATCCCTGTTGGAGTATGTTGAGTAGGAGGAAGCGATGCGGCATACTATTTCTGTTCTGTGCGATGATACACCCGGAGTGATGACTCGCGTTTCCGGACTGTTCTCACGAAGGGGCTTCAATATCGAGAGTCTCAGCGTCGGTCACACCGAGCTGCCCGGCAAGAGCCGTTTCACCATCGTAACCACGGGGGATGATACGGTATTGGAGCAGGTGCGCAAACAGCTGCAGAAGCTGATTCACGTGATCAAGGCTTGGGACATCAAACAGGCTGAAGCGGTAGAACGGGAGCACGCCCTCTTGAAGATCGAAGTGCAGGACAAGCGGCGGGCAGAGCTGCTTCAGATAATCACCGCCGTACAGGCGCGGATCGTGGATTCTTCCGCATCGATCTGGATCTTGGAAGTGACCGGCGATACCAGTTCCGTGGACAACGCCTTCAATCTTTTCAAGGATTATCACATCCTGGAGTCGATTCGTACAGGAAAGATCGCCCTTGAGCGAGGACCCAGCCGGGTGATGAAGAAATAGCAGATGGACCGGGTACAGGCTCAGTACGTCGCCAGGAGAAAAAAAGAGGATCTGTCCTTCATGGTGATTCGATTCATGAAGGCTCATGTTCTGTTCTCCGAGATCTATGCCGAATTCCAAGCCATTCTGAGCGAGGGCGGTGATTTCGAGCATTCGGGCTTGTTCGGCAAGATCAAGAATCTGGAAGAGGCTCTGGTTTTCGACGTCAAGGAGAAAGCCCACTTTCTCTTTCGAAGTGAGAAACCAGAGGCTGTTGAACCCAACGGTGTAAGTGGAAAATTCTCGGATCTGGAGAAAATTCTTTCCACCGGTCAGCATGAAAAAGCGAACAGGACGAACGCTCGGGAGGTCTTCTCGGCCTTACGAAAATCCCTGGTCAACAAGTCCATCGACTCCTATATAGGGACGGGTTTTCATCTGTTTATGATTCTGCGGGAGAGCCTCTACCAGCTCGAGTACTACGTACCTGACTACATCAGCGAGCTGGGATATCTGACCCGAATAGAGGGTCTGACTCAGGAAATCGGCTACGAGCTGGACGAGGAGGAGGAGCACGAGCTGGATCACATCAGGCAGGTAATGAAGCTCTGCCAGACCATAGCCACGGACACCAAAGAACTGGCTACCACGGCTTTGGAACGCTGTATGACCCTGTTCAGGGAAACGGCGGAAATCCTCCGCCACTCCATCGAAGAATCCGGATCCAATGAAGTACTGGTTCTCAACCTCCTGAAGGAACGGCAGCTGGTCGAGCGGGTGTATGGCCCGGGGTCCTGGGAAGCTGTACTGGGACATATGTTTCGCTCCTCCGGGCAGGCAGGAGAGAGCGGCGTAGAGAAAGCGGAGCGTTTCGTCAGGACGGCCTGCGGAAACGTGGAAGCCTTGGATGAGTAAGGCAACTTTCGCTGGTTGCTCACTGTACTCAACCATACAAGGGACGGTGTGAAGGAAAAGTCGTTCTATTGGATTTACATGCTGCGGCTTGCCAACGGCAGCTACTATACGGGCTACACCAAAGACCTAATACGAAGGTATCGAGCCCATTGCAGCGGAAAGGGAGCAAAGATAACCCGCAGTTTCCCCCCGGTCGCCATTGTGGGGTGCTGGAAGCTTTTTTCCGGGAAGGGAGCCGCCATGCAGGTAGAAGCCTGGATAAAAGGCTGTTCCCGAAATATGAAGCAAGCTCTGATCGACAATCCGCAGAAGCTCCAAGACTTCCTTGAGCAGCAGGGTACAGGGGGAGGGCAGGGAAAAGGAGAAGTGTCGATCCTACCGCAGGATCCCGATACGGTTGACCGGGAGATGAGTACTTCCGCGGTTGATCCTATTGACCATTTTTAGAACTTCCCTTTACAGTAAGAGCTTAAAATCCCGAGGAGACGTGCATGGACGCAGTAGTGTGCAAGTTTGGTGGGTCCTCTGTGGCCGATGCCGAGCGTATTCGCAACATTCAAGAGGTAGTTCGTTTGGATCCACGCAGACGCTTCATCGTGGTTTCAGCCCCTGGCAAGAGGAATAAAAACGACAGGAAGATCACCGATCTGCTCTACCTCTGCCATGAGCTGGCTGAGCAAGGCCTCGATATAGGCGAACCCTTTCGTCTGATTCGGGAGCGTTATCTCGAAATCGCCAGAGACCTCGGCATCAGCCTGGACATGGCAAAGTTGCTCGCCGATCTGGACGAGCAGATCCGTACCGGTGCCTCCCAGGATTTTGTCGCCTCCCGCGGGGAGTTTTTATGCGCCCGGATCGTCGCCGCCTTGTTCCAGGGCAGGTTCGTCGATGCGGCCGATCACATCACGATCAATGGTGAGGGCTTGATCGAGGAACAAAGTTACAAGAGCCTGGCCTCCGCCCTGAGTGGAGACGGCATCTACGTGATTCCCGGATTCTACGGATCTACCCCGGAGGGGGAGGTTAAGACCTTTTCTCGAGGGGGATCGGATATCACGGGGGCAATAGTGGCTCGGGCCGTGCACGCCGCTGTCTACGAGAACTGGACCGATGTGTCCGGCTTTCTCATGAGCGACCCGAATATCGTAGTCAACCCAAAACCGATGCGGACCGTGACCTACCGGGAGATCCGGGAGCTGGCCTATATGGGCGCCAACGTGTTTCACGAGGAAGCCATTTTCCCGGTTTCCCGGGAAAAGATCCCGATCAACATTCGAAACACCCACTACCCGAAAGACCCCGGCACGATGATCGTCCACCAGCGGGATACCAAGGATCGGGTTGTCGTCGGGATCGCCGGCAAGATCGGTTTTTCGATCATTTTCGTCGAGAAGCTGCTCATGAACAAGGAGGTGGGGTTTGGCAGAAGACTGTTCAGTATCCTTGAAACCCACGGGATCAGCTTCGAGCATGCCCCTTCCGGGATAGACACGATGTCGGTGATCGTGAGCGACGACCAGCTGAAGGGAAAGACGCAAAGGATTCTGGAAGACATCGAGAAGCAACTGGAGCCGGACAGGGTGGATATCTCGAGCGGCTTTGCCTTGATTGCAACCGTGGGGGAAGGGATGGCCTATCGGCCAGGTATTGCTGCTAGGCTCTTTGCTGCTCTGGCGAACGCGGGAATCAACATACGCATCATCGACCAGGGTTCCTCGGAGATCAACATTATTGTTGGTGTGGAAACTGCTGACTTCGAGAATGCGGTACAGGCCATTTATCAGGCCTTCTGCTGATGGAGCCGATGAAGGCCGATCTCCGCGGACAGACCGCCTTGGTCACCGGAGCAGACCGAGGGATCTACATCCGCAGAGGCGGCAGCCAACCCTTTTGACGAGGTAGGGGAAGGGAAGATCCGATGAACATTATTCATTTGAGGGTGGACGTCCGTATTCCCCAGGATCTATACGATTTTCTGCTGGAGGAATCGAGGCTGAAGAAGATGAGCTTCGAAGGGTTGATTCTGCACTACATTCGGGAGCGTATGGAGCAGCAGCAGAGGGATGCCACCGGTACCAGCGAGTGACCCTTACTTTTTTGTGACGGATTGAGACTGGAGCTTTGAGGCCCGTCCGGGTGCTGCCGCCCCTAAGCGGTTTCGGCGGCTTCCCGGTCTAGGTACTGCATCTGGTAGAGGTTGTAGTACATTCCCCGCTTGGCGATCAACTCGTCATGGGTTCCCGATTCAAAGAGCTGTCCCTTATGCAGGACGATGATGCGATCGGCGTGGCGAATCGTAGACAGGCGATGAGCAATAACCAGAGAAGTCCTCTCCCGCAGCAGCTCGACAAGAGCTTCCTGAATCAATTTTTCCGTCTCCGTATCGATATTCCCCGTGGCTTCATCGAGAATCAGAACATCGGGATCGTGGGCCAACACGCGGGCGAAGGAAAGCAGCTGTCGTTGCCCCATGGACAGATTGCTGCCTCGTTCATGGAGCTTCGCATTCAATCCATCGGAGAAGCCGTCGATGAACGTATCCGCCCGGACAAGCTTGGTTACCCGCTCGATTGTCTCATTGGAGATATCGCTGCCCAGGCGGATGTTCTCGGCGATGGTGTCGGAGAACAGAAAAACATCTTGAAGCACAGACTGAACGCGCCGCCGAAGCGCATCCGTGGGGACGCTTCGGATATCCACTCCGTCCAGCCGAATCGCACCGCTCTGGATATCCCACAGCCGCGTCAATAGCGAGGTGATGGTTGTTTTCCCCGCCCCTGTGTAACCGACAATGGCGACGGTCTCTCCGGGATTGACGGTAAAGGATAGATCCTTCAACACGGTCTCCCCATCTTTGTACCAGAAGGTGACCTTGTCGAACTCTATCGAGCCCGTTACTGAGTTCAAAATTTGCGGTGAAGCGGGTTGCTCGATCTTCTCCTCGATGTCGAGAAGGTTGAATACCCGCTCCGCTCCGGCCATGGCGGATTGGAGAATATTGTACTTTTCCGCTAGATCCATGACGGGATGATAGAACATGCGAATCAGATTGAAAAAAGCGATGAGTATGCCCAAAGAGATCAGGTCTCGGAGCAGGAAGGAGGCTCCGAAAAAGATGATCGCCGCCGTCGAGACGCTGGCCAGCAGGTCGACGATCGGGCGGAAAGTGGCGAATACAAACATCTCTCCGAGATTCGATTTGAGCAAGCCCTGGTTTCGCTCCCGGAATTCCCGGTGACTTCGCTGTTCCTGAACGAAAAGCTGGACGATCCGCATACCCGATATGTGCTCGGCGATGAAGGCATTGAGCCGGGATACGGCCAGGCGTACCGCCCGGAAGGCGTTCCTCGCCTTCACACGGAAGATCGCCGTAACCACGAACACCGGCGGCAGGGTCAACAGCATCACTCCTCCAAGGCGCGGACTGAGCAGGAACAGGGCAATCGTGACCCCGATCATCGTACTGAAGTCCTTCAGTAGAGCCGGCAGGACCTCAGTGAACAGCTCGTTGATGGTTTCTACATCGTTGGTGATCCGCGAAACCAAACGGCCGATCGGGTTCTTGTCGATGAATTTCAGAGATAAGCGCAGGGTGTGATCGAACAGCTGGGTGCGGGCGTCCTTCATGATCATCTGGCCTACGTAGGCCTGTAGATACACCTGCAGAAAGGTGAAGATGAACACTCCAAGAAGAATCGCGAACAGAACTCGAACCAGGAAGCCGAGTCCATCGAGATTGTCCTGGCGAACGATCCGAATCTCCTCTCTCGACAGAGAACGAAGATCCTTTTCGGTTATGGCTGCGATGCTGGTCCCCGTGTGGAACAGTTCGGGATGATCCGCGACCACTCTCTGAGCTTCGGGTTTTTCCCGGTACCCTTCCAAGATGAAGAAGTTCTCCTCCAGCAGGGATCCCTGTTCTCTTAGCGTACGCTTCTGCTGTGCATTCAGTTCGACGAGCTTGGAGGAAGACAGAAAGTACAGCTCTTCCGCCAATCGTGCTTCCACCACGGGCTCGAGTCGCTTGCGGATGTCGGGAGACACGTCGTTGATGCGGATCCCTCGATAGTAGGGCAGGATGTAGTTGTCCGTAGCCCGTTGCAGCAGAATCGGCATGAACAATTCACCCACTGTAGCCAAAGCAAGCGCTACAAGCGAAAAAACGAAGATGAGCAGATACGGCTTCAAGTAGAGGAGGAGCCGTTTCATTATGTCGGCATCGTAGCCCTTTAGGATGTCTTCGGGTTCGAAATAGTCGCTCATTTTCTTTGGAAGGCCTCTTCTAACTGTTGCAGGCGATAGATGTCGGCGTAGAAACCCTTCTGTGACAACAGCTGTTCGTGGTTGCCGAGTTGGGCGATCCGCCCGTCCTCTAACACGACGATCCGATCCGCCGTCTTCAGCGTGGAGATCCGGTGGGAGATGACGATCAGGGTTTTTCCCTTCAGAAAGGGCAGCAGATCCTTGAGAATCGCATCTTCAGTCTCCGTATCCACGGACGACAGCGAATCGTCGAAGATGTAGATCGCAGCATCGCTGGCCAGGGCGCGGGAGATGGCGACCCGCTGCTTCTGACCTCCGGACAGCGTTATTCCCCTTTCTCCCACGACGGTTTCCGCTCCGGTGGGAAAAGTGCTGAAATCCCTCTCTATCGTCGAAATCGCAGCGACCTCCCGGATCAATTCATCATCTCCGTTTCGGCTGCCGAAGGCGATATTGTCCCGGATGCTGGTTGAAAAGAGGAAGGTTTCCTGGGGTACCACGCTGATGGCGTTGCGCAGGACAGTCAGGTCGTAGGAGCGAACATCCAGGCCGTCTAGAAACACCGTTCCCGGGGGTGGGTCAAGAATCCGCGGTAGAAGCTGCACCAAGGTACTCTTCCCGGATCCGGTCTTACCCAGAACCCCGAGAATGCTGCCCGACGGGATGTCGATGCTGAAATCTTTCAGGATCTCCTTTTCCGCCCCGGGATACGCGTAGCTCAGATTTCGAATGCTGATCTCACCCTGTATCGGTTTTCGAACCGCCTGCCCGGCCGGGGGACTCTGGATGTCCGGCTCCTCCTCCAGGATTCTGTTGATACGTCCGAGTGAAGCGCCGGCCCGTTGGATCATATTGATCGTAAAGCCGGCTCCCAGCATCGGCCAAATCAGCATCTGGAGATAGGCAAGGAAAGCCGTGAACTCTCCTGGAGACAAAGATCCTTCGATGACCGCCCCGCCGCCGAGCAGGATGAGAATCAGGGATGTGATCCCGGCCAGGAATCCCACCGCCGGGAATAGAACGCCCCAAGTTCGAACCAGAACCATGTTGCGGTTGGAATAATCCGCGTTTTTTTCGAGGAATCGCTTCCCGAAGGCCGATTCCTGGACGAAGGTCTTCAGGACCCGTATCCCGGTGAAGGATTCCTGGGTCATATCACTCAGTACAGAAAATCCCTCCTGAACCCGGCGGAACTGCTCTCCGATCACACGGCCGAAAAGGATCACTCCTATCGTAATGACCGGCAGCGGTGAAATCGACAACAGGGTCAGGCGGGGATTTCTGCTCAGCATGATAATCAGAATTGCAATGGTCATAAAAAACCCGTCGACGAAAGAGACCAGAGCGAAGCCCGACGCCTGGCGTATCGCCCGCATGTCGTTGGTCATCCGGGCCATCAGATCCCCGGTCTTGACCTTGCCGTAGAAGGTCGAGGAGAGAGCTTGGAGGTGGACAAACAGCCGTTCCCGCAGCTCCGCCTCGATGCGCCTGGAGGCGCCTCCAAGGAAATAGCGCCAGAAGTAGCGGCCTAATGCGATCAGCACGGCAATTCCCACCATCAGCAGACCGATGGGAAGCATGTCGTTGAGCGTAAATGACCCAGAGGCTATCGTGTCGATGGCCCGGCGCAGGAGCTGGGGCAGGTAGAGCTGGCCGCCGTTGGTTATCAGTAGAAAGAACAATCCGGCCAGGTATTGGGGGATTCGTTTTTTTAAATACGGAATGAGGGTCCTAAACTCTTTGAGCACCCGTTAAAAGTACAGATTATTTGGGATTTAATCAAAAACTTTTTCTAGTGTGTGGATTAGTCGACGATCGAGGTTCCGTTGAGGATCAGTTTCTCCAGGTACCAGTAGACCCCCGAGCGGGTAAGATGGAACTGAATTGGTTGGGGTCCGTTGAACACATCGGGTCCATCCACTGTGCCTTCGAGAGGATTCCCGAACACAGAGTCGAGGGTAATCGTATAGATGCCGGCCTCCGGGAAATCCGGTGGAAACCACTCATCCCAGGTATAGGCGGTATCGCTGTCGCGGATCGTCGCGTAGTCGACGGTTTCCGCTTCGAGGAAGTTTTGATACAGGTACTCCCTGGCTCCGTTCAGGTCTGCTTCGAAGCGCAGCACCCGCTCCCGCTTCGACGTCCCGAAGGGAGCGCAGCCCGCTATAGAAATGACGAAGAATAGTATTAAAAGAGGGATTTTCATGGCTTTTAGGCTAGCCAACTATAGCAGTCTCCTTTAATAAATTACTGGATTTGGACCTGTGCCAAGGTACATGTCATCTATGTACCAACTCAAACCATCTTTCGCCATCACGAAAATTACATCTTTGGGCCACTCTGTGGTCTCAGTACAATGAATTACTCCGGTAACATTGTTGGAATCTGATGTATCAAGATTCAGCACGTAGTACTCAATATTGGCGGATGGAAAAAGAGATTCCCAATCTGACAACTTTAAGTTGTCATACAGATCTGTCTTAACAGGGTGAAAATTAGTATAAGTGTCCGATCTGTCGTAATTAATATTGTAAATAAAACTATCTATACGTCCCTCGATTGTAGTTCCAGATAGATCACATCCTACAAAAATGATGACAGGAATTGTAGTAATCAAAAGGAATAATATCAGGTATCTCTTGCTCATAGTTACCTCCAGATCATCTAAATATCCGCATCTACCAAATATGGGACGATTGAAGATTCGAAAACATCGAGTAGTTTTTCATGTAACAGTAAATAATCCCTGTATGTTTGGTTAGCTACATTAGTGATATTTATAGCTTTCAAAAAAGAATACAATCTGCCCCCAACGTATCTCCTAAGTGATAGAGCAGCGAGCGAATAATACCGTACATTAAGGAACAAATTGAATGTCTGAATACTTAAGGGATCGATCACTTCCTGACTGTATTTCCGTGCTGCCTCTTTCCCTTCTTTTTCTGCTCGTACGGGAAGGTTTTTACGTTCATCAGCCAATCTTTCACTATATTCTGTATGCAAAGTCTTATATTTATTCACATTCTCAATATAGTACTCTAGTCGTTCGGTGATTTTATTAATAGATAACAAAGGATCGCTTAACAACTCTGTCAACTTATCTTCATTCCAACTTCGATAATCGATTTTTTCTACTGGTACCCGGAACTTTTCCCCTGGTGGTTCTCCAAGTGGAACTTCCACGCCCTCTTCGGCGGTGAGCTGGACGGATTTACCCTCCGACTCCACCTCTACCAGACCGGAATCCACCACGATCAGAGCGGAACCATCGGCACCGGCGAATACAGAAAACTCCGTGCCCCGGACGCCGGCAATACAGCTGGCCGTCTGGATCATCGGCTCCTTGCCGGTGATGCGTTCGTAGCGGAACTTGATCGAACCCAGAGCAAGGGAAAAGACTCCGGTTTTTTCGCCTTGTTCCTCCTTCTCCTGAAGGGTGAACACCGTATCCGGGTTGATCTTCAGCACCAGTCCTGCCTGATCCAGCTCGACGAAGCCGTTGAATCCCGTAGTGATGGTATCTCCTGTGTCGTACACGTCACCTATGAAAACATCATCTGTATAGCCTTCCTGGTACTTGACTGTAGCATCTCCTTCGGAGTAGATGACATCATTCGGAACGGCAAATCCGGAAAGCAGAACGGTAACCAACAGAATCGCTACAAAAATAGGCTTTTTCATGTTAGTACGGTCCTTTGAAGCCGTGAATGGTACGGGTGAACAAGGTGTCGGTTACCAGAAGTAGAATCCGCTGGCCCGTGTTGGTTTTCAACTCTAGTAGGCGGGATTGTTTCTTCAAGTATTTATTAAAGAACGTTCTCACCTCCATGGAATCGTAGAACTCCTTGTAGCTTTCAGGGCCGACCTTCACGCCCCGCTCCAGCACTGGTTCCTCGACTTTGAATCCTACCTGGACGATCGTGCTCCAAAAAGTCTCTACGTCCTTACCCAGGACGATGATTTCCTGGTCGAGAAGGAAGGGAAGCTCGGTCATGGCGAAGAGCTTGTCCGCTTGACCTGTGTTGATAAGCTCCGAAATCCGTTCGATATTTCCCTCATCCTTGGAGCGCTGAATCGAAGCGCAGGAGGCGAAGAGGACCATGACCAGCAGTAAATATGGTAGTTTTTTCATCTGTTTCACCCGCTGTACAGCAATGTATCTCCAAATATGCAAATTTCAACCGGAGATCTCATTTATACTATCGGATGAGTCGCTGTATATTAAGCGGTTTTTAAGTAGAAATACCCTGCTGCGCGGCTTCCGCCGCGACGGCCCTGCGGCACCGGCCTTGCCGAATGAGCTCTACCAGCGATGGTGAACGTCGGCTTTCAGGTATTTCTCGTAGACGTCCCGCACCCCATCCAGCACCTGTTTGGATAGATCGGGCAAGTCGGAGGCCCGGCAGTTGTCCTCCACCTGGGAAGGCCGCTTTGCCCCCGGGATCGTGCAGGACACGGCATCGTGCATCAGGATCCATTTCAGGGCGAATTGGGCCAGGGTGAAGTCCTTGGGCTTGATGCGTTTCAGCTCTTCCACCGCCTGCAGACCCTTTTCATAGTCTACCCCGGCGAAGGTTTCCCCTTTGTCGAAAGCCTGTCCTTCCCGATTGAAGTTGCGGTGATCGTCTTTCTCGAAAATCGTGTCCCTCGTCATCTTGCCGGTCAGAAGTCCGCTGGCCAGAGGTACCCGCACGATTACACCGATCTTCCGGGCTTTGGCCTGCCGGAAGAACAACTCTGCGGGTCTCTGACGGAACATGTTGAAAATGATCTGCACCGTCTTGAGGCCGGGGAATTCAATCGCTTTTAACGCTTCCTCCACCTTCTCGACACTCACTCCATAGTTTTTGATCAATCCTTCCTTGACCATACCATCGAAACCCCTTGCTTGGAGAATGACCAATGCGCAGGCGCCTTCAGAAGTAACAGAAAAGCCGATATTGAAACGCACCATGTAGTCCCGCAGGGTTGACATCTTCAAGAAAAACCATTATTCTAATAATGTATTTACAAAAATACATATTTATGTTCTTTTAATAAACGAAGGCAGTAGTCAAGGGTCAATCGATATGAAAATAGTGAGAGAAGATCCTGTTCCTTTGTACTATGGGCTTGCCGGCATCATAAAAAGAAGATTGATCTTCTTTGTGCGAATGCTATATCAAAGAAATGCGGCCACAATGCTTAGTGGCAACCTCGCTAAAGAGAACACCTCTTTGAAATAGATAAGATGAATGCCCGAGAAAAATTCCAAAAAATAGCTCGTTTTGAACTTACCGATGAGCTTATGCTACCCCGAGAATGGCAATGGTTTTGGATTACTACTATTGAACGATGGAAAAACGAGGGCTTACCGGGAGATGTTCATTTATCTCAATTCTTTGGATTTGAGAGAATGGAGATGTTTCCTGTTATGTTGGGGGAACATACAGCGTTAATGCCAGCATTCGAATGGCAGGTACTGGAAGAGACCAAAGACCACCGAATTGTCATTACCCAAGAGGGAATAAAAAGAAAGGAGTTCATACCGAAAACTCGGGGAGAAGAAAAAACTCCCCGTTCTATGTCCCAATGGCTAGAATTTCCTATAAAGAATTACAAAGATTGGCAGAGGTTCAAGAAGCGGCTTAATCCAAACTCACCGGCAAGATATCCTGAATATTGGAACGACAATAAACTCTATTGGCAGAATAGAAATTATCCCTTGGGTCTCAAGGTAGGTAGTTTTTATGGCTGGGTAAGAGATTGGGTAGGCATGGAAAATTTAAGTCTAATGTTTTATGACAATTCTAGTTTGGTACATGAGATAATGGAATACCTGGAATACTTCATTATTGAAACAATAAGAAAAGCTGTAGAAGAGATTCAATTTGATTTTGCTCATTTTTGGGAGGATATGGCTTATAAGACTGGTTCTTTAATTTCACCGAAAATGTTTAAGGAGTTCATACTACCCCACTACAAGAAAGTCACTGATTTTTTGCATGCTTACGGAGTTGAAATAATTACTGTAGATAGCGATGGAAACATTGATGAACTGATACCGCTCTGGGTGGAAGGTGGAGTCAATGGTTTCTTACCGCTAGAAGTAGCTGCCGGTATGCATGCGGCGGATCTACGGAAAAAGTATGGAAAGAACTTGTTGCTAATAGGTAATATAGACAAAAGAGCATTAATCAGAGGTAAAGAAGCCATAAGGAAAGAAGTGACGTGTAAAGTTCCTTACCTACTTTCTCAAGGTGGTTATTTCCCAACCATAGATCATGCAGTTCCTCCTGATGTACCGTTTGAAAACTATATGTATTATTTGCAGCTTTTAAGGGAGATTACATTAGACAAATAATATATCTCTTTATGAAAGGAAAATGTTGGAGATATTTGTAACTGCTTAGGTATTAGGCGTACAACGCTGGTTATAAACATCATATAGTTTTGATTTTTACACAAGGAGGAGAAAAATGGTAAAAAAAGAAGAAAAGACAACCTCTATTCCAAAGTGGATAGGTAAACATCCATTTTCACCTGAAGAAAAAAAGCCCGTGGCTATTACCAAGAATATGGAGTTATCTACCCTTTATGGATTCCAGGGAACCCAGGTTGAATCGCAGATCTTTGTTAGCACTGATAAAGTTACTTTTAGTGATTGGACCTTGCCACCGGGTGCGCGAATTGAGCCACCTGGTTTACATAATTATGGTGACGAAGTCTACTATTTCCTTGAAGGAGATCCCATTGCCTTCAATCCAGAAAAAGGTGAAGTTTTTCAACTTCATGCGGGTGATGCCCTTCTCATTCCTCAAGGAACCAGACATCAAATTTTTAACTTTACCGACAAAAAAATACATGCGCTAAGCGTTGTTGCTCCACGAATATGGGCCGAGGATGCCGTGGGCACAAGAATACCGCCGGTTAAACAGCCAAAATTTTATATTGGAAAACAGGAGGCCTGAAAAAATGGGAGCAAATGTTGATTATTTAGGAAGATGGCCAGTAAATGGAGCTAAAGTTCGCAAGGAGAAGAGGTTAGTTGCCATAAGAGCGGATAGCCACCTGCACCTGATACATGGACGAGAACAACATGTCTTGGTTTCTATGATTGTTAGTAATGATTTCTTGAATGTTGGACTAATAACCATTCCTGTTGGTGGATATTCAGAGATGGAAAGTCATGCTGGCGATGAAACCTTATACGCTCTTGAGGGAGATTTAACAGTTCGTACGATAGGGCTTGATGATAAGGAGGACAAAGAAAGTGCATCATTCATGAGTTATGAGATACACCAGTCGGAGAAGATGTTAATCCCTGAAGGTACCCGACATCAGTATTTAAATTTCACTGAAGAAATCGTTAAAGTCTTTTTTGCTGTTGCTCCCAGGTTGTGAAAGGTTCAAGAATGGATGTTTTATGCCTGGGGTTGGTTATAGCCGATGTATTGGTCAGGTTAAAACAAAACTCTACCGTTTTTAGAGAGGACCTAACCATGGTAGATGAGGTAAGCCTGTCCAGTGGTGGCAATGCATTAAATACTGCTTTGGCTCTATCTAAACTGGGAATGAATGCTGGCATCTTGGGCAAGATGGGCTGCGACTTTTTTGGAGATTCTCTTCTAAATATAATAAAAGAGTGTGGCTGTGACACCCGAGGTATAATAAAAGACCCAAATGTCGATACTTCAGTGACGGTTGCTTTGGTAAAACCTGATGGGCAGAGGAATTTTCTCCATTATAGTGGAGCTAGTTCATCTCTAAATGAGAAGGACATAGATTCTTGTCTTATCTCCGAGTGTAAGATATTGCATATTGGCGGGGCGTTTTTACTGCCGGGATTCGATGGAGAACCCATGGCTAATGTTTTAAGAGAAGCAAAAAAAAGAAAGGTAATCACCTCGCTAGATGTTTCATGGGATCCTCACAACAATTGGATGAAGACGCTGAAACCCTGCTTGCCCTATGTAGATATTTTTTTACCTAATCTTGAAGAGGGTAAAAGACTAACTGGAAAAGCGAAACTAGAAGAAATTGTTGAGGTTCTACTTTCTTATGGTATCGGGATTGTAGGATTAAAATTGGAAGAGAAAGGATGTTATTTGAAAACAGATACTGAAGAATTTGTTTTGCCGGTATATAAAGTTAAGGCAGTAGATCTTACAGGAGCAGGGGATTGCTTCATTGCCGGATTTCTAACCGGCGTAAGCAAAGGCTTTAGCGTTGAAAGAAGCGGGATGTTGGCCAATGCTGCGGGTGCCATGTGTGTCAGTTCGTTGGGGGCAACTACGGGCGTGAAGGACTTAAAAGAAACACTGAAATTCATGCATCAGAGCGATTGTTATGCTACTCACGAGTATTGAAAGTTGAGGAGATATGCGTATGATAAAAATAGCATCATCGCTGGCTTGTGCTGATTACAGCAGATTGGGGGAATTGGTCAAAGAATTAGAAGAGGGCGGGATAGACCTGCTTCATTTCGACATAATGGATGGTCATTTTGTAGAAAATTTTGCTATGAGTCAACTAGAAATGATATCTCTTAGATCAAGTACCTCTCTTCCTTTCGATGTCCATCTAGCTATTGAAAATCCTGCCAAGTACATCAGTCTCTTTGCCGAAGCTGGAGCCGATAGTATTTCAATTCAAGTAGAAAGTTGCACATGTTTATATCATACAATTCAAGAAATTGAAAAAAATAAAGTAAAAGTTTCATTAGTTCTAAATCCCTATACTCCTCTTTGCTCCATAAAACATGCATTAAATGATATCAATATGGTATTATTGATGATGGTACCTCCAGGATCTAGGGGTCAATCTTATATTCCTGAAGTATTAACAAAGGTCAGAGAGCTTAGAAAGGTTATCGATGATAGAAAATTGAATATTGATATTCAGGTAGATGGAGGAGTATATGAAGATACAATAGAGAAGATGGCTGAAGCAGGAGCAAATGTTTTTGTAGCTGGTACAGCAATATTCAATAGCGAGCTTGGTATAAAGGAATCTATTACATTATTAAGAAAGTTAGCAACAGATAGGTACAAACAGATTTTCCAGTAACCTACATTCCGCAAGTAACGCCGGCAGGATCGTCTGGGCGAAGCATCCGCTTCTTCTGCGGGAGTGGTCCTAAATTTTCGATCCGAGAGACCCGTGTAGAACCGATACGGAGGGGGAGAAGAAGGACTGGAAGTAAAGGGAAGCCGTTCGCCTGCCGCTCTCTGTGATAAGAACCATTGTTAAAGCCCCAAGGCCCCGTGTAGCTCCCCGCGTGTCGGCGCCGGATGCAGTGCCAGGGGGTTGACATTTTCAAGATAAAACATTATTTTAATAATGTATTTACAAAAATACATATTTATGTTATTTTAAAAAACTGAGGATAGCACTGAAGGGTCAATCGATATGAAAATAGAAAGGGAAGATCCGGTTCCTTTATATTATAGGCTTGCCGGCATCATTAAAAAAAAGATCTTAGATTCAGAATTTGCGGTAGGAAATGCGATCCCTACTGAAGCCGAACTGCAAAGAGAATACGGTGTTAGCAGACCAACAATCAGAAAGGCAATAGAATTACTAATCAAGCAGGGCTTTCTGGTAAGAGAGCGCAATTATACTCCTTACGTCGCACAAGCAAAACTTACACATCCTGTAGGGACAATTTCTAGCTTTACCGAGGATATGTTAGCTAAAGGTATAACGCCCGGTACTCGTCTCATTTCCCTTTGCTATACGAGGCCTCCAGAGATTGTCGTTAGGTATCTAAAAGTTAGTAATCACGAAGAGACGGTATTCCTGAAAAGAGTTCGCCTGGCCAACAATGAACCAATTTTAATTAGTAACAGCTACATTCCCAAGAAACTGGTACCAGATCTGGTAGAGAAGGGTCTTTCCAGAGAATCATTGTATCAAATCCTGGAAAGAGATTACGGAATAACTCTTTTTGAAACAGACGAAACCATACAGGCAGTGTCTGCAGAAAAAGAAGAGGCAAAGTTGCTAGATATCAAAGTTGGTTCTCCTCTCTTGTTAGTTCATAGACTTGTTCGTGACAAGGATGGAGTGTGTGTGGAGTATAATTCGTCAGTTTTCAGAGGTGATAGGTTTAAATATCACAAGATATTAACAGGAAGAAAAGAAAAAGATAACGGATAGCAGTCTGTCTATTGCGTACGCATGAGATATTTCAGGCAATTGAAAAGGAGAGAGTGTGTATGATGGATAAACCGTGTTGAAAAGAAAAGTAAGACTGGAAATAAAAGCCTGAGAGGGGGTGAGGTGAGAATTAAGACTATAGATAGGCTGATCTGGTTTAAAAATATAGGAGAGTTTTCCCAAAGCAAATACAAGAGCGTAAGGCGCCGAAGATGAAGAGCATGGAAGATTCTTACGGAAAAGTGAAATAGTTTAAATAGGAGGTGAGAGATGCTCTTAAAATGGGCAAAGAAAAGTATTTTCCTTACGGTTCTATTATTAGTAGGGATAACAATTGGGTTGTACTCTGGACCAGCGAAGGAAAAAGAAGCCGTGACACCAACAGCACCAACAAAGGTGTCAAAAACCATCATTACGTTTTGGAAGAATTATGTAGATTACGTTGAAGCGGAGATGCAACAGATAATAGCACAGTATGAGTCGGAAAATCCTGATATCAAGATCGACTACGTGACTATTCCTGGGGGATGGGATGAGTATGGTACCAAGCTGCGATTGGCTTTTTCTGCTGGTAGAGAGCCGGATATGTTCATAATGCACGACGTTGATATGGCTAGTTTTGTGGGAAACTGGCTTATGGCTCCTGCGCCTCAGAAAATTGAAGAGCTTTTGGAGGCAAACGCGGTAAGCGATAAAATTGTAATCCATGCCCGCGGAGGCATCCCCGATGGACCAATAGTTACGGTACCGCTTCTCAGTAGTTTTACCCAACCGTTCTATAACGCGGATCTTGTTGCAGCAGCCGGGCTATCTGGGCCGGCGAAAACCTGGGACCAATTCGTTGACTATGCAAAGAAGATGACCAAGCGCGATTCTGCCGGTAATCTTGAGGTTGCAGGATTTGCATTGCAAACAAAAGGCTCAGGTAATGATTATCAGTGGCAGTACACACCGTGGCTTCTATGTACAGGTCAGAGGGAGGAGGTAACGAGGGACGATCCCCAAAAATCGTTACACAATTCTGAAAACGGATATAAAGCTCTACAATTCTTTGTAGACTTAATCCACAAGCACAAAGTTCAGGATCTCGAGACGGGAACTGAGGTAAGCTTTCAATTTGCCCGCGGAGAGGCGGGAATAGTAAACCGATCGCTCTGGTTCGGTGGTTGGTTAACAAGCAATGCGCCCGATCTAAAGGTTTTTTCAGCCCCTATGCCTGCTGATAAACTATCGGCCTCGCTTTGTGGGACGATCGATATTGGGGCCACAAAAGGAGTGAATCAAGACAAGTGTTGGGACTTTATCTACTGGATGGTACGTAATGATGAGGTAATGGCGAGATTCGCCGCTCTACACACAAGAATTCCTCCCACCAGAAGCGCGGCAGACAGACCAGAGTGTAAAGAAAATCCACTTATGGCTGCACATGCAACGCAAGCCAACTTGGTTCCAAGGCTACTAGGACCAGGGGCATACGAGGCTAGTGACATACTGGGTAAACATGTAGAATTAGCCGTATACGGTAAGATGGGGATTAAGGATGCGCTTGACAAAGCTGCAAAGGAGATTGACGAACTCCTTCAGGAAAAGAAGGTCATTTCGTTCTGAAAAATCGTTCAACTAAGGTGTTAAGAATTGAAGAGGGGCCCTAATCTCCTAGAAGTCGAGGGCCTCTCTTTATATATTCACTAATAAATTTTGTTATTCAGAAAGGTGTTTTGAGTGAAAAAAGGAATTAGACTTTTTATATTAAAGCATTCCGAAGCAATACAAGCCTATATATTTCTAATGCCCATTATTATATTCTTTTTGATAATACTATATATT
Organism: uncultured Spirochaetaceae bacterium; assembly: GCA_964627715.1. Classification (GTDB taxonomy): domain Bacteria; phylum Spirochaetota; class Spirochaetia; order SZUA-6; family DRHE01; genus JAFGQJ01. The sequence continues at coordinate 65,107 of CAZVHJ010000008.1, read as the reverse complement.
CCTATTATCAGATCACTTATCACTAGTTTCCGTACATATAGTCTTTTATCTCCTATTAATCCCTTTGTGGGTCTGAAAAATTATATAAAAATAATACAAAATCCTGTAACTGCAGGAGCTTTAAAGAATACCTTTTACTATGTATTCTTTACAGTCAGCGGAACGACGATTATAGCCCTGATTTTAGCATTAATGATAGACAGACTAAAATTTCTAGAGCATTTTTACCGCACGATTTATTTTTTGCCGACGGTGGTTTCATTGGTAGCAGTGTCTCAGTTATGGAAATACATGTACGATTATAAGGCTGGATTCCTAAATTATCTTTTAGGTTTTCTTGGAATAAATAAACAAGCTTGGCTGACAAGCGTGAAGTTAGCTATGCCTTCGGTGATAATAATGAGTATATGGAGATCAATAGGCTACTCCATGGTTATTTTTATAGCGGGTCTTAAGAACATACCCGGGGAGTATTATGAAATCGGAAAAATGAATGGGGCAAATGCTTTTCAACTAGTTAGATACATGGTACTGCCTCTACTTAAACCCATAACCTTGGTAGTTGTAGTTACTACTACCATAGGCGCATTTCAGGTTTTTACACCTATATACGTGATGACTGAGGGCGGACCGATGAACTCTACCACGGTAATCGTCTACGAAATATATCAAAAGGCTTTTTTATTCTTTAGGATGGGTGAGGCATCGGCTTTAGCTTACGTACTATTCATAATTATATTGATTTTTAGTTTAGTGCAATTAAGGGCATTAAGGGAAAAATATTAAAATGAATGGAAGATAGTAGAGTTGTGTTATGCTTCGCTCTGTAACGAATCACAAGGAACAATGCATTTAAATATAAAGAAAATGAAAACAAAATTACAATCTATAATTTCAAGAAAAAACAGATGGTATTTGTTGTTGCATATAATATTGCTAGCAGGAAGCATTACAATGATCTTTCCCTTTATTTGGATGGTATCGACAGCTTTCAAGCCCCCTCCTGAGATCTTAGTTTATCCGTTATATCTCATCCCTAAAAACCCGACTTGGGATAATTTCCTCAAAGCACTAGATATGATGCCACTTGGGATCTATTATGTTAATACTATTATGGTTACATTGATAAAGGTTATTACTTCCCTATTTTTTTGTGCACTGGCAGGTTTTGCTTTTGCCAAGCTGAAATTCCCTTTCAAGGAGGGGTTGTTTATTGCTATTTTAGTTACCATGATGGTGCCATTTCAGGTACGTTTGGTACCTCTTTATCTTTTAATGCATAAATTTAATCTGATCGACACAAAAGCTTCACTGATAATCCCATACTTAATGTCAACTTTTGGAATTTTCCTTATGCGTCAAAGTATAACGGCTATACCGAATGAGCTGATAGATGCTGGGAAAATAGATGGGGATTCTTTATTTGGTATATTCAGGCATATAGTGTTTCCATTGTCCGGAACAACCTTAGCTACACTCGCTATTTTTACCTTTATGTGGAGCTGGAAAGATTTTCTATGGCCCCTTATTATGATTACCGCAGAAAAAAATAGAGTAATAGAATTAGGTCTTGCTCTATTCGGACAGGAACATTTTGTACTGTACGGGCCTATGATGGCAGGAGGCATTTTGGCTATTGCCCCGGTCATAATATTTTTCTTGATCCTAAGGAGACAATTCATAAGGGGCGTCACTTTAAGCGGCTTAAAGGGAATTTAAGAGAATCAGTAAAGTAATGAATGGACGATTAGGATTTGCTCTCCATTTGGACTACCTGTATTACGACAATTTTGGGAAGAATTTTATAGAGGTTTAAATGAACAGAGTGAAGGTTGGGTTTATAGGGGCAGGGGTATTTGCTAACACTATGCATTATCCATCGTTGGCAGAATTAGAGGATGCAGACTTAGTAGCTATATGTGATTTAGACAAAGAAAGGTTAAATGCGACAGCAGAAAAATATAGAATTAAAGAGATCTTCACTGGTTATAAAGAAATGTTGAGCAAAGTTAAATTAGATGCTGCTTATGTCATTATGACACCTAAGCTCGTTAAGCCTATAGCTTTAGATTGTCTTTCAAGAGGATTGCATCTCTTTGTGGAGAAGCCACCCGGGGTGAGCGTAGAGGAAACCGAAGAGATGATTGAAGCTGCCAACAAAAATAGTTGTACAACTATGGTAGGCTTTAACCGACGTTTTACTCCGGTTCTCAAAGAAGCAAAACGCCTAGTAGAGGAGAACGGTCAAATCACCTTATGTGTAGGTGAGCTTCATAAATTCCACCTTTCTGATCCACCTTATTATGAAACCCCAAGTTGGCTCCTGGTAGAAACACACCAACTGGATACTCTGCGATGGTTAGGAGGCGAGGTAAAGGAAGTCAAGGCTTATTTTCAAAGCTTTAAAAGCAGCTACACTAATATTTATTGTGTGCTTTTGCAGTTCACGAATGGAGCCACGGGTGTGCTTATTGTTAACTTTACCTCAGGGGCACGGAGGGAAAGATTTGAAATTCACGGTGAAGGCATAGCGGCTTACCTTCAACCTCCTGATAAAGGTGAAATCTACATAAAGAATCGAGAGTTTTTCAATCCTCAACCAGAGATTATTTTAGAAGGAAAAGAACTGTCAGGTTCTGACGACCCAAGGTTAGCCTATGGTTATCTAGAGGAAAATCGCCATTTTATCGCTTGTGTAAAACAAGGGAAAGATACAGATTGTTCTCTTAAGGAAGCAGTTAAAACTATGCGACTGGTAGAACGAATCAATAAATTATCTCAAGATAAAACTTTTTAAAGAAGGAAAAAATAAGTCAAAATGGGAATACAGCAAAACAAGGCGGATTTATTCATCTTTAGCTGTTCTTGAGAGCGGACAAGATGATGAAGGGAAAATATGAATAAAAGCTACAAAGGAAAAAGATAATGTAGCTTAGTGATTAGAAGCTAGTACAGGTGGACTTGGAAAATGAAATATGGCGTATTTTCTAAGATTGTAGCGGATTTCACACTGGAAGAATCCGTGCAAAAACTCCGGGACTATAACTACGACGGTATAGAATGGAGGGTTCACGATGAGTGTCACATTAAGTTAGAAGAGGTGGAGAAAAAGGCTGAATATGTCAGGGAACTTACCGAATCTAATAACTTGGAGATAATCTCCTTGATTAGTTATGTACATGTAGAGGATCTGGATAACATTAAGAGGCTTTTCAATGCTTCAAAAGCGATGAAGTGTTCACGGGTAAGGCTTTTGCCTCCTCCTTATGATAGGACGAAAAACTATCACCAAATCTACCACAGAGTACTGGAATATGCGAAGAGGGCAGAAAAATTAGCTGAGGAATATGGGGTTAAGATATTATTTGAGATTCATCCTCGTAGTATCATACCCAGCGCGAGTTTAGCTTACCGTTGGGTGAGCAACTTTTGTCCACAGAATGTTGGCGTAGTATTTGACCCCGGAAATATGATAGAGGAGGGAATGGAAAACTGGAAACTGGGGCTAGAGCTCTTAGGTGAATATCTATCTTACGTTCATTGTAAAAATGCAGGTTGGATTAGCACGACCGTAAATAACAAAAAAGAATGGCGCTGGGATTGGTTTCCGATGAAAGAAGGAATGGTAAACTGGCAGGAGGTGATAGGTATCCTTCAAGAAATGGGCTTCGATGGATACCTCTCCAACGAAGACTTCTGTAATCTACCAACGAACCGGAAACTAAAGGAGAACATAGAGTACCTTAGGAATTTGGTTGAGGGTCATAACAACCCTACCTAAGCTTCCTGCCAGAGTTTATGTATGTAATGAACACACTGGGGGAGAACTTCTTCTGCAGGACCTGACAATATACGGCATTCCAGCTCCACAATCCGATTGTACCCCAGTTTCTTTAAAGCGTGAAATCCAGGAGTGAAATTCATCGAGCCAGAACCAGGTTCAACGCGGGTGTTTTCGGCGACATGGACGTGCCGTATCCACTTGCCTGCATCGAGGATCGAACGCTCCATCTTCAGTTCCTCCAGCTGCATATGATAAAAGTCACAGGTAACTCCCACGTGCTCATGGTTGATCTTTTCACAAATCCGAGCAGCATGAGGTACCGTATTGAAATACCGCGATTCATACCGGTTAACCGGCTCTAAAACCAAAGTTACTCCCCGTTTTCTAGCCTCTTCGCCCAAGGCGGGAAGATGCTCCAGCAAGAGGGCATCCTGGAGTTCTATGACCGAATTGAAGGGTCCCGGATCCGTTATGCGCTCCAGATTGTCCTGAATGAGCGCCGGCGGCATGTTGAACACAGTGGCTCCCAGCTCGGCACAGACGTCGAAAAGCGCAAGGAGACTGTCGTGACACTTCTTCCGAATATCTCTGTTTGGGCTTACCAGAGATCCTGTAAACCCCAACGACATGGTCACAGTCGGAAGCGGGCTGTCCGCACGGCAAGCCCGAAGATCTTCCAGATAACTCGACAAAAAACGCCCCGGTAGGGATACGGCGTCAAATCCGAATCGCTTTGCATTGATGAGCTTATCGATCAACCTTTCACCGGGGAGTACTTCAAGCCGACAGGAATAGGTAAAACTCGGATGGGATTCGACATTCATCAACGCATCTTCTCAAGGTTGATAAACCGGAGCCGGAACCTTTCGCTGTATCTCATCCACTCGATATCCGAATACGGGACCCCTAATGGTTGATAAATCCACCTTGCCCTGGGTCGGTTATAGTTCCGATCTGGGTCGGTTCCGTTGAGCTTCATCTTGAGACACTTCAGCCCATCCCTCTCGATCCAGTCCGGAAGCAAAAGGGGGTAGCCGTCCTGCGGCTCAAACCCTGTGAGCTCAGAAGCATGGAAAAGATCCTTCCCGCCGGCGAGGTTCCGGGCGACCATTTGCTGAGGCGCCGGTTGTATGGAGGACTCCTCCGGAAACCGGTCCTTAAAGCTCACCTCGGTATCTTCCGTAGGGGTGAGATAACGTGAAAGATCCTGGTTTATGTACTTTCTGTTGTCAGTTTTGTACACGGGCAGCATGACTGATCTCCATGGGCTGTCAGTTTTCTTTAAACCCCTTCAATAAAGATGCCAGCTTGATAGAAAAATCCTTAAGGGCGTTATGAAGCTCCTCGTAGGTAAGCGATCTGGATATCGTTGAATTCCTTGGGTTCCACATAACTATTAAAAATTTCTGGCAAGATTGCAAGCAACAAGGTAGAATGTCAGCAAAGAAGTGTTGTACCCGATTGCGGTTTGACGGCCGAGGGCCAGAAAAGCCAACCGGGGATTCTGATGGCGCAGCCTAGCCTTAGGTGAGGTCGCGGCCAATCGCAGGAGCTATATGTAGGGAGGGCGAGGGTAGGAGCGTCCGGGGTACGGACGAGTGACAGGTCGGAGCTCCAGGCGGTGTACCTTCGGTGTGCCTTAGTCGTCCTCAAGAGGTGCGCCACCGCTGTCGCGTGGTTGTCGGAAGCTCTTTCCCGTGAACCGCAGGATAGTGCCGCCCTTCGGCGCTTTACCAGCGATGGTGAACGTCGGTTTTCAGGTATTTCTCATAGACGTTCCGCACCCCATCCAGCACCTGTTTGGATAGATCGGGCAAGTCGGAGGCTCGGCAGTTGTCCTCCACCTGGGAAGGCCGCTTTGCCCCCGGGATCGTGCAGGACACGGCATCGTGCATCAGGATCCATTTCAGGGCGAATTGGGCCAGGGTGAAGTCCTTGGGCTTGATGCGTTTCAGCTCTTCCACCGCCTGCAGACCCTTTTCATAGTCTACCCCGGCGAAGGTTTCCCCTTTGTCGAAAGCCTGTCCTTCCCGATTGAAGTTGCGGTGATCGTCTTTCTCGAAAATCGTGTCCCTCGTCATCTTGCCGGTCAGAAGTCCGCTGGCCAGAGGTACCCGCACGATTACACCGATCTTCCGGGCTTTGGCCTGCCGGAAGAACAACTCTGCGGGTCTCTGACGGAACATGTTGAAAATGATCTGCACCGTCTTGAGGCCGGGGAATTCAATCGCTTTTAACGCTTCCTCCACCTTCTCGACACTCACTCCATAGTTTTTGATCAATCCTTCCTTGACCATACCATCGAGGGCATCAAAAAGCTCGGGGGTGTAGTACACCTCTCCAGGCGGGCAGTGCAGCTGGAGCAGGTCCAAGGCGTCGACCTTGAGGTTTTTCAGGCTCTCTTGAATGAAGCCGCGGATATTTTGGGGAGTGTACTTTTCCGCCACGTGAGGATCTAATTTGCGCCCCGCTTTGGTGGCAACGTAGAGTTGCTCCGAACGCTCTTTTCGCAGCCGAGCGATCAGCTGTTCGCTGTGGCCCATGCCGTAGACATCCGCGGTATCGACAAAATTGATCCCCAGATCTACCGCCTTGTGCAGGGCGGCCAGAGAATCCTTGTCATCAACCGTGCCCCAACCGGCACCGATCGCCCAGGCGCCGAAGCTCACCTCGGAGATCTTCATCCCTGTTGTTCCCAAATCTCGGTACTTCATAGTTTTTCTCCTTCGTATTTACTTTACGGGAGCCGGTGCGGCTATTTCTTTAAGCCGCTTGATAATCGGAAGGTGCTGGGTGCAGGCTTCTTCGCATTGTCCGCACTCGGTGCACCGGCCCGCCTCGCTGGGGGGTATATTCCAGTGCCATTTCAGGCGATCCAGAGCTGCATCTTTTTTCCCGTGAAGCTTCAGATGGTTGTAGGCGTCCATCAGTTTCGGAACCGGGATTTTTTCCGGACAGTGATCGCAGTACTGACAGCCGGTGCAAAGATCGAGAAAGGCCTCTTTGAAGGAGTCTCTGATCTTGCTGATGTGTGATTCATCAACACCGGTGTATGTCTCTACCGCGTGCAGGGCTTGTTTCACCTCCTCGAGGTTGCCGAAGCCCACCAAAGCGGTGGTAATCCGCTGGTGGGAGAACAGAAAGTGAAGGGCTGCTTCCACCACGCTCTGATCCTTGTTAGGGGTCTTGATGAAGTCGAAGATTTCCGGATTCTCGGGGATGATTCCTCCGCCCAGGGGATTCATGACCACGCAACCCAGATTCCGCTGGCTGATCGTTTCAAAAGCCTTCTCGCGGATCGAGAAGTTATACGCCGAATAGCCGAACAGAACCCCTTCAAACACCTCCTCTTTGAGGAGTTCCTTGATCTGGTCTCCGATCAGATGACTGGACACGCAAATGTGTTTGATCAGCCCTTCTTCTTTCAGCTTTCGAAACGTTGTGACCACTCCGTTTTTCTTGCGTTCCTCCCACGTTTTCAAATCGATGATGCACCATACGTGGTAGAAATCGATCGAATCGAGTCCGAGACGCTTCAGCTGGGCCTCGATTTCTTCCCGGATCGCCTTCTCTGTCGAGGCGGAGGTCTTGGTGGCGCAGTAGAAGGGCAGGTTCAGCTTGCGCAGCTTTTTGAATCCGGCTCCAAAGACCGTCTCGCTCTTGACCCCAAAGTAGGCGGGAGCGGTGTCAAAGTAGTTCACTCCACCCTTGGCCGCTTCTATCATCATCTCCACACAGGCGTCCTGGTCGTCGATGCTTTTGAAGCGCATTCCACCGAATCCAAGGACCGAGCATTGTTTACCCGTTTTCCCGTACGGTCTATAGATCATCCTTCATCCTTTCTGGGTTGTCCGTAGTAGGCGTTTTCACCATGTTTGCGTAAGAAGTGTTTATCCAGCAGTGTCTGCTTGATTTCTCTCAAACTGGGATCGAGGGATAGGGATATGCTGTTCATTTCTGCGATGTATTCAAGCATCAAGCTGTGGTACACAGCCTTTGCCGGTGTTTGGCCCCAAGTAAACGGGCCGTGGCCGGCGACGAGAACTCCCGGTATCCGTCGATAATCGAATCGTTCGAAGGTTTCCAGGATTTGAACAGCCGTCTCCTCCTCGTAATCCCGATGGATCTGTTCGTCCCGCATGACTGAGGTACAGGGAACCTGGCCGTAAAAGATATCGGCGTGGGTGGTTCCGAAGCAAGGTAGGGGTTTCATCGCCTGCGCCCAGGCTGTGGCATACTTTGAATGGGTGTGAACGACCCCGCCGATCTCATCGAATGCCTTGTACAGCATTATGTGGGTTTTCGTATCCGAGGAGGGGTTTAACGCCCCTTCGACCACATCGTACTCCAGATCCACCAGTACCATCTTGTCAGGAGACAACTCTTCGTACGGCACTCCACTCGGTTTGATGGCAACGATCCCGCTGGCCCTGTCAATTCCGGAGACATTGCCGAAAGTGGCCAGCACCAGACCGCTGTCCTTGAGCTCCAGGTTGGCTCTGTATACCTCTTCTTGTAAGATTTTAACGGCGGCGCGATCCATCGATCTCACAGCTCTCGAAGCTGCTGCTCGAGGGTCCGGCCCAGCTTCAGGTACTTCTTGTAGAGCCCGTCGTACACCTTTGCATTCGCATCGTTCGGCGTGTAGGTCCTGCTGAAGCCGCTGCCCATCTTGTCTTGCGCGGCGGCTACGGATTTGTAGATACCGGCGGCAACAGCAGCGAACATGGCCGCACCTAGAGCACAGGTTTGTTCCGATGTCGCCACCTTGATGGGCATATTCAGGACATCCGCCGTGACCTGCATAACGAAGGGGGATTTTTGGGCAATCCCTCCTAAAGCCACGACTTCCTTGATGGTTACTCCCTCGTCTCGGAAGCGTTCGACGATCGCCCGGGAGCCGTAGGCCGTTGCTTCCACCAGAGCGCGAAAAATCCTCGGGGCGTCGGTTCCCAGACTCAATCCGATGATCGCGCCTTTCAAGCTTTGATCCGCATCAGGTGTACGGCGGCCGTTAAGCCAATCCAGGGCGAGGAGCCCTGACTGTCCGGGAGAAATCCGGGCGGCCTCTTCGGTGAGGTTCTGGAGAAGCTTGTCCTTGATATCCTGACGCAGCTTTTCTTTCTCCTCGGGATCCTTCGGGGAGGACTCGGCGTACTGAAGCGGCCAGTACAGCAGGTTGATCAGCCAGGCGTACACGTCGCCGAAGGCGGATTGACCTGCTTCCAAACCGACCATGCCGGGGATGATCGATCCATCCACCTGACCGCAAATTCCGGCCACTTGTTTGTTCCCCACCTCACCTTCCGGTGCCACGATCATGTCGCAGGTTGAGGTTCCCATAATCTTGGTGAGGGTAGCCTCACCGATTCCGCCTCCTACGGCGCCGATATGGGCGTCGAAAGCACCGACGGCGACCGCGATTCCCGCAGGTATTCCCAGACGTTCGGCCCACTCCTCGGTTAATTCCCCGGCTTTCACATCCGAGGTATAGGTGTCTCGATACAGCCGGCCCCGAAGGTCTTTCAGCAGTGGATCGAGCTTGATCAGGAACTCCTCAGAAGGCAACCCATCCCACTCGGGATGCCACATCGCCTTGTGCCCGGCGGCACAGCGGCTGCGCTTCAGCTTCAGTGGGTCCATATTGCCCGTCAGCAGGGCGGGCATCCAGTCTGCGTGCTCGACCCAGGAGTAGGCTTCCGCCGCCACTTCGGGATTCTCCCGGAGAACATGTAGAATCTTGGCCCAAAACCACTCCGAGGAGTAGATGCCTCCCTCGTACTTCGTGTAATCCACTCCACCCCAACTGCGGGCCAGGTCGTTGATCTGTTCCGCTTCTTTTACCGACGTGTGATCCTTCCAGAGGACGAACATGGCGTTGGGATTGTCTTGGAACGTATGCTTAAGAACCAACGGAGTGCCTTCATTGTCCACGGCGCAGGGGGTAGAGCCGGTCGTGTCGATGCCGATACCGGCCACCTCCGTTCCGGCGCCGGCGGAAAGTTGAGCCAGTGCTCCTTTGACAGCCTCTTCCAAGGAGTCGATATAGTCTTGGGGGTGCTGCCGGAACTGGTTTTTGGCTGGATCACAGTACTGACCCTTCATCCAGCGTTTGTAGTAGGCTACCTGGTTGGCTTCTTCCTTGCCGCTTTGGGCGTTTACAACCACTGCCCGAACCGAATCCGTGCCGAAATCTAAACCAAGGATGTACGCCATGTTACTCCTTTCCTCTCATCCCTGATGATAGTACACTTCCCACTCGAGGTACTTGTCCATCGCCTCGCAGACCGCATCCGCCACCAGGGTTGGGTTGACCGCCACGTGGTGCTCGAATCCATTCTCGCAGATAAAGCGCAGGAGCTTCTGGAAATCCGGAATCTGCACGACTCCGTAGCCGCCAAAGGTGTCAATCTGATCTTCCGTAATGCGACCTTCCCCCAGATACGCCCGGATCATACCATAGTTGTCATCGGTGGATACCCGGCAATAAGTCAAGGGAGTGGGTTTGATCTTCCCGACCATCGTGCCGTAGGTGTTTTCCTTGCCCACGCTGCCGGCGATGATCTCCTGGTAATCCATTACCGCCTCTCCGCCGAATATGTCTTGAGGCAGGTTACTGCAGTGAAAAACCACACCCTTGTCCGGATCGTCCCCATAGTTGTTGTTCCAGTCCAGCAGCGCGCTTGGCCGCCCCGAAGCCAGGACCATGGCATACATGCCGATCAGACCGGTGATATCGGTTTCACAGGCGCTGGGCTGCAGGGTATTACTGAGCATGCTCATAACGGTACAGGGCACCACACCGAAGTACTCTTCCATCGAGGTCCAGCACTGCACAGCGGTCCCGACCAACTCGTTTTCCTCCATGAAATGGTCCATGACAACGGCGAAACGGGCCATCTTATCCAGGGTTTGAGCCGGGATCCCCTGCGTATTGGTATACCCCTTGATCGACTCGAGCTTGGTCTTCACCTCGGCGTCGTCGCTCTTGAGTCTTACCGCTCGTCCGAAGGCCTCGGAGAGGTCCAGGCTCTCCACGCTGATCCCATAGGTATCCAGGATCTTTTCGCTGTAGCGCACCGTCAGAAAGGCGGCGGGACGGGCTCCCACCTGACCGAAGCGGGCGCCCCGCAAACCCTTGACGACCCGACAGGTCGCCGCAAAGTTGGCCAGATCTTTGCGGAACTCCTTGGATTCGGGGTCTACCGTGTGCGTTGTGGTTAGACTGTAGGGAATGCCGTACTGCCAGAGATTGTTGCAGGCGGACATCTTGCCGCAGAAGCTGTCCCTGCGATGTTCGATGGTCATTTTCTTCATGTCATCCGGGAAGGCCTGGATCAGGACGGGTACGTTCAGGCCGGCAATGCGGATAGTGTCGGCCACACCCCGCTCATCCCCGAAGTTGGGCAGGCTGACCAGGATGCCGTCGATCTTCTCCCGGTGTTTCTTGAAAAGCTCCGCGCACTGCTTGGCCTGGGCATAGGTTTCCACAGAGCCGTACGGCGTGTCTTCTGGGGCCAGTGTAACCGCATCGATGCCTTCCTCTTTAAGTACTTTCAGGAGGGTAGTACGGCCCTCTTCGCACAACTTGGAGGGAAAGAAACCGCGGTTTCCAAAGATGACGCCAAGGATTGCGTTCATAGGTACGTCCTCTCTTGTGTGATTGGTGTATGTTTATTACTTGCCTAAATACCCGGGAAAGTCAAGGTTATGCACTATGGTTATACGCTATGGTTTCGTATCTTTGTTTCGCCGCCTATTCGCGGGAACGAGAAATCCAGAAGATTAGTATCTTTCTCATCTAGAGACCCAGGTAGTGCTTTTTTACGTGTTCATTATGGCTTAGTTCATCGCCGGAGCCTTCCATTACGATGCGGCCATTCTCTATCACATACGCTCGTTCGGAAACTTCGAGTGCGTAGTTCGTATTCTGTTCGACCAGCAACATCGTCAATCCCCGCTGTTTCAGGAGAACAAGACGCTCATAAATACTGTCCACAAGGTTTGGAGCCAACCCGAGCGACGGCTCATCAAGTAGTAAAAGCTTAGGCCGTGCGATCAATCCTCGGCCGATGGCGAGCATTTGTTTCTCTCCCCCACTGAGCGTTTTGGCCGGCTGGTTTGCCCGTTTCTTTAACGCTGGAAACAGATCGAAGATGTCCTCCAATGCCCCCTCTTGCAGAACCTTTTTCGAGTGATAAGCCCCCATCAACAGGTTTTCACGCACAGTCATATTGACGAATAGACGGCCCCCTTCGGGGATGTAGGAGATTCCTTGCCTGGAGACTTTGTGAGATTGAAGAGATTCGATTGGTTTTCCGAGAAAGCGTATGTTCCCGGAATACGAGTCCTGCAAACCGCAGATGTTTTTCAGCAGGGTGCTTTTCCCTGCTCCATTTGGGCCGATGATCCCAACTACCTCCCCCTCGGCAACGTGGAATGTGATATCATGAAGGATCGGTACTTTGCCATATCCGGCGTTCAAGTTTTCCACTTCTAATATCTTGCTCATTTCAGAGCCTTCTTCCCCAGATAGGCTTCGATGACACGTTCATTGCTGCTGATTTCATCCGGGTTTCCCTCGGCGATCAGCTCACCATAGTCGAGGACTATTATTCGCTCACAGATACCCATTACCATTTTCATTACATGCTCGACGATGCATAATGTGATGTTTCGTTCGTTTCTCAGGCGTTTCAACATGTCCATCAGTTCGCCCAGCTCAGTGGCGTTTAATCCGGCAGCTGACTCATCCAGAAGAAGGAGCTCCGGATCCGTGGCAACGGATCTGGCAATTTCAACACGTCGCAGTAAGGCAAGGCCGAGGTCCTCGCATTTATTATCCGCGAACTTCTCAAGTTGGAAGAAGGCGAGCATTTTACGAACGTGCTCGTCTACCGCCTTTTCCTCATGTCGATTGTAAGCTCCGACCCTGATTACCTCCGCCACAGTCATCGTCGGAAAAGCTCGGGTTACCTGAAAAGTTCTGGACATGCCCAGCTTGCAGATTCGATAGGGTTCGATTCCGGTAATGTCATGATCCTTAAAACAGACCTCCCCGTGGTCGGGTTTGTACAAACCGGTCACGGAGTTGAACAACGTTGTCTTTCCCGCTCCGTTTGGACCAATCAGACCGAGTACTTCGCCTCTCTGAATCGTGAAGCTGACACTGTTCACCGCGACCAGGCTGCCAAAGGATTTGGTCAACTTCTTTACTGAAAGTATTGGTTGATCCGGCATGCTTACTCCTTGGCCGTTCTCGTGACCAGTTTCTCCCAAGCTTTCTGCAGCAGCGATGCGATGCCTTGCGGGCGAAACAGGGCAATTACGATAAGTACGATTGCATAGATAGCCAGGTATAGGCTCTCCAACTGACCACCGACATTAGCCCTCAACAACTCGCGCCCACTGACGAGTATCAGTGCGGCAAGGAGAGGTCCGTAAGTGATCCCAACGCCGCCCACGACACCAAGAATTGCTACTTCCAGACTGATCGTGCTCGAGAAGAAGTTGGGATGGATGAATCCGTAAAGGCAGGCATACACTCCGCCAAGGACTCCTGCGATGAAGGCATAGATCATCAGGGCTTTGAGCTTGCTGCCTCGAGCGTCGACACCTAGAATCTCAGCAGCTTCCTCATCGTCCCCAAGAGCCAGAAGATAGTAGCCGAGCTTTCTGTTTCGAATACGATGGTTGAGCCACAGGGTAATGACCAGGACGATAAGAATCAAATAGTAGTAAGGGATGTAGGATCGGAAGCGAAGATGATAGAGGGACCAATCGTGGAAAGGAATATAACGTTCGGTTGGTCCGCCGATCTCCTCCCACATCATGAACGCTACCCGCAGCACCAATACCAAGGCAGCGGATGAGAGAGCGTACCAGACCTCCCTGACTTTGAAACGGAACAGGGGATAGCCAACCAGCAGTGCAAAGGCAGCTGCGATAAGACCACCTGCGATCATGCCGATCCAAGGGGTGACGTTCCAGCGGATCAACAAAGTACCCGAGGTGAACGCTCCGAGTCCGAGGTATGCCCCGGCGGCCAGATCGAACTGCCCGCCCATGCCGCCGATGATATTCCATGCAGATGCCAATGCGGCGTACAGAATCACTGTAGTGAGAAGCATCAAATTGTACTGATTGGAATACATGGCAAAGGGGAGGGCAAGCGCAACCACGAGGAGAACAAGGAGTGGAAGAAGTGTTATTGACTTGAGTTTCATCATTTTCTCCCGAACAAACCCCTTGGCCTGAGCCAAAGAACGAGCACGAAGATCACGTAGATCACCAGAGATCGAGCTCTCGGGTCCCACAACCCCATTGCGAGAGATTCAGCAATCCCTACGATGATTCCGGAAATGAGCAGCCCGACGGTTGAGCCAAGTCCAGCCAGTGCCAGAATGCAGAAACTGAGCAGTCCAAATCGCAGACCCATGGTTGGATCGACTTGTTGAAACGTCATCAGCATTGCCCCGGCTATAGCAGTCAGGGCCGAACCCAGCCCGAAGGCAAGGGCAAAGGTCCACTTGAAGTTGACGCCCATGAGGGACGCCGCATCCAGGTCGTCAGAGGTCGCCCGAATTGCCCGGCCCGGCCAGGTTTTCGCCATAAACAACGATACCAGTAGGATCGCGGCAATGCTCACCAAAGCCGATGTCAGTCGAGAGAGCATGATTGTGTACTGACCCAGAACGATAGTACCCCGGACGATAGAATCCGGCAGCGCCCGAGGTCTGGCTTTCCAGATCAGCTGGGCAAGCGCACGGAGCAGCGTCATCAACCCGACCGTTACGGCAATCTGGGTGATATATTTTTGTCGTAATGTCTTGTGGATGATCAGGTAGTAGGTCAGAATTCCGAAAATGAACAGGATTGGTAGGGTTACGGCGATTGTAGCCACCGTGTCGATCGACATTAGCGAGCTAACCCAGAAGGTGAAGTACATCGAAAGCATCACGAAATCCCCGTGAGCAAAATTCACGATATTCATTACACCAAAAATCATCGAGAGGCCGAGGGCAATCAACCCATAGATGCAACCCATCATGATCCCGTTGATCATGTTTTGAACTACTGTCTCCACATCGTCACTCCCCTGAGAGTAGCGCTATCAGCGAATAAACAAAGCTGCCCGACCGGGAGTTAAAACGCCCCGGTCAGGCTCAAGAATACGATTATCTTCTAAAAACGCGGATCGGATCTAGTATGTAGAATCCGGTCTTGGGTACACAGCTGTTGTCTCTGCGGCATCGAAGGGCCATACAGCCTTCGGCTCGCCGTCGAGAACTTGCAGGATCACAGCGCGTGCGTGCGGGTTATCGCCGGTCTCCGTAAAGGTGATTCGGCTCCCCGGAAAGGTCTCCACCGCCGGGCCCGATGTTAAATCGAGCTGCAGGAACGCTGCCCGGATGTTGTCAGGATTGAGCGGGTCATCAGGAAAAAGCTCGCCGGATAACTCCAAAGCTTCCTTGAGAACCCAGGTAGTGTAGTAATCCATTCCTCCGGCTTCGGTGGGGATGTGCCCCTTCTCAGCTACGAAATCCTGGACAAATTTCTTGTTTTGCGGTGTGTCCTTGGCCGGATTGTAGCTGTAGGTATTAGCGTAGTAGTCTGCTGAAACCCCGAGAGCATCGATGGAATCAGGATCGGTGTAGCCGCAGGCTCCCATTCCGGTGATGAACTTGGGGATTTTGCCCGCCTCTTTGAAGGTGTTGGCAAACAGTATCGCGTCCATGAAGTACGGGCAGTGTACGACCAAGTCCGGCTTGGCGGCGGCGATGTCAGCTACCAACGAAGCAACGTCGGCGATGTCGTAGGGGTACTCTCGCTGATACACGATGGTGAGGCCGTTGTTCAGAGCCGCATCAACAGCACCAATGGTATTGCTTCTGCCGAAAGCGGAGTCCTCGTTAAGGATCGCCACTTTCTGCAGCGGAACATTGTTGTTCTTTGCCGCCTCGACAGAAAATTCGATAGCCGAGACTCCGTGCTGACTTGCTTTTGGTCCGGGACGGAACAAATACCGGCGCCCCATGGCAGTCACGCTGTCGACCAATGCGTCGACCATGAGAATCACCTTTTCGCGCTCGGTCACTTCCGATGCGGCTACGGTCAGCCTGCTGATGTACAGGCCGACGATTGCTACCGGGTGATACTTGCTGATGATGCTTTCTGCTCCGAGTTTTGCTGTATCTGCATTCTCACCGCAGTCTTCCACCACCAGCTCCAGTGGGATTCCTCCCAAGGATTTGATCCCACCGGCCTCGTTGATGTGCCTGACGGCGATTTCCGTTCCGAGCTTAGCTTCAGCCCCAAAAACCGCGTGGGCGCCGGTCAGCGGCTCGAGAGACCCGATGATGATCTTTTCCGGTATTTCTTTTGGCCTTTCTTTGGCACCGCCGGCAAAAGACACGCCCACCGCAACTAGCAACAATAAGGCTGTGACGAGAACCAATTTTGTTTTGTTCATTGAATCCCCCTTCTTCTTGTTTTAATCGCAATTGTAAGAGATGTTTCGTGAGCTGTCAAATCGAGCTATTTCAATAGTTGAGAATCTCTTTCCTTGCTACTCCCGAATCAGAGGCAGAGTCAGGCAGGTCGGCCCGCCGCCCCCCTTTGCGAACTCGCTGAGGTCTACCTCGACAACGGTGATACCCCGCTTCCTCAGTTCCTTGGATATGTTCAAACCATGGGCGGGCGCCATGACTTTGTTCGGCGCCAGGGGCAGAAGATTCGGAGCACAGAGGTGCAGTTCCTCTTCGGATATCTCGATAATATCGATTCCCTTTGATTCGAGCCAGTCGATCGTATCATAGCCGACTCCTCCGGGGTAAAGGACGGCTACCTTGCTGGCGGCCATACCGAGGGTCATGTCCAGGTGAAAGAAACCGGAAGTCGGTCCGACCTGGTGTGTGCGTTTGTGCAGATATCCGGGAAGCTGAGCGTGGTGAACATCCTCAACTCCCAGGTCCCTAAGGATATATTCAACCTGCCTCAATCCCACCAGGTTGCTGCGAAGACCAGTGGCCAAGATAACACTCTTCTCATCAACCCAGACCAGATTGCTGGCTTCAAAAACGCCCTGCCCATGTACAGTATAAAGAATAGGGCAGCCGAGCTCTCCGACCCTCTGTGCATGGAACGCCTCGAGACCCCTTTTGTAGGCAACGGCGATACGACAGATCACAACACCTCCCGGCACGGTGATCGTTTCTCTCAAGAAAGGGGCGGATCGCAGGGGGATCCCATAGGTGCCTATTAGTGGCCGTTTGGGCTCAAGGTGGACCACCTCAATATCCTCGTCCTCAAAGGCCTGGACCATCCCGTCGTGTTGAGATTGCAGCTTTTTCAGATCGGTGGGTCCTTCCGGCAGATTGAATAGCTGCAAGTCTTTAGAGAGTATCTCCGCCGTCTGTTCCTCCCCAGGTCTGTAGACCATGACCATTCTCAACTTACCGAAAGGCGAACCGCCGTATCCCCACTTCCTTCCCCAGGTTTTTTCGAGCTCTTCTTGGAAATCGATGGTAAAGATCGGTTTGTGGGGCATGTTTTTGGTATATCCCGGGATTTTCTCCAGTATGCTCATAAGCGGCTCCTGTGGGATCCTACAGCCGTGAGAAATCTAGTGTTTGAAAGTGGTCCTCTACGGTTTCTGCTCGTCGTATCTGCTCGACTTTAACGTCCGGTTTGAGCAGCAGTTCCGCGGAGCGAAGTTTGCCGTTGTAATTGAAACCCATGGCGTGCCCATGGGCTCCTGAGTCGTGGATGACCAGGATGTCTCCCACCTCGATGCGGGGGAGCATCCGGTCGATGGCGAACTTGTCATTGTTTTCGCAGAGGGAGCCGGTCACGTCGTAGCGCTGATCATGACTTTGGTCCTGCTTCCCCATTACGGTGATGTGGTGGTAGGCACCGTAGATGGCAGGGCGCATCAGATTGGCCATGCAGGCGTCCAGGCCTACATACTTTTTATAGGTATCCTTGACATGACGCACCCGGGTAACCAGATATCCGTAGGGGCCGGTAATCATCCGCCCCATTTCCATATACAGGTTGAGGGGGTGTAAACCCGCCGCTTGGATCATGGACTCGTAGGCTTTACGGATTCCGTCGGAGATGATGCTCAGGTCAACAGCCTTCTGATCCGGTTTGTAGGGAATGCCTATTCCACCGCCGATGTTGATGAACTCGATGCGGATGTCCAGGGTCTTCTTGATTTCAACCACCAGCTCGAACAGCATCTTGGCGGTATCGACAAAGTAGTAAGGGTCCAACTCGTTGGAGGCGATCATGGTGTGCAGCCCGAAGCGCTTGACTCCCTTATCCTTCACCGTGCGGTAGCCTTGGAGGAGCTGCTCCTTGGTGAAGCCGTACTTGGCCTCCTCCGGCTTCCCGATGATCGCGTTTCCCTGGCGGAGCGGACCGGGATTGTAGCGAAAGCAGAGAAGATCCGGCAAGCCGGCGTGTTGTTCGAGGTAGGGGATGTGGCTGATATCATCCAGATTGATGATCGCGCCCAGCTCCTTGGCCTTTTGATACTCCTGATAGGGAGTGTCGTTGGAGGTAAACATGATGTATTCGCCGGGAAGTCCTATTTTTTCAGCAAGAATCAGCTCCGGGAGGGAGCTGCAGTCGGTGCCGAATCCTTCCTCTTTAAGTATCTTCAGGATATAGGGATTCGGTGTGGCCTTGACCGCGAAGTATTCGCGAAATCCCGGCGCCCAGGAGAAAAGTTCTTTCAATTTGCGGGCGTTCTCCCGAATCGCCTTTTCATCGTAGATGTGAAAAGGGGTAGGGTGGGTTGCGATAATGCTTTCGATCTGGTCCTTGGTAAAGGGAACGTGCTTACCCGCCATGATCTCCTCCCCTGCTTTAAATTAGGTAGGAGAATAGAAAGGGAGATTATAAAAGTCAAGGGTATTCTTGACAAGAGGTACGGGGCTGGATAGGTTGATGGCGATTTCCCATGATACGAATTGGAGTGTCCGGTCTAACCGGGATGATCGGTAAAAACCTCATCACCCAGTATGCCTGCAGTACGGAATTGGAACAGTCGCTGAAGCTCATCGCTTTCACCCGCCGGGAATCGGACACTTCGTTCCTCGAGCACAACGGGATCGAATACCGTCGGATCGACTATGGGGAGCAGGATACTTTTTCAGGAAAGCTCGAGGACATCGACGCATTTTTGCACTTGGCCGGGTTGACCAAAGCGGTAACCCCGGCGGGGTATTACCGGGCCAATGTCGACGGAACGGCAACGCTTCTCGGCGCCTTGTCCCGCTACGGGAAAGGGGTCAAACATCTCATCTTCGCCTCCTCTACATCCGCCACCGGTCCCACACCGTTTCCTGACAGGCCGAAAACCGAGGAGGATCCCTGCAGGCCGGTCTCCCACTACGGGAAGAGCAAACTCAAAGCAGAAGGGCTGATTCGATCTTCTTCGTTCAACTGGACGATCTTTCGGCTTCCGATTGTCTTCGGACCCTACGATCACGACATGCTGAACATGTTTCGGATCGCCAAGAGTGGTGTAATCACCCTGTTTTCCAGCCCGAGGGATCCTTATACCTACGTGTCTGCTCCGGATGTGGGCTGTTTTTTAATACAGATGGTTCACAACGAGAGACTGTACCGGGATACCTACTGCTACTGCTACGATGCACCCCTGACAGGTGAGGAGTTTTTCTCGATGGTTCGAGTGCAGCTCGGCCTGCCGTCGAGCTATCGATACCTGCAGGTACCGCGATGGGTGGCCTATCCGACTAGAGCCATTCTCGATCTCAAGCAGCGCCTGCTGGGCAGCGTATCGATTGTGAATTCCGATAAAATCGCGGAGCTGTCCACCGTGTACTGGATCTTCTCCAATAAAAAACTAAAGGATGCCCTGGGTATGGAAACAATAAAGAATGACAACGCTGTTGCCGAAACGGTACAGTGGTATCAGGATCATCAGCTCTTGTAATTCTTGAATCTATGGAAGTATTGGTACCGCGCACAAAGAAAGTCATCTATCCTGTCGAGCTCTTCGCCGTATTTTTAAATCTGATCTTCTGCGTCTGTTCCCTCGCGAACATCGGGAAGATCGAGATGAGCCTGTTCGGCGCTGCGGTCGACCGAGAGCTGTTTATGGGGATCGTCTTTTTTCTGATCACCCCCCTGATGCTGCTGTTCATCCGATTGACGAATCCGGCCCGGAATCTGGTCGTTCAGTTCTTTCGTCTCTGTTATATCCAGGCGATCTATATTGTCTACTTCACCGAGAGTATCTGGCTGTCTCAACTGACGTTCAACGGCGTCTCTTTCGACTGGATTTTCGCCAGCATCGACTTTCACATCTTCGGATATCAACCGGCGATCGAGTTCCCCCGGTATTTCCAGAAGTACCGGATGATCAACGAGATGTTTTTCTTCTCCTATTTTTTTTACTATGGTTTAGTGACAACCGGGGTATGGATCCTCTTTATCCGCAAACGATACGATGAGGCGATTCGGACGTTGTTTATCATATCCGTTTCCTTCTTCATCATGTATGTCTGGTTTATCTTCTTCCCGGTCAAAGGGCCGAAGTACTACTTCATAGAACTGAATCGAATGTGGTATGCGAATTTCCGGGGATTTCTCTTTACCAAAGTGATGAAGGGTCTGTTCGACAACACGAATCTCGGCGGCGCGGCCTTTCCCTCCTCCCATGTAGCGATGGCTCTGATTGCCTTCATCCTCAACTGGAGGTACAACCGCTACCTCGTGCCCGTTTATCTGCCTCTGACCATCCTGTTGTTCATTTCAACCGTCTACCTCTATGCCCATTACTTCATAGATATTCCTGCCGGGATTGTTACGGGAATACTTCTTTACCTGTTTGTACCTCTTCTGATCAAGCCGGCTCAACGTCTGGCCACGCGAGTCGACGGATTCTTAGCGGGAAAATTGCGCTTTCCCGCCGTCACGCTTTGATTTGCTTTTTAATCTCTTTCTTCCTGTTCCCTCGGATCCACGTGGATCGTGGTTTCCAGCCCCAGGCGCTCATGGATCAATGTCTCCAAGTTATTGGCTATGCTGTGGGCTTCTCTAAGCTTGAGGTTCTGTGGCAGGGATATATGAAAAGTCAGTTCTTTGTGCTGTCCGTACTGGTGCAGATGAAGGTGATGTAGATCCACGTCAAAGGCTATGCTTTCACTGACGAGCCTGCGAAGGTCTCCTATCAGTGCCGCGTCCGGCCGCTCCCCTATAAGAGAGCTCACCGAAATCCGCAGAATGTCGAAGGTGGCCCAGAAGATCACCAGTGAAACGGCGATTCCCAATACTCCGTCCATCCACCAGAAATATCGCCCCAACAGGATACCGATTAGGATCAGAGCCGAGGCGATGGCGTCACTGCGGTGGTGCCAGCCGTCGGCCACGAGCGACCGGGAATCGGTCTTCCGGCCGCTTTGGATGGAGAAGCGGGCCAGTGCCTCTTTGCAGATCATCGAGATTGCAAAGACAACGACGGCCAGGGTGCTGTAGGCTGCGGTTTCTCGGTTGATAAGTCTCCTGACCGATTCAATGAGAAAGTTCAAGCCCACCGTGGCAAGGACGGCGCCGATGATCACTGAGGCGATCACCTCGATGCGGCCATGCCCGAAGGGGTGTTTCCTGTCCGGCGGTCGCGCAGAGCTCTTGGCTCCCCACAGCACCACCAGGGAGGTGAAGGAGTCGGATAGTGTGTGCCAGGCATCGGCGATAATGGCGATCGAAGCCGTCGTGATGCCGACCCAGTATTTCAGCCCGAAGAGGAGTGTGTTGATGATGATGGACAGCCAGCCTTCCCACATAGCCAGGCGGTTGACCCGAATCTTGTCGTCGTTGCCCTTCATCACAGCCAAATTCTATTGATCTCAGGCAGTCATTTCTTACGGCCGAATATCTCGGGATTGACGATGAAGCGGGGCCGCTTCCCCTGGAGAACTCTTTCCAGTTCATCCATCCCATCGACCATATCCGCTTCGAAGGACTCCTCGGAGTACCAGGCGACGTGGGGGCTGACCAGGGCATTCTCCTTCGACAAAAGGGGGTTATTTATCGCAGGTGGTTCTGTTTCCAGTACATCGATCCCTGCGGCACCGATCGGTCCTTTGTCTAAAGCTTCACAAAGAGCTCCCTCCTCGATGATCGGTCCCCGGGCTGTGTTGATGATGATGGCGTTTTCTTTCATCTTCCCAAGAGCGGCGGCATCGATGAGATGGAAGGTCTCAGGAGTAAGGGGCGTGTGGATGGAGATATAATCTGAGTCGCCGAGTAGCTCGTCCAGCTCGTATTTTCGCTCGACCTGGAGGAGTGCATAGATATCGTCCTCAACATAGGGATCGTAGGCGTATACCTTCATGCCGAATCCCCTGGCCTTGGCAACGAGAGCCCGTCCAACCCGTCCCAGCCCGACGATCCCCAATATCTTGTCTTTGAAGTTGAAGATCGGTTTTGTGTATTTGTAATCCCAGACCGCGTCCTTGGATTTCGGCACGATGAGGTGAATTTTTCGGGCAAGGGAAAGCAGCAGCGTTATGGCGTGGTTGGCCACCTCATCTGTGCAGTAGGCCGGAGTGTTACACACCGGGATCAGCTTGTCTGTTGCCGCCTCCACATCCACACAGTCATAGCCCACCGACAGGGTCAGGATGATCTTGCAGCGCTCCAGCGTTCCGATGATGTCGGCGTTCAGGGTTCGGGCAATCAGTACCACTGCGACCGCGTCTTTCAGCTTTGCTTTTAACACCTCGTCACCCTCTTCATTGACACTGACGAGCTCGCACCCCATATCCTTGAGTCGCTTTTCGAAATACCCGAGATTCGGGAATTTCATAAAAAGGCGATGCCCCGTAAAAACTACCTTCTCCATCCTTGCCTCCCTGATTGTTTTTAAGCAGAAGTACTATAGCAAATAAAGTGAATAGAAATAATCCTATTTCTGATTATTGGTCTGAGCTCCTCGATTCAGAGGATCATCGATGATCGATGTAATAAGAGGCGTTGTTCACATCTATTTCTGCTAGGAATTCATCAAGGGACAGCGTGAATTCATAATAATCCATTCCCGGACATAACCGTAGGAGAATGAAATACTCATAACCTTTGTCACAGCTAACAATCAAATAACATCTCAACTGGAAATAGATACCACTCCCCAAAAATCCACTTTCCAGGAAATAGATTCGGTTTCCTGTTCGTTTCAGCATATCTATTATATTCCGGCTTACACCGTATCAGATGAAGTTGAACAGCCGGAGCTTATTAAAGCAAACAGTAGCACAACGGAACCGAGCTTTTTCATTCTACGGCGCCATTCTGAATAAGAAAGTCTTCAATCTCCTTGAATTCTTTTAGTCGGGCCATCTTCAAAGGACTGATCCCATCTTTATCTTTGATATTGACATCGGCACCGAGCTCGTACAATCTCTTCACTGCAGCCAACTGTCCACCGACCACCGCCCGGTAGAGGGGGGTTTCACCATTATTTCTTTTATTGTTTATATTGGCACCTTTCGAAACAAGGTAGTCAATTATGTCTATATACCCAAAGAATGATGCTGGGTGCAATGGAGTAGTCCCCAGATAGCTTGCATCATTCACATCAAATCCTAATTCCACGAAGTACTGTACGGTATCTAAAGAGCCACTACCTACCGAACTCAACAACAGACTGGACCCCCATTTATCCCTAAGATTGAGGTCTGCTCCATTGGCGACTAGAAATTCGATTGTTTCTTTATTTGCACGAAAAGCCGCATATTGTAGCGGGAATTTACCCGCATCGCTTTGGTAGTTCGAATCAGCACCGTTGTTGACCAGTAGTTCAACGATTCCACTATTTCCTTTGAAAGCAGCGTGGTGAAGAGGTGTTTCCAGAGCAGCATCAAAAGCGTTGGGGTCTGCGCCATTTTCAACCAAGAGCTTGACGATGTCGTAGTCGCCCCGTAATACAGCTGTGTGTAGAAGACTTCCTCTATGGGTTTTAATATTGACGTCAGCTCCCCGGGCAACAAGGAGTGCTACAGTGTCAGCTGTCCCTGTCTCAACGATTTTATACAGCGCGGTGTATCCCTCATCATTGCGCAGATTAATGTCAGCTCCCCGTTCGAGAAGTTTGTCTAAGCTCTCGAAATCTCCAGCGATAGCGAGTTGTATAAGTAAGTTTGCATTTTTTTCTTGGCAGGTAGATGCAGAGAGAAATATCAATAGGCAAACAGATATTCGTAGAATCCTACTCATTAATCATCCCAATTGCTATGATATTTTGTCCACCAATCATTAAAGTCTTTCCACTCTTCATAGCTCCAACGAAACTCCTCATAACTGTTTGTGGTACCTACTCCATCTCCAGTGAAGTATGGTATGTCAGTGTAGCTGTAGCCGAAGGAGTCAATCCTAATCTTCCATTCTGGATACGTTTCATACTGGCGATAAAAAACTGCAGGACGGGTATCTATATATGAACGATAGTAATCCAGTATGTACTCCGTCGTTACTCCATCGGCGAACTGCTTGAACATGAAGTGGGTCAGGTCTTCCAGATCGGACTGGGTGGTGGCGAAATTGGGGACGCCGGACTCCCACCAGTAGTCGGCGAACTCTTTTTCGATCACAGCATTTGCCCCGGAGGCGATTCCTACGATCAGCCCGTCGATGATTTCCAGGGTGTTAGATACACCCCCCACTGCGCCGGAACCCGGGACTTTGACATTCCTGACAATCTCATAGCCGGTGATGATGTCGTCGATCAGTCCGATAACATCGGCTCCGGCACCGATAACATCGGCTCCTTTTCCGTACAACACTTTGAGAGCTCCGAAGTAGTCCTCCCTGCCGACGATGTCAAACAGGGGCTTGGACATCTCCACTCGATCTTTATTTGAAAACAGGTTGTGGAGCCTGTCAAATAGAGATACCGCTGGACCAACGGTATTTCGAATGGTGTAGATCGACGCGTCTCCAGGGTCCTGCTCGAGTTTCATCACGTAGTAGCTGCTCTTCCTGCGAGTTGTCCCGATTGCCGTGCCGCTCCACCTTTCGATGCTGTACAAATCGCCCTTTTCGCTCTCGTACACATTGTCTACATAGGCTGAGAAAAACTCCGGTCCTATCGCTTCGGCCAGCCTACTGGCAACGACATCCCGCAGCAGGCTTCGGTCCGCTTCGATGAAAGAGCAGCCATAGTCCTCTGCGATTTTCAGAGCCATGTCCGTATGCGAACGGACGGCGGACCTCGTCTCCAACTGCTGAGCCAACGCATCTACGGTCAGTCCATCCCGGTGCGCTTCGTGTTGGAGGACCACGCCGCTCGCCAGGCGGCTGTTGCGGTCCCAATAGTCGCCCAGGGTTGCCACATGCACCTGCTTCACATCGTTGAGAAGCTCGGTTTGTCCTTTGGCATTGGAAAATCCGACCAGCAGTCGCGTCTGCCCGCCAAGCAGTTCTTCGTACAACTCTTGACCCTCGACATCGCCGTAGGAGTAAAGCGACCGCATCGAAGTTCCTACGGAGCGGTAGTCCTTGTAGTCCTCCGCGGTTTCCCATTCACCGAGAAGATCGTAGCGGCGGATTCGCAAGCTCTCGATCCAGGTATCGAATCCGGAAGCGACATCGGCAAGAGCGGTTAGGCTCATGTCAGGGCCTTGTTGACCTAACGCGAAATGTGGTTGTTCTTGGCCGAGATGAAGCTCTGAGAAACCACCGGACAGGGTTCTTTGATTTGCCTCCAATCCGAACATGCTGAAGTCAGCCAGGTTCAGGATCGTCTGACCGGTTAGAACGTACTCCAGACTCGCCTGTGTCAGTCCTCCCGCTAACCGGGAAATTGACTGCACGTCCCGGATATGCGCACCAGAAAATCCGGTCAGGTTTCCTTCTATAATATCGCCGACAGCAAATCCGGAGACTTCCGCCAAATAGCCACGAAGGGCTTGCTGGCCGATCAGCGTCTCTTTGTATTGCGCGGCGTTGAACATGAGCTCGCCTTGAGAGTCAAAACCGACCGCATTCACCGTAACGCCTACAACTCGATTCGTTGCACTTTCTACACCTTGAAGCAGGGTTTTACATACCCCACCCTCAGCGAAGGCTCCTAAAGCCCCATCCAGTGCATCGAAGCTCGCCCCCGTGCCGACTGTCGCCATACCGATCAAGGCCTGCTTGCCGAAAGACAAAACACCCTCTTCCAGGTCGATATATCCACTGGTTATGTCAGCCATCGTGAAGGCAGCATCATCGATCAGGTTGACCGAAGCGGCGACCCAGACATTGCCGGTGGCCGTTGCAGCGATACTCACCGCCAGGTCAACAGCGGAACGAGCGCTCGGGGCTTCGAGCCAGCCGTCTGCCTCTCCGTCGTTGTCAGCGTCGTCATCCCACATTCTCAGGTTGTACCAGGGAATTTCCAGCATGGACAGCCCGCGGGCTTGTCGTGCCTCGTTTCGAAAGTAGGCTGCCATGATCAGACCCAGCTGGCCGTATCCGGGCTCTTGAACCTCTTCCGGTGCATCCTGCTTCATTACGGGCTCATAGCCGATGTGATACGGGAACAGTCCGTCTACATCGTGGAACAAGCCGTCTTTTCTATGAAATCCCTCTGCACCTTGAAACGAAACGGTTTGGGAGTCAAAGTAGGCTTTGAACTCCCCGTTGATTCCCTTCCAATCCCAGTTTTCCCGTCGATTCTCTGATCTGCCAAAGATCAGTTCCATGTACTTCTTTAGGTTCTCTTGAGCCTGGGCGGCCATCTCCTGGATGTAGTCGCCGGAGCGGCCCTCAAGGGAAGCTCTGCTCAAGTC
Organism: uncultured Spirochaetaceae bacterium; assembly: GCA_964627715.1. Classification (GTDB taxonomy): domain Bacteria; phylum Spirochaetota; class Spirochaetia; order SZUA-6; family DRHE01; genus JAFGQJ01. Next base: position 38,515 of record CAZVHJ010000008.1, on the reverse strand, counting down.
CACACCGGAATCAAAGTCGGGGGCCACGAAGTAGCGATAAGCCTGTACAGTCTGAACTTCCTCTTCCAAGCCTCCGAACAGAGTCTTATCGATTACCGAAGCGCGCGTGTATTCCAGACCGCTTCGGCGGTAGCCGCTTCCCTGCAGCATATCGGAAAGGTTTTCCTCCATACTCCGGTTTGCTTCAACGATATTTGCTATGATCTCATCCTCGGCTTGTTCAACCAACCGGCGCATATGAAGGGCGCTCACAAGGGCGACGCGGCTGAATATTTCCTCGCCTATCGCGTTGGCGAGCTGTTTGGCAAATCGATCGTATGAGCTCGAAGAACGCAGACCCGGTAGATAGATCGCTGCTTCCAGATCTACCGGTTTTAAGATGTAGCCCACCGAAAGAGCATCTTTCAGAACATCGTCGAGAGCGGCGCCGGGCAACGCTTCCTGGACGATTCTCTTCACATTCGCTGGACCGCTGATCATTCTGGGGATGGAGATCGTTTGTGTTTCCGCAATCAGGCGATCCGCATCCAGTTTCATCTGCAGGGCAACGGATTTTGTCGCGGTTGTGACGGCGTTTTGGGTGCTGCGCTCGATCCACCCTTCTCTATTACGCTCAAGCAGAATGTATTTCCCGTCCCACAGCTGCAGTTTCTCGTTGTACTCATTCAAGAATTCCCGAACCCATTGCTCATGACTGTCTGTAATCTCCTTTGCTCCGGCCGCCCATTCCTGAAGGCCGGCTGCCAAAAGATTCTCGATCCCGGCTTCCCACGCGCTTCGTTGCTCTAAAAGCTGGCGGAGCTGGAGTTGAAGATCCTGTTGGGCCTGTTCCTGGCAAAGCCCCAGACGATGTTCCATCAATCCGTAAAGATCAATAGCAATTTTCGACAACCGTTGAGATTGCCCTTCGGGGGTGAGAGCTTCGATCGATTTGGCATAGATCAGCTCTGCATCGTGATAATCATCTACGAAGAAGCCGGAGCCAGGACTGAAATACAGCTCGCGCACCGCCTCAATAAGATCCTGCTCGTTGGTATCGGGGTCGTAAAGGCATTTCAAGTAGGACGCGAGTTTTTCCTGATGATCTGCGAAGAGGCCTGATATTGCAGCGGAGATGGCCAATCTGGTCTGTGTAAGATCTTCCGCCAAAAGAGACTGAACCGCTTGAAGCACCGCAAGGGTGCCGCTGCTCTGCACCGGATCCATGCGGTCGAAAGCCTCATCAATAATTGTTGAAAGTGCGTCGTTCACCGAAACTTCGGTCAGCTGCTCTAAAGCTGATTCGAAGGAACTCCCGTCCGTGCCTTGGCCGACAAGAAACTCGAGCCTGCCGTTGAGATCGAGTATGTCCGCCTGGGCTTGGGTGGTTTCAACCGCCCATGAAGCGATCACACCTCGCTCCTCTACACCGGTTACATGGAGGGGGGCGATTTTGTTCCGCAGCGACTGGATTTCATCTGCTTTCCGCCATTTGAAGAGCCACCATTTTGTTTCCCAGTCGTGCTGCAAGTCACGGGCTTTATCCTCAACGTAGTTATAGGCAAGATCCCCGAGATCGTCACAGATGAAATCGACCCCTGGAACGAAGTGACCCGTTGCAAGCATGGCTTTGAAGAAGGCGTACAGTCTGGTGGTGTAAGGGTCCGACTGCAGATCATTCAGAACATGACCTGTTATCTTTTCCAGATAGTCCTCCGGGACCAGCCGGTCTTCCGGATACACCGTCATAAGTTCAGGACCCGATTCACCCCACACGAACAGGGGCAGCGTAACAGGACCAAGCTCCAGGTATTCATCGACCAGGACGGTAAAATTGGGATTGTGCAGAATCGTGACGTCGATTTCGGGACTGGCTTCGAGATTCAGATCATTCTGCACTTTCACGTCGTAGTAGTAGGCCAATCCAAATGCACGCAGGGTCGCCTCACAATCACCATCGAGCCCGGCCATTGCTGTCAACCATATCGTGACATCATGGGACAGTTTCTCCGAAACCTCCGCTTCCTCCCCTGCAAAGTAGTCCGCGACCGCATCAGCGAATAGCGAATCTTCCACCGCGGAGAAATCGGTAAGAGATTCCGGGTCTAGGCATTCAAAGCTGGGAGTGTAGCTGAGGGTTTGGATCGACTCTCCCTCGGAGTCGCGAAAGAAGGCAAATACGTCTCCGATTGATTTGATCAGCTCTGCTGTGCGGGAGCCAAGCCCGAGTTCAAGTTCCTCTATTGAACCTTTTAGCAAGTCAGAGGCAAAAAGCAGATGCTGCCACGCGTTCAGCTGGGAGAGCTCCCGGTCTTTCAGTTCGAGATATCCCGAGTCGAGCCGGGTCAAGGGATCGAGGCGTTGGCTGTCCGCATCCAGCGAGCGAAGAACATCGAGAACGGTTGTTATTCGCCGGTAGGCTTGCTCTTGCTGACTGGTAATGCCGGGGGGAGGGTCGGCTGTCCGGGAGAAATCCAGCTGCTCGGCAAGGTAGGTCAACTCATCTTCCAAACGGGCGATCTCCCGCTGGAGGCAGGAGGAAGGTTGACCATCCAGTCCATATACGCGGATTCTCGCTTCCAGATCAACCAGAGATACCAGCACTTGGTCACAGGCCTGCCGGCACTGACCAAGCACACCTCCTTCCCCATTCTCACCCTGCCAGTACAACAACTCTTCCCGAAGTAGAAGTAGACTGTCCAATCGATCCGGGTCGTTCTGCTCTTCGAGGGCTGTAATTTCTCCCTGAAGGAGCTCGATGTTAGCCTTGGCCACCTCAAGGAGGTTGCTGTTTTGGCTGTAGAGGCCCAGTAGCCTGCCGAGCTCCTGATCCAGCTGATCCAGCTCGCCCTTAGAGGCGGCAGCCAGCTGTGTCATGGCAAGGTCGTACTGATCGATAAACTCCGACTCCAACTGATCCCACCGGGCCAGGCCCTCATCCAGGCGTCTCTGCATGTCTCCTATCCAGCTCTCTCGGGCTTGCTGGAACTCAAAGCTTGCCGTCCGCCACGCTTCCTCCGATTCTGCGAAAGAGGTGCGGGCATCGGTCTCCCAACGGATTCTTTCGTCGAGGAAACTCTGCTCCGCCCGGTTCCAGGCTTCGATTCCGTGTTTAAAAGTCCGGTAAAAATCCTCCTTCCAGGTTTGAGCATCGAGCACGATTGGCGCTTGGGTATGTTCGGGGAACGCCTCGGAACCCGTATCGGACCGGATGCCTGAGTCTTGGAGCTCCGCCTGTGTGCGGGTGATCAACAATCGGGCCAGCTTTTCCGGAGTCTCCATTTCCTGTTCGACCGTTGCCTGGGAAGTTTGCTTCAGCCTGACCCGGATGAATTGGCTTTCCGCCTGGCGGTACAGACGTTCGAACTCTCGATGAACTTCCTCTTTATACTGGGCAAGGGTCATTCGGGCTGCGGATTGGACTTTGCCGGACTCCGTGGTATCCAGGGCGGAAAGCAGCTCGTGGTAGACAACCTGGCTCTCCTGCTCCCACTGCTGGAGGAGTTCCTCCATACGAGTACCGAGACGTTGCTGCCAGGCCTGGAAATCCTCTGCGTCTCCCCCACGCTCGAGCACAAGCGGGTTACCCCGAGCGTCCCGCAGGATACGCCCCGAATCGTTGGTGGCAAATACGTAGGCTTCGTGGGCCTTCTCGATCTCGTTGATGAATAGATCCAACCTGGGTTGGGGAAGGCTGTCCGTCCATTCGTGCCTGAGCCACAGGAGTAAACGTTCCTCCCATTCTTCCAGCCAGTATTCTCTCTCCCATTCGGGTAGATCCGTAAGCTGCAGATCCGCCGCCTGCAGCCAATGATCCAGGTCGGCAGCAAGCCCGGCCCGTTCGAATACCAGGAGATTCTCTTTATCGGGAAGCTGTGAAAAGGGCGGCTCAGACTCGTCGGATGTGGCTGGCTCAGAGATGAAAAGCAAGAGCAGAAGCCCGAAACCAAAAACAGCCGTCGGTTTCATACTCCACGTCTTTCGTCGATCTGTACATAATAGACGCCGAGGGGAGATATGACAAATTTATTTCCTGGAATTTCTCACTTTTTTTCGAGCAGCTTGAGAAAGGATTAGAAAAAATCGAGGGCGGGTCTTGGGTAGAGATTTCTGTTTAATCGCCGGACTTCAGCCGAACCCAGGATTTTTTTTCGGGAGCCCGTTTGGCCAGTTCAAACTCCACCAGCCCCTGCTCACCCAAGGATTGCATGAGCTGGAGAACATAATTCCGAGAGATGCCGATCTTCCTGGCAAAAAAATCGCATTGAAGCTTCTTGTTTCCCTCTTCTTGCATAATATCGAGCATTCTTTTTTCGTAGCGCTGTCTTGTTTCCTTGTTCAGATCCATGTTCGACCCTCCTTCTTGGCTATCCCTCATCTTACCACAGAAGGCCGGGAATACGAACCCACCGGGAAGAGCAAAGCCTGAGAGTTTCGGTAGCACTTTTCCGGCTCAGGTTTCCGGCTCAGGCGCTCATCTCCGCACTTCGCGGAGGTAGATGTGTATTGTCAATAGTTGCTTACAGCAACGCTTGTGCCCGAGCGGATCGATTCATAGACTGCTTCCAGCAAAACCACGGACTTCCTTCCCTGCTCTGCATCCGGCTCCGGCTTCTTTTTCCCTAAAACGCAGTCGGTGAAACGGTCCATCTGAGCTTCATACATAGGAAGATCACACTGCTGTACCCGAGGCGGCATGACCGGTTTGTACTTTCCCCACTCTCCGGACAGGTTGCAGTACAGTTCGGTGGGGAAAGTACGGGCGTAGCCCTTGGTTCCAAAGACCTGCACCGATCCCTCGGGGCCATCGAAAAAGTTGTGGTACCAGCCGGTTTCAATTTATGCAAAAAAATCGAATAAAGACCGTAATCTTCCGAGTGAATGGCGAGGTTCTCACTCGGGATTGTCAGAAGCCCCGTTGTCCGATACAGTCAGAACATCCCTCTAAGAGGAGCAGAGATTGCTCAAGATCGAAGTGCTCGAGATGAGCAACATCTCCAAGTCCTTCCACATGACCCGAGCGAACCACCGCGTCAATCTGCGTATACAAGCGGGGGAGATCCTCGGTTTGCTGGGGGAGAACGGCGCTGGAAAAACCACGCTGATGAACATCCTCTACGGTTTGATTCCGTTGGACGAGGGAGAGATCCGTATCAACGGAGAAGCCGTGCGAATCGAATCTCCCCGGGATGCGATCGCTCTGGGCATCGGGATGGTCCACCAGCATTTCATGCTCATTCAAAACCATACCGTTGCTGAAAACATCGCCCTGGGATTGAGCGACGCTCCCTTCTTGTCTCCCTCCCGGCACGTGGCGCGCAGGTTGGAGGAGTTCGGCGAGCGTTTCGGCTTGAAGATCAAACCCCAGGAAAGGATCTGGCAACTGTCCGCCGGGGAGCAGCAGCGCGTGGAGATAGTCAAAGCTTTGGTCAAGGGGGCGGATCTGCTGATTCTCGATGAGCCTACCTCGGTATTGACACCCCAGGAAACGGAGGAGCTGTTCGCCATTCTGCGCCGCATGGCCGGCGAGGGGCACTCGGTGATTTTTATCAGCCACAAGCTGGAGGAGATCCTCTCCATCTGCCACCGGGTCCTGGTTCTGCGCAAGGGTGAGGTTGCCGGCAAGGCGGAGGCCAAGGACGTGGATAAGCGGGAGCTGGCCCGCATGATGGTCGGCCGGGAGATCATCTTTCGCATCGAAAGACCCCACCTCGAACAGGGCGAGATGGTTCTGGATGTGGAAGACCTCGTTGTCCCGGGGGATCGTCAGCAGATCGCCGTGCGGGGAGTTCGTTTTCAAGTATTTCGGAACGAGATTTTCGGTGTCGCCGGGGTTTCGGGAAACGGTCAGAGGGAGCTCATCGAGGCAGTCACCGGACTGCGAAAGGTGACGGAGGGTACGGTTGTTCTCAACGGGCAGGACATTACCAATGCCTCCGCCCGGCTTGTGGCCAGTAGAGGCATCTCCCACGTGCCGGAGGAGCGGATCAAGTTCGGGATCGTTCCCAATCTGTTCGTGTATGAGAACGCTGTCTTGAAGCAGCACCGGCGACGTTTGTTTTCCCGCGTTCTGTTTCTCAACTACGGCAGTATCCGCAAGCACGCCTCAGCCATCATCGAGCAGTTCAACGTCAGTGTGCCGGCCATAGACACGCCGATCAAGAACCTGTCCGGGGGCAATATTCAGAAGCTGATCCTCGGCCGGGAGATCTCCGGCCAGCCCGCTGTGCTGGTGGCGGCCCATCCCACCTATGGTCTGGACGTTGGGGCAACGGAATACATCCGCAAACAGCTTCTGCAGAAGAGGGAGCAGGGATTGGCGGTTCTTCTGGTCTCCGAAGATCTGGAGGAGATCTTCGAGCTCTGCGACCGGATCGCCGTAATGTACGAGGGCAGGTTTATGGGTATTCTGGCTACAGCCGAGGCAACCATGGAAGACGTGGGTCTGATGATGGCAGGCTCTCAGCCCGGTGCCGCGGTGGGCGGCGGGGCGAAAGGAGGGAGGGAGTGAGCATCTCGATCCGCCTGCAGCCTGGACACGAGGCGTCGGCCGGCCGCCAGCTCGCCATGCTGGTACTCTCCCTGCTGATCGGGTTTGTCGCCGTCGGCTTGGTATTTGCCGCGAAGGGGGTAAATCCCTTCTTCGCTCTCTGGAAGATCCTGGCCGGATCTTTCGGCAGTTTCTATGGAATCTCCGAAACCATCACCAAGGCGATTCCCTTAATCCTCGTTGCTGCCGGTCTGACCCTGGCTTTTCGGGCCAAGTTCTGGAACATCGGTGCGGAGAGCCAGCTGCTGATGGGTGCGATTTTCGCGACCTGGGTCGGTCTGAATCTGGGAACCCGGCTGCCCAGCGGGCTGGTGGTCCCCCTAATGTTTCTGGCCGGTTTTCTCGGAGGAGCCCTGTGGGGTCTTCTGCCCGCTTTGTTCAAGGTGCGCTTCGGCGTCAATGAGGTCATCTCCACCCTGATGCTCAACTACGTAGCCGCGGAGTTCCTGACCCTTCTCATCGTGGGACCGTGGAAAGGAGCAACCCAGCAGGGCTTTCCCTATACCGATGATCTGCCCGCCGCAGGGGTATTGCCGCTGATCCCGGGCACCAGGATCCACTATCTCACCCTTCTCGTCGCCCTGGCCTGCGCGGTCCTGCTCTTTTTTTTGATCTATTCTACGAAGTTCGGTTACGAGCTGCGGGTTGTCGGGGAAAATCCGGATGCGGCCCGCTATGCCGGGATCGATTTTCTGCGTACAACGGTGGTGTTGATGGTGATCAGCGGCGGGGCGGCCGGATTGGCCGGGGTAGGGGAGGCCGCCGGGATCCATCTTCACATGACCTACCCCGGGGTAATCTCCGGAGGATACGGGTTTACCGCCATCATTGTGGCCTGGCTGGCCAAGCTGAACCCATTGGCGACGATTGTCTCGGCGCTGTTTTTCGCGGGGATTTTGGTTGGTGGAGACGCTATACAGATTTCCCTCGGCCTGCCCGCGGCAACGGTGCATGTGTTCAATGGGATTCTTCTCTTCTTTCTGATCATGGGCGACACTTTCGTGAACAAGCGCATCGTCGTTTCCCGGCAGAGGAGGGCATAGAGGATGGAAAGCATCGTTATTTCGATTTTGATTCGCACCTTGATCGCCGGCACCCCTCTGCTGCTGGGAACCCTTGGAGAAATCGTCACTGAACGCTCCGGTGTGTTGAACCTGGGGGTAGAGGGGATGATGGCCATAGGAGCCATGACCGCTTTCACCGTGACGCTAACCACGGGAAGCCCCTGGCTTGGCTTGTTCGCCGCCGTTTACGCCGGGACTCTGGCCGCAGGTATTCACGCCTTTGTCTGTATAACGCTCAAGGCGAATCAGGTGGTGTCCGGATTGGCTCTGACCATGCTGGGGTTGGGAGTCAGCGGCCTGTTCGGCAAACCCTTTATCGGACGCCCGCTGCCGCAGAAGCTCAACACCCTGTCGATCCCGGGATTGGCGGATATCCCGATAGTCGGCCGCATTCTCTTCTCCCAGGATCCGCTGTTCTACCTGGCCGTGATTCAGGGGATCCTGCTTTGGATACTGCTCAGCCGCACCCGTTGGGGCATCGAGATCCGTTCGGTTGGCGAAAATCCCGCTGCCGCAGAGGTGCAGGGGATCAACGTCGGCAGAATCCGCTATCTCTGCGTGCTTCTGGGAGGCGCCCTGGCCGGCATGGCCGGAGCTTACCTTTCCCTCGTCTACAGCAAGTCCTGGACCGAAGGGCTCACCGGTGGGCGCGGCTGGATCGTCATCGCCCTCACCATTTTTGCCCTGTGGAATCCACTGCGAGCCTTTTTGGGCGCCTTTCTGTTCGGCTGCATCTTCGTGCTGCAGTATCTGCTGCAGCCGATCGGAGTGCCGCCGAATCTTCTGGCCATGATGCCCTACCTGGCTACCCTGGTCGTTCTGCTTGCCGGGGGGGTGCGTAAGGACCGCCGCAGGCTGCTGGCGCCGGCGAAGTTGGGAGAAGCGTACAGCAAAGGGGAGCGTTGAAAGTTTGACCTTTATGGGGTGCTGTGACTACTTTTTCATGAGACACTGACATCTCGGTTGCGGCGGCACTGAGGGGAGAGAAAAAATGAATAAGTTATACGAACTCACCAAGTTGGGGCAGTCCATCTGGCTGGATTATATTCGCCGGTCCTTTATCGACTCTGGGGAGCTGAAGAGCCTGATCGAGCAGGGAGTGCGGGGGGTGACTTCCAACCCGACAATCTTCGAAAAAGCGATCGCCGGCAGTTCGGATTACGACGAGCAGCTCGAGAGGCTGGCCGGATCTACTTTGGACGAGATGTACGAAGCCCTGGTTCTCGAAGACATTAACCGGACCGCGGAGCTGCTTCGCCCCTTATGGGATTCGAGTGCCGGTGCCGACGGATATGTCAGTCTGGAGGTCAGTCCGGAGCTGGCCCGGGACACGAGGGGTACGATCGCCGAAGCGAAAAGACTGTTCAAGACCCTCGACAACCCTAATGTGATGATCAAAGTACCCGCCACTAGAGAGGGAATCCCGGCCGTCGAGGCTTTGATCGCCGAGGGCATCAATGTGAATGCCACACTGATCTTTTCCCGCCGCCACTACCAAGCGGTGGCGGAGGCTTATATCTCAGGCCTGGAGAAACTTGCCGGCAGCGGCGGGGATCTCGGTAGGGTAGCCTCGGTCGCTTCGTTCTTTGTCAGCCGGGTCGACACCGCTGTGGACAAAGTCTTGGAGGAGCTGGGAGAGGAAGAGCTGAAGGGTAAGATCGCCATTGCCAACGCCAAGGCTTCCTTCGTCCTTTCTCGGAAGCTGTACAGCGGCGAACGCTGGCGGAAGCTGGCAGTCCGGGGCGCCCGGGTGCAGCGCTTGCTCTGGGCCAGTACGGGAACCAAAAATCCCTCCTACCCCGACACGCTGTATCTCGATACCCTGATCGGTCCCGACACCGTCAATACGGCGCCACCGGCAACCCTGGAGGCATTCCGCGACCACGGAACCGTCTCCTCCGCCCTGGAAACCGGACTCGAAAATGCGGGGGAGCAGCTCGAGCGGCTGAAGCGGCTCGGGGTGGACCTGGAAGCGATCACGGAGAAGCTGCAGGAGGACGGAGTCGACGCCTTCGCTAAATCTTTCCGATCGCTCCGCCAGGTGATCGCAGACAAGGCCGGGACTCTGGGCGGTGGCCGGGAAGTGCTCCGGGCCAACCTTGGAGTGTATCAGCAGGTGGTTGATGCCGCCCTGGAGGAGATGGCGGCGGGGCGGGTGATGCAGAGAATCTGGTCCCACGATCATACCGTCTGGAAAACCGAGCCAACCGAAATCGACAATCGCCTAGGCTGGCTCACCATCGCCGAAACTTCGAAGAAAAATATCAGGAGGTTGACCGGGCTGGCCGATGAGCTCCGGGCTTCCGGTTACAGGCAGGCGGTTCTGCTCGGAATGGGCGGATCCAGTCTGGCTCCCGAGGTGTTCAGCAAAACCTTCGGTGCGGCCGAGGGCTACCTGAAACTGTCGGTGATCGACAGCACCGATCCGGATCTGATTCTCTCGTATGCTGAACAGCTCGATTTCGACAAGACCCTATTCATCGTATCCACCAAATCCGGGGGCACGGTGGAGACCCTGTCCTTTTTCAAGTATTTCTACAACCGTAGCGCAGCGACCGTCGGTGCAGACAGGGCGGGGGAGCATTTCGTAGCGATCACCGATCCGGGAAGCAGGCTGGCCGACCTGGCCGCTCGGTACAGTTTCCGAATGACCTTTCTCAACGATCCGAATATCGGCGGGCGCTACTCCGCCCTTTCCTATTTCGGTCTGGTTCCTGCGGCATTGCTGGGAATCGATTTGGGACTTCTCCTCGACCGAGCCTTGGATGCCGCCTGTGAGAGAGCAGAGGGTGCCCGGCTTGGAGCGATTTTGGGGCGCCTGGCGGTGGAGAAGCGGGAGGGCCTGAGCCGGGACAAGGTCACGATCTTCACCTCCCCACGGCTGTCCAGCTTCGGGGATTGGATCGAGCAGCTGATCGCAGAGAGTACCGGTAAGGAGGGTAAGGGGATCGTGCCTGTGATCGGAGAACCCCTCGGAGCGCCGGAGGTGTACGTTCAAGATAGGTTGTTCGTTTATCTCCGTCTTCAGGGCGAGGGTGACCTGGATGCGGGTGTTGATGCCCTTGAAAAAGCGGGCCACCCGGTCGTGCGCATCGATCTGCGGGATCTCTACGATCTGGGCGCCCAGTTCTTCATTTGGGAGATGGCCACGGCGGTGGCGGGCCACCTTCTAGGAATCAATCCTTTTGACCAGCCGAATGTAGAGAGCGCGAAGGTGCGGGCTCGGGAGATGGTGAGCGCCTATACCGAAACGGGTAAGCTCCCCGAAGACAGGGCTGAGCCTCCAGACGGCAAGGTTCTGGCCAAGTTTCTCTCCCAAGCCGAACCAGGGGACTACGTCGCCCTGCAGGCCTATGTGCAGCCGACCGACACAACCAGTGCTGTACTGCGGGAGCTGCGGAGGATCATCAGGGACCGGTACCGGATTGCCACCACAGTCGGCTATGGTCCGCGCTTCCTCCATTCCACGGGACAGCTCCACAAGGGCGATGGGGGCGGCGGATTGTTCGTCCAGTTCACAAACGCGGAGCGGCGGGATGCGGCAATCCCGGATACGGCGGGAAAGCAGGAATCCGCCGTCAGCTTTGCCACTCTGAAAATGGCCCAGGCTTTGGGGGACAAGAGAGCCCTTGAAGACAACCAGAGGCGGGTAATCCGCATCCATCTTGGTCAGGATGTGGAGACGGACATCCGGGGATTAATGAGTGGCATTGGTTCTTGACATGAAACCAAGCCTGAAGAAACCGGACGCGGCAACCGTCGTGATATTCGGGGCTTCCGGAGACTTGACCCGCCGCAAGTTGGTACCTGCTCTGCACAGCCTGGCCTGCGAAGGTCTTCTGCCGGAAGCGACCCAGGTGGTAGGGATCGCCCGCAGCTCTATGAGCGATAAGGAGTTTCAGAACCATACCTTTGAAGGGGTAAGCAGCTACGCTCGCCTGAAACCTCAGATCTGCGATCGCTGGCCCGACTTCAGAGACCGCATCTCCTATTTATCCGGAGATTATGACGATCCCAAGACCTACGCCAACCTGGCGGAGACACTGCAGTGCAACCAGGGGGAAAAGGGGCTCAAAGGTAGCTGCCTGTTCTATCTGGCCACTCCACCGAACCTCTACCCGCTGATCATCGAGAAACTCGGCAAGGCGGGGCTGAACCGGTCCGAGCATGGCTGGCGGCGGATCGTTATCGAGAAACCCTTCGGATACGATCTCAGCAGCGCGCGCACTCTGAACGAACAAGTGCATTCGGTGTTCGAGGAAAACCAGGTTTACAGGATCGACCACTATTTGGGAAAAGAAACGGTCCAGAATATCCTGACGCTCCGATTCGCCAACGCGATTTTCGAGCCTCTCTGGAACCGGAATTTCATCGACCATGTGCAAATTTCCGTGGCCGAGAGCATCGGGGTCGGGCACCGGGCCGGATACTACGACAAGGCCGGCGTGCTGCGGGATATGTTTCAGAATCACCTGCTGCAGCTTCTTACCCTCACCGCCATGGAGCCACCGTCCCTGTTCGAGGCGGACGCCCTGCGGGATGAAAAGGTGAAGGTGCTGCGAGCCCTGCGACGCGGCTCGGAGAACGTGCGTGGCCAGTACATAGGCTACCGAAACGAACCGCGGGTGGATCCGGAATCCCAAACACCGACCTTCGCGGCTATTCAAGTATTTGTCGACAACTGGCGCTGGCAGGGGATTCCCTTTTACCTGCGATCCGGTAAATCGATGCAGCTCAAAACCAGCGAGATCGCCATCCAGTTCAAGGGTGTTCCCCATCTGATGTTTCCTTCCGAAGAGGAACAGAGAATTACCCCGAATATCCTCTCCCTCTGTATCCAACCCGACGAGGGAATCCACCTGCGTTTCGAGACCAAGCAGCCGGGGGCGGGCATGCGCACCCGTTCTGTGGACATGGATTTCCATTACGCCGAGGATTTCGGCGACGACGTGCTCCCCGAAGCCTACGAACGGTTGCTCCTCGATGCCATGCAGGGAGATGCCTCGCTTTTCTCCCGAGGCGATGAAATCGAGCTGGCCTGGACATTGATCGACGACATCCTCGCCTCCTGGGATGACCCGGAAGCCTTGCCCCTATGCTTCTACGAACAGGGCAGCTGGGGACCAAAAAAGGCGGATGAAATTTTGGCCCGGCACGGTAGGAAGTGGTATCAGGACTGCGGGATGCACCATGCCGAGAGACGATAGATGAACAGCATCATGGCAGACGAGGTGACCCTTCGCGTTCGTTACGACGGCCGGCAGGTCTTCTCCAGCGTCGGCAAATGGCTGCACCCGCTTTTCGAGCTCGAGGATTTCCTGAACTCGGGCGCCTACCAGCCGGAAGGTCTCCTGGTGGAGGATAAGATCGTAGGCAAGGCGGCGGCCCTGCTTCTGGTTCGAATGGGAATCCGTCAGGTCAAAGCCGGTGTGTTGAGCGAATTGGCCAAGGCGGTCCTGGAGCGCTACGACGTGCGTTTTTCCTCTACCACAATAGTGGAGCGGATCGATTGCCAGACCGAGATCCTCCTTGCGGATGTAGAAGAACCCGACCAGGCCTATCAGATCGTAAAGGCCAGGGCGGGAAGATAAACAACTATCTGCGCAGGTACGACAATTTCTCCGGGAGAGGCAGATTGTTGCCGAAATCATCCTCCCCGTATCCGTTGTCGGCGAGCAGTTTGATGTCCTCCAGCACCCTTCTATCCCCCGTGAAGATCACGTTGATATCTATAACCACATCGATCTTTCCCATGGTCAGGAGCTGAATCAGGGCCCGAATAATGTATTCGGTGGCGGTTTCTTCGCGCAGGGTTTTGATCTCCCTGAGGGGGAGATTCCTCTCGTAGAGCACCAACTTGTTCTGGGAGAACAGAGCATGTATCGCGCGGTGGACCAACTTCTCCATCAGTTCGTCGTCTTGGTCGACGGCCTTGTCTCCCTTCCCGCGGGGGTGTTCAGAGTTTCCAGGCCGGAAGAGCAGGCCGAGCCTGTGGACCTCCGCTGCCAACCAGCGCTTCTTGCCTGAATTGATCTTCTCGTTGGCCCGAAACAGGTCCAGGGTCACCCCGGCGTTGTAAGTCTCCCCGGCCAGCTTCATCTGAACCTCGCTTCCGTAGTGACTGACGATCTTGGCCACCAGTGTGGAGGGGCGGACGTGAAAACCCCGGTAGCGAGGCGCAAGCACCGTGATTCGGCCCTGGATCGCGTATCGCCTCAGCATGTCGTGGCACAGGCTGCGTGTACGAGCGATATAGCGGCTGGCAAAGGCCACGGAATAATGGATAAGAATATCCAGCAGTTTATTGGGATCGGTCAGGGTAGACCTGGTCTTCCGCTTCCCGGCGACGAAGCTCAAAACGTGCCGTTCGCAGTAGTGGGTGTACGCCGTCGCCGTTTCCAGCAGATGGTAGATTACGGTGATGTGGCCGCGGAGAACCGGCAAGTTTTCGTCCAGAGGTTCCACGTTGGAATTGGAGATATGGGTGTCGTAGAGAGACTGGAGGTTGTGAAACATCTCTTCCAGATTACGCAAACGTTCCTCGCTTATAGGATCGGGGATCCAGTCGGCGAGATTCTCGACCTGGCGGTTTTGAACCGCGTGGAGAAAGGTGCCCTGTTCTGCCAGGTTGAGGAAGGCCGTAGCCAGGTACACCACCGTCTCCTCGGGGGAAGCAACCTTGTGGCTCGGTTTGTCAGAAGGAAGTTGCCCGGCGAGGATTTCGTCGCTGAAGTTCTCCAACGGTGGTACGGTTTCCGGAATCGTTATATCCAGCTTGCGGGCCTCCCGGATCAACGCCTTCAGGCCTTCGATGAGGATCGAACACGTATAGGCCAGAGCCTTTTCCGTGGCGGCGGGGAAGTCCTGTTCGATCGGCAGCAGACGGTAGTTGGGCAGGAAGTACATGATGTGAAGCAGGATATAGCTCACATTGGAAAACAGCTTGATTGGAGCTACGGCCTGCCGGAGGGGATACCAGCGTTTGTTGTGTTTGACTCCGTAGGCATCGAGCAGCTCTTCGATCTTTGTGGCCTCGGAAAGCAGGTCTGCGAGCAGGGGGCGGGTAAAGCACTCCTTTCTGGAGGCATTCTTGCTGACATACACGGCCAGCACCATCATCTCGCCGATTCTTCGGTTCAAATAGTCGCAGAACGCTTGGTCAGAGAAGGATTGTTCGGCTCTCATGGTGTATATCTGTTACAACTGCCTAAGAGACTAAACGAGAGGCGTGGTTTATTCAACATGGAAATTCTACAGGACGGATGGTGATCCATTGCGGTTTTCCTTCGGCACTGGATATAATACTGAGAAGGGGAGTACAAAACAATGTTCGTCAAAAACAGCTCGACCAGATCAAGGATAAGGTGCCTCTGCCCCGCTTGAGTTTCTGAGCACCGGGATGATCATCAGCGCCAGCAGAAGAACCGATATACCGGCCTTTTACGGCCCGTGGTTTCTCAAGCGATTGGGGGAGGGTTACGTACTGGTTCGAAACCCGGTGAATCCGCGGCTCGTGTACCGGGTTCCGATCTCTGCCGAGCAGACCCGCTGCATCGTGTTTTGGACCAAGAACCCGGGCAGCTTGATCGGGCGGCTCGACGAGCTGGATAGTTACAGGATTCCCTACTACTTCCTTTTTACCCTGACCGGATACGGAACCGAACTGGAGAGGAACCTTCCGGACAAGCGACGGATCCTCCGGACCTTCTTGGATCTGGCCGGGCGGCTGGGGCCGGAGCGAGTGTTATGGCGTTACGACCCGATTCTCTTCACCCGGGATTATTCGCCGTCTGTACATATTCGCCTGTTTCGGCAACTGGCCCGAGAATTGGCCGGTTCGACCCGGCGCTGCATTCTTAGTTATCTCACCATGTACAACAAGTGCCGGCGCAACCTGGACTCCGTCGGCCTAGTCGAAATCTCTCCCGCAGGGAAGAGGAACCTCGCCCTGGAGATAGAAAGTATCGCTTCCGGGTACGATATCCAACTCTACGGGTGTTCCTGCCCCGAGCTGACCGAGGCGGGAATACCGGCGGGGAAATGCGTGGACGACTCCTTGATCTCTCAAATCACGGGACAGGAGTTCACAGGAAAGAAGGACAGGTCCCAGCGGGAGGCCTGCGGCTGCGTGGAGAGTGTGGATATCGGGGCTTACGACACCTGTGTGCATCACTGCCTGTACTGCTACGCCAACGCAAACTCACGGACGGCGCAAGAGCGCCATTCCAGCCACGATCCGGGATCTCCGCTGCTGCATGGTCGGATGAGTAAAGAGGACCGAATCTCGGAACGGGGGTAGCGGACAAACGACACCTGCCATCTTGAGGATCTGCCGTGAGTCCAGGCCATCCGATTGGGCAAATTTAAACTGTTAGAGCGTTGTTTACAGCGATGGTTCGGCCGACCAGGCGCTGAAGCTTGTAGAGCATCGCCTTGCGCAGCTTTTCCTCGTCACAATTCTCGAAGTTGCAGTAAAACTCTTCTCTTTCTAGTTCGCAAAGGATACCCCGTTCGTCGTAATAGTTGGACTGCTCGGGGCTCTCTATGTCTCCACCGCCGGTGAAGCGTCCCCAATCCAGCCAGCCGATGGCTACGTTGTAGTCCGTTCCGATATTGTCGATGCCCCGATCGGTAACGCGGATTTTCACATAGTACCTGGTTCCGGTAAACCAGAAGGTCAGGGTTCCTTCCCGATTGTCCAAGGAATCGATCTCCACTTCCAGGCCGGTTTGTCTTTTCAGCTTGGTCAGGCAGGATTTGACAAGCTCGAGTTTCTCCAGTCCCTGCTTGAACTTCGCCTGAACGCCCTTCATTTCATCCAGTTCCATGATGTTATTGTCCTTTGCCCTCATTATACAAATCGGTGCGTTTCGATCAATTGCCCTGTGTGAGGGCAGCATCCGGCCGGTTACGAAAGAAATACCGCAGATCTACTCTTCTGGATTCGTGAATGTCTTGCGGATTTCAAGGAATAGAAAACACGGGTCTTAATATCTGGTGCGTCGCTGGATGTTCCTAGTCCGTTTGCGTTGCAATCTCCGGATTGCCTTCTTCTTTTTCTCCCTGCGCTCGTCCGATGGTTTCACATAGTACTGCTTGTTTTTAAATGCCCTGACTATGCCCTCGCGCTCGCGCATACGTTTGAAACGCTTCAGCCCCTTTTCCAGGCTCTCGTTTTCGTCGATGAATATCTTTGCCACTGCTCCTCCAATTTATAGTATCAGCACCACGAGACGACTCGACCAGAATAGAAACCCGGCAGACTGGCTGGTAGGAATGAGTGCTGGTTCGGCAACCCAGACGTGATAACGAAAAGGGAAACTCTTTTTCCCTTCAGTAAAGCCAGCAATACGTAGGCAGGTGCTTTTATTTTAAGAATCAGGCATGCGAGCCTGCATCCTTTACTCCTATATATTAACGAGAATAGTGCGTACTGTACATATAAATTCACGTTTTTATTCGTTTTTTCGCCCGCTGGTCCGCCGGTCTGGGTTTGGATACAGGCGGCGGGATTGCTTTTTTCGTTCAGAATCAGTACTTTATCTAGACAACTTCAACCTTCCTTCGATCCCCTTCCCCTTTGCCGGGAAGGCGGCCGCGGCTGTATAAAGCTCGAAGTGGTAATGAAAAGAGGATTTTATTGGTGAAGAAAACGCCTTCGAAGGTTATGATTCCATTCTTTCTTTTTTTGCTGGTTTCTGCGGTTTTCCTTCTGGCCGGGGGGGCAAAACAGAACTCTGCGGTGGCGTCGGTAAACGGGGTTTTGATCCCCAAGGAGTATCTTGCCCGTGAGGTTAGGCGCTTTGAGGAGCAGGCTCTAAGAGAAGGTCGAATAGTGGATGAGAGCCACAGAGATGTGATTAATCGGCAAGCCCTGGATACACTCATCGATATAGAGCTGCTCTACCAAGAGAGCCAACGCCGTGGTTTCGACATCACTGAGGAACGCATTGAGGAACAGGTCAGCAATCTGCGTACTCAGTATGCTGATGAAGAGGGGTTTGCCGGCGCCTTGGAGCAGATAGGCATCAGCCAAGATGAACTAAGGACGGAGTTAAAGAGACAGATCGCGATCCAGGACATGATCGATCTCGATATCGCTCCCTCCGTATCGGTTTCGGAACAGGAACCGAGGGATTACTACGAGAACAATCCTGATTTCTTCTTTACCCCGGAACAGGTACAGGCCCGGCACATTCTTATCCTGGTGAGTCCGGATGCCGGTGAGGAGGAAAAATCGGCGGCAAAGAGCCGTATCGAGGAGATCAGGAACAGGATTTTAGCGGGAGAGGATTTTGCCGAGCTGGCCAGCCAGTTCTCCGAGGACGGCAGCAGCGCGTACGGAGGCGACCTGGGGTATTTCCAGAGGGAGCAGATGGTCAAGCCCTTCGCCGACGCCGCCTTTTCGTTGAAGATCGGGCAGCTCAGCGGGATTGTTACTACGGAATTCGGCTATCACCTCATACAGGTCACGGACAAGAAAGCGGAATCGATTATTCCGTACGAGGAAATCGAGGCCCGCATCGTCCAGTATCTGCATCGGGAGAAGGTGATGGTCGCTATAGAGGAGCTGGCCGCTCAACTGCGCAGCCAGGCAGAAATCGAGGAGTACGCCCTCCCGGAAGGGTAGGAGGTAGCATGCAAATAGAAAAAAATCCTGCAGTTTTTACAGTTGTGAAAATTGATGAATCCGAAGTCCTCGCCGACGGCAATCACCCCCTTGCCGGGATGACTCTTGATTTCGACATTACGATCCGGTCCGTTCGGGATGCCACCACCGAAGAGTTGGAGAACGGACACGTTCACGAGTAATCTGCATGAGTGTAGCCAGTTTTCTTGCAGCGGTGTATGCGCTGGCTGAACATATCATCGGCGAAGGGCTGTCAGACCAGGCCAAGAGCTTGATCCGCAACTACTTCGAAGATGCCGGCAACGTGGAGTTGTCGGAACGAGCACTGTTCGCTGTTCAGAAATATACTCAAGCGGAGCTGCCCGCCCTAGATTCGGTGCTCCGAAAACCAAGGAGTTCCGATCTGTCCCCTCCCGAAATCCTGATCCGCCGTATCCACGACGAAGCGGTGGAATTGCGGGAGAAGTACAACCGCTAGCTGTCTGCTCCGGCTCAGTTGACGCTACCTAAGGAAAGAAACATCAAAAGGAAATACAACCATGAAATTCACAGAACTGGACATCGAACCAAAGATCCTACAAGCCCTCAGGGCGATGAACTACAGCGAACTCACTCCCATACAGGAGATGACCTTCCCCCATATTCTCGCAGGCAAGGATCTGCTTGCCACCGCCGAAACCGGTTCGGGAAAAACCAGCGCCTGCGGTATTCCTCTGGTGCAGCGGACCGATCCGAATCTGAAAGCGATCCAGGCCTTGATCCTGGTTCCGACCAGGGAGCTGGCTCTTCAGTATACGGAGGAGATTGGCCGCATCGCTCAAAATCTGCACGTGGTTCCATTCGCTGTGTACGGCGGTTTTGATATGGGGGTCCAGAAGGCGAAGCTGCAGGATGTGGTGCACATACTGGTGGCCACACCGGGGCGCCTGATCGATTTCCTCTACAGCGGAAAGATCTCTCTGTCCGATGTTCAGACCTTCGTGCTCGATGAGGCGGATGAGATGCTAAAAGAAGGGTTTCTCGAAGACATCGAGTTCGTTTTCTCCTGCTTGATCCACGAGCATCAGACCCTGCTTTTTTCTGCCACTATGCCTTCAGATATAAACAGGCTGGCTGATAAGTATCTGAACCAGCCGGTTCGGGTCCAGCTGAACTCCCAACAGGTGTCACCTCAGTCGCTGATCCATCAATTTCAGTTTGTGGCTCAGGATGCCCGCTTGTCGAGCCTGCACATTAAGATGAACGAGGGATCGATTAAACAAGCGATCATCTTCTGCAACTCTCGCATCAATGCGGAGAAATTGTACCTGAAGCTCAAAACCAAATATTCTCAGGTGGATATGGTTCATGGCGGTATGGAGCAGCAGAAACGCAGTTCCGTCATCCGGCGTTTGCGCAACCGACAGGTTCGTTACATGATCGCTACGGACTTGGCAGGCAGGGGTCTGGATTTCAGTTATGTGAGCCACGTGATCAACTACGATTTCCCGCGGAGCGCAGTCACCTATACCCACCGGACGGGCCGGGCCGGGCGCATGGGCAGGGAAGGAACGGCGATAACCCTGGTCACCCACAGAGATCTGGGATCGGCGAAACGTCTGATAACCGCCAACCGTCTGTCTCCCAACTGGATCGGCCATCAGCCGGATTTCTCGCACATGGGATCAAGGAAACGGAGTAACCGGCAAAACAGACCCAGACGGCGAACCCACGGTTTCTCGAAGAAAACCTGACGGTGTAAAAGAAATTCCCCCTCTATAGGCGACGAGGAAAATTCAGATCATGGGCTGCGCCGCGGCTAGCCGATGATCTCCTGGAACGAGCCGTAAACCCGATTGTCTTTGGGCAGGCGGATGTTCCAGTTAGCCGTATTGGAAGCGGGATGTACCAACCGGCTCAACGTGGGAATGTTGCCGGGAAGGGACTGATAGCGTTCATCATCTTCCTGGAAAGCAACGAAGGCGAAGATCTTGTTCAGATCCTTTGATCCCATCACCGTGCCCAGACGCAGGCGTTTATGCTCCCTCTGGGCTTTTGGGAATTTCTTGTTGATCAACGAGATCAGAATAAAGGCCTTTAGATGGTCCTGCTGGCCGAGGAGTTTGAGAAGATCCTGGGCCGGTTCCACGCTGATGTAGATCCAGACATTATTCTGGGGATACATCACGGCGAAATCGAAGGCCAATCGTTTGTAGATATCCTTTACCACCGACGGAACAGGCTCGCGTTCTGCGGCGTACCACCACCAGGGTACGACCGGCCGATCTTTCTTGGCTTCCGCTACGCTGCAGTACTCGGTGTCCGGGCGTATGCCCTTTGTCGGCAGCTTCCCATCCCAATGACTGGGATTGGTGTTGGCAATGACCTTGATTTTGGCCAGGTTCTTGTACGGGTCCTCCCCGACCTGATGAGAGAGGATGTAGGCCTTGAGGTGGGCGTAAAACTTCTTATCCATAAGACACCAACTTTCTTACTCTTTATTGTATCGTGCCGGGTCTAAAAAATCCATCTACTATATTCCAATACAACCCTGTTTCCCGAACCCATGTTCAGAACGCCGGTATGATATTCTACCCCTTTTTCCTCCTGAAGAGTCCACCGATATCCGTACCAATCATGTACAGAGACGGTACCAACACCAACGTCAGCGGTGTGGCGAAGAGAATACCGTATCCCAGAGCCAGAGCCATCGGTTGCATGTAGAGGTCGGTTCCCCCGAGACCGTAGGCCAAGGGTAGCAGGCCGGCAACAGTTGTGAGAGTGGTCAGCAGAATAGCCCGCAGCCGGTGAGAGGTTCCCTCGGAGACCAGCTTACGAATACTCCAGTCGGGATTCCACTTTCGTAGGTTGTTCAGGTGATTCACCAATACGAGAGAATCGTTCACAACGACCCCGATCATACCAATAATGCCCATTACACCCAGAAAACTCAAATTCTCGCCGTGGAGACCGAAGGCGATGATTACTCCGATTATGCCAAAAGGCACAGATATCAGGACCAAAAAGGGTTGGGTGTAGGAGTTGAACAGGAGCACCAACAGGAAGTAGATCCCGACCAACGCGATGGCGAATGTTGTCATCAACTCGACGATGCTTGCCTGGCTCTCCTCGGCTTCTCCACCTACACCCAAACGGATGCCGGGCCACCTGTCCTCGGCATCACTGAAGTGGGTCATTACCAGCGTCGTAGCTCCCAGAGGGGTGATAATATCCTGATCGACGTCGGCTTCAATGGTCGCGGTTCGTTCACCGTCGTAATGATACAGAGCGTTCGGACCCGCAGTCGTTTCCAGCCGGGCGACCTCTCGAAGCTTTATCAGGCGGTTTTGGACATTGGGAATCGACAAGTTGTACAGGTAGCTCACGTCTCTCCGCGCACGCTCCTGCATTTGAACCCGAAAGTTTACGTCTTCATCCCCGTCGCGCATGCTGGTGACAACCTCCCCGTCGTAGGCGATGCGAACGTTTTGCGCCACGTCGGCAACCGTCAGCCCCAAACGAGCCAGTCGATTGTAGTCTATTTTTATTTCTATCTGTTCCTTGCCCAGCTTTTCATTGCTGTCTATGTCTTTCACTCCATTGAAGGTGGCCAGGTATTCCATGATCTCTGCCGTAGCCTGACGCCGTGTCTGACTGTCGTTGCCGGTCACGCGTATCGAGATGGGCTTTCCAACCGGCGGCCCCCCGGCATCCACGATAAAGGTCGTTTTTTCCACACCTTCTATGGATTCGATCCGCGGCCGCAGCCACTCGATGATTTCATCGACCGTACGTTCCCGGTCTGAGAAGGGAGTTAGTCCGATCAACGTGTAGCCGAAGTTCTCCCCGTCACCTCCGCTGAGGCTGACCCCAATCCGGGATATAAAGGTATCCAATTCATCGACTGGAAGCTTTTTGATGAACGCCTCGAACTCCTGGATTTTTTCCGCCGTAGTCTGGAGTGAGGTGCCGGTGGACATCTCGACGCCTACGGCAAAGCGATCGGCTCCTTTGGTGGGAAACATGATAAACTTCAAGTTCCTCTGTGCATACATCAATACCAATACCAGAAGAGCGATGAAAAGAACGGCAAGGAGGTAGCGCACCTTCAACAGGTGAAAGGCGACCTTGGCGTAAAAGGTCTTCAATGCCTCGAACCACTTTCGTACCGACTCCCGCTGAGCGCCCCTGCGGGAACGCTCCATGCCGTGGGCCAGGTGCGACGGAAGGGCGAAGGCCGCCTCGAACAGAGAGATGAACAACGCCAGGCTGATGGTCAGGGGAATGACAAAGACAAATTTCCCCATCATTCCTTTCATGAAAAACATGGGAGCAAAGGCCAGGAACGTAGTTAAAATCGTGGTGAGCACGGGAAAGAACACTTCATTGGTTCCGTTGACAGCCGCTTCCACCGGAGAGTCGCCCATTTCCCGGCGGCGGTAGATATTCTCCGAGATGATGATTCCATCATCGACAATGATCCCAATCAGCAGGACCAGCGAGGTGAGAGAGATGGAGTCCAGGAAGGTTCCGAAGATCGGCATGAGAAAAAACACGCCCAGTATGGCCACGGGAATCCCCATGGCCACCCAAAAGGCTGTGCGCAGGTTGAGGAAGATCGACAGCATCACCACAACGAGGAGCAACCCGATCAATCCATTAGTCAGGGTGATCCGAAAACGGTTTTGCACGATTCGTGACAGATCGTCGGAAACCAGGATGCGCACCGGCCCGTACCGGAAGATATCCTGCTCGTACGTACCCATGCCGAGGTACCTCTTGATTCGGTCGAAAATATTACGTTCGGCCTGATCCGTCACCTCGATTGTAGCCGGCCCGCCGATCAATCCTATGCCGCTCTCCTCGCGTATCAATTCCTTCACCGCCCGGACGGTGCGGATGATGTCAGCCTGCTCACTCTTGTACACCACGAAAGAGATGGCTTTCCGTCCCTCCATTCTGGAGATGACGCTCTCCTTCTCGAAATCTTCCCGGACCATGGCCAGGTTCTCGACCCTGATCGAGGGACCTTCGAAGGTGGTTCGCACGATAACGTCTGCTACCTCCAAGGGATCGCGGAACTGGGCCAGAGTAACCACATTTTTTTCGCTCGTGAAGGACTCGAAAGTGCCTCCCGTAGCCCGAATGTTGCGGGCTTGGATAGCCCGAATAATATCGCGAAGCGGAATCTGATATCGATCCATGGCCGATGGATCGACTTCAACTTTTATTTCCTTGGCCCGATATCCCTGTTTCTCCAGCCGGGCGACGCCCGGAACTTCCTTCAGCTTGGTCTCGAAACGCTTGGCGATATCCCTCATCTCCGCGTAGCTGAGTTCTCCGGTAATTCCTACTTCCATGATTGGAATCAAAGAAGTATCGATCTCGAGGACCAGCGGCGCTTCGGTAACCTCATCAGGAAGCTCGCTTACCCGGCTCACCGCGTCCCGTATGTCCCGTTTGACCTTTTCTATATCCTTCACGTCCGATTCGATAACCACGTCGATTGTCGAGAAATTCTCCAAAGAGGTAGAGACGATCCTTTTGATGCCCGTTATGTTCTTCAGCTCATCTTCGATCTTATTGGTAACGTTCAGCTCCACGTCTTCCGGGGAAGCACCGGGATACACGGTCTGAATGAAGACTTCGCCTAAGTCCACAGCCGGATAGGTATCCCTCCGCAAGGTCCGAAGTGAGTTGAGCCCTAGAAGAACTACCATGATTGTAAATAGGCTGGCCAAGATATGCCGGCTGGAAAAAAACTCGAATATCTTTCTCATCGGCTTCGCTCCTTCAACATAAGCTTATCATATTAATTCAGTCATGTTAAACTCATGAATTGTGATATGATATGTTGCTATTTCTTCCTTTACAATGAGATACAAATCGGACATGGCGCCTAGATACCGGTTACAATTTCAGGGGGGTGACTATGAAATGTATTAAAACTACTATTTTCGTTTCTGTCCTGGCCCTGCTCGCGGTCTCCGCGTGCGCAATCGACCTGCAGGAATTTATTGGGCTGGTTCAAAAGAATCATCCCTTTTTCCTAAAGGAAGAACTTGCGGTAGACGTGGAACAGATTTATCGCGAAACCCTGCTTCCTCGATACGAATGGTACTACTCACTCATGCCCCAGTATACCATTTTGGATGAGCCGAGTGCTTCCGATTTCTTTTCCAATCTTGTCCAGGCCGCAGGCCTGGAGGCAAATATGCAGCGAAGTTTTGCAGACGGAAGACGGATGGGTCTTTCCGTTTCAACTGCATATACCTGGATGCAAAACCCACCCGTCACAATAGAAAAGAATTCGTTTCAACACGGAGTAGAGATCTCCCTGTCCTGGCCGCTCAAGAAAAACGTGGAGCAGCTGGCACGGTTGGGGTACGATTTGCAGGAGTATACCATAAAGGCCAAAGAAGTTGAGATGCAAGAAAACCGGGAATCTTTCCTGGTGGAGCCGGCCACCCTGTTCATTAATTGGGCGTATGCCATTGAGCTGGCAGACATCTATCAGCAGCGCCTCGAGCTCGCAGAGGAGCAGCTGGGGACGACGAACCGGATGTATAGATCGAACCTGGTCGATAAATTAGATGTGTTGCGGGCTGAGGATGCCATCCGGACGGCCCGGCAGGCGATATTTGAATACGAATCCCTGGCGAAATCGATTCAAGCGGTATTGGCTACTCTATCGGATTCGGATGCCATATACGATGACAAACCTGATTTTGACTTTTACGAATTTGTAGAGCTTCCCTCCGCCGCCGGGGCGGCTGCCAGGGGCAAGGCCAACACTCGGCTGAAAAAACCTTTGTTGCTCCTCATAGAACAGTTGAGATACCAGAGCACGGCATTCGGGGAGAGAGAGAAGGCGACCCTGGATCTGTTCCTCGAGGCGGGAGTCTTTGGTCCAGAGGACGCGTTTGTAGACTCTTTGAAGGTGATACATCCCCAAGCTACGATCGGATTAAGTTATTCTCCGGCAACCGGACTGGAAGGTCTTGAAGCGGAGAGGGAGTACATCAATACCCAGATCAGGCAGCTCGAGAAGGAGATCGAGGCGATCGAAAAGGCGGTGGAGACAAACGTGACCTCCCTGCTGATACAGGCTATTGAGCTGGAGAAGATCATCGACCTGAGTAGACAGCTGATCGAATCTGCGGAAGAGAAAGCTTCGGAAGAGGCACGGCTCTACAATCAGGGCAGGAACATGCTCACCAATGTCATTCAAAGCAGGGACAGCGTTCAGGCACAAAAAGCTAAGCTGGTGGATGATTTTGCCCGGTATCACCGCCTGATCATTCAATATCGAGCTTTTATGGATGAATTGCTCGAATGACTCGTCCTTGCTGAAGGCTACAAAATCCGGAGTAAGGGCAGGGCGGATCTCGTTCGTTTTCTGATCCAGTATGTTCAGGGCTGCAGAGTTCTGCAGCTAATGATTAGCTTGTTTCTTACGAATCAGTTCATGGATCAGATCTTGTAACACCTCAATAACATCTTGTGCAGTGTTTGCCTCATCCAGGATGTAGTGATAAACGCCGTTGTCCAAAAACAACCTGATCTCATACTGGATCATGTCTGCAACACCCATCTCAGTGGATGTACTTTGAGACTCTAGACGTTTTGGGGTCAGGGTGGATATCACCCTCTTTGCCAGTGAAGGTTCAAGTTCATCGGTGTCAAGCTGTCCCTGGAGTTGGATGTTACCTAATCCGCCGGATGTCTTAATGGATAGCCTCATAATTACAATACGCCTACAAGCTTCCAGCTGCGTCGGGTGAGAATCATTTCCCGGCTTCCAGGTCCGAAGAGTGTGCGGGCGCCTTCAATCGTTTCTTCGGCCCAATCTATAAATTGGGCGTGAGGATTATTGATGCTTTGTAGAGCTTCATACCAGATCTTTCCAACCTTCACCCATGCATCCCCGCCCAACATCATCGCCAACAGATAAAACCCATGGTTGGGGATTCCGGAATTGATATGGACACCGCCGTAATCGGAGTTGGTATATACATAGGCATCCATATGAAAAGGTTGAGGATCTTTGCCAATCAGTGGATCATCATACACTGTTCCGGGGGCTGCCATCGATCGCAAGGCCTCCCCGTGAATATCGGGGCCAAATATCCCTGCTCCAATCAGCCAGTCCGCTTCATGAGCACTCTGTTTAAGCTTATATTGCTTGGTCAACACGCCGAAGACATCAGCAACATGTTCGTTAATGGCGCCTGACTGATCACGGTATACCAGTCCTCCCGAGAATTGGACTACACCGTGCGTTAGTTCGTGACCGATTATTGCCAGATCCCCTGTGAGAGCTCTAAAGATGATGCCGTCCCCATCTCCATACACCATTTGCGAGCCATTCCAGAAGGCGTTGTTGTAATTACGCCCGTAATGCACACTGGAAACAAGTGCCATCCCCTGTCCGTCTATAGAGTCCCTGTTGTACTCCTTGAAATACAGCTCATAGGTGGCTCCGGAGCCATCATACGCCTCATCTACTTGGCGGTCATTAGTTGCTGCATCTCCCTCTTTGCGTACAAGCTGGCCAGGTAATGTCATGCCGTTCTGACAATCATAGACTTCTCGATCCAGTCGAGACTGTGCACCGGGTGCGACTGACGGAGCTGCTTTGTATGCGGTGGGCGGTGCTTTAATTTCTCTTTCCTCTCTAAACCGCACACTTGCCTTTTCCAACTCCTCAGCCATCTGCTTTTGTGCCTTATTTCCCCGCAGCTTGATGGCCTCGATCATGTGCGGGGGAACAATACACTGAATAGGATGAACCGGACCATCAACATCGTAATTCATGCTTCTGTTTCTCTTATTACTTATTTTAGCATAATGATTCGCCCTCTGCAGTTGTGTATTTCATGGAAATGTATGATGGGACGGCATGGACGGCACCCCTGGTCCCGACGCCGTGTTACACAGCCCGAGATGTTGGGGGAGTGCACCTCCATCCCCCTGGACGGCAGCGGCTACCCTCACATCAGCTATTATTCTTTATTTCTTACGCCTACGTCTCTTTTACATTCTGTGGTATGCTTTACTTTGTTGGGACGAATTGGCGACAGGTCCCGCAGCTTCAGATTGAATTTTCATAGAGGAGGGGAGATCATGAGTTTCAAAGTGAACATTAACAAGGAATACTTCTACAAAGTGTTAGAGATCAGCGAAGGGAAGTACAGTCCTGATGAAATGGAGCGGATTTTGGTGGAATACCTTAGTAAAAAAGGATTCACGTTGGGGAAAAGCTATCCTGTCTTGGCGATCAAGGAGAGTGAGGGAAACACTCTGTTTTTTATCCCAGATGACAATGAAAATATGAACTGGCATAACAAGATAGGATTTATATTTGCCGGTGAAGAATGACACTTCCTCCTCAACCCAATATTAGGCAAGAAGATCGATGTGCTGTCCCTTCCAGGAAGGCAGCGGCTCCAAATAACGTACCGGCTTGATCGGGTAAGGGCGTACTACGGTCACAGAAGCATCGAACATTGGCCCGACCCCGAGATCACGGGTCTCGCTGGTAGATAACCTGTAGCGTGGTATCACCCGCTGGAAATAGACCGGGTGTACTGCCAGGACAGGGTCTACTTGATCGTTGGCAGCCCCGTACCGGGGATAAAAGTTTGTTTTTAGAACGTGGGTGGTTATCACCGGCTGTCGAGGACCGTAGACCGGAAGGGTTATGTCCACGCTTAAAATTTAAACAGAAAAGACAAAAAAAGAAAGTCTTAAGGAAGCAGGCAAATTGGGTGGCTGCTGTGCAGACAGGGAGTAGTCGTGGCGTAACACGTGCCGATATCTAAAAAATCTGTGTATACAGAAGAGATTCCCAGCTGGAGGAAACGCCTGTAGTCTGCACAGGTATTGATGGTGTGCACATAGACGGGGATTCCGGCTTCCACCACGATTTTTGCGATCCCCCTCTCCACAACGGGCACGGGCATCACAATCCCGAAGAGTTTCCGATCATACTCTTCTTTCCATTGCTGGATTTGGGACATTATTTCAACCGGATCGTATTTGTAAGGATATCTGTAAAGTGTCCAGATGATGTCCTTATACCCGATCTCAACGGCGTTTATGAACTCCTCCGGCTGATATATCTGTGGAATGATGCGGCTGGTAACATCTGGGAGCTGCTCGGCCAACTTCCGGAGTGCCCGAATGTTATTGGATTTGATATCAGTGATGATTCTTACCGAAGGATTGTCCAGCAGGAACTCCTTCAACGAAGTAAGGGTTAGTGGAGTAATCCCAAATACAGTTTTCAGCTCCCGAAAGGTGTCAAGCTGCAAAGGCTCTTCAATTTCGAAACCGAAGAGACAGGCAAACGTTTTTCCCCAGTCATGAAGGCAGACTAGCTGCTCGTCTTTCGTCCATTCGAAATCGATCTCAAAAAAGGTGAATGTACCGGCATTTTCTCTAAGCGCTTCAAAGGAATTTGTGTAGGTCAGACCTCGGTATCCGCCTCCGGCATGAGCGACAGGAGGGAGACTAGGGCGGAGAACAAAATCCAGCAGATTGAAGTCACCCGGCTCCCTGTCATGATGGAGAGGTGGACTGGGCCGATAAGGCGCTGTAGATGGAATCGGCTCATCTATCTCAAGCCGAATGATGTTGGTATCGTTTTCCTTTATCAACTTTCGCGGGAAAAGCAATGTCGCTTCTTTTTCCTGAGAGCTGTGTTCAAACCACATACAGGCTACGGGGTAATCGTTCAAACCAACAGATATTTCCTGCCTGGACAGCAATTTGGGCTTGCGAGCTTTCAGATGGAACGATATAAGGTATTGATCGTATCGGATGTCCACTCTTCCCACTGAAAAACGCACTACAGCACAACTCCCGTCACCTTGCACATCCGCATCGTACTGCACGGGCCACAGAAGTGATTTTTCACTTCTACAAAATTCGCCTTCAGGGAACAATAAATTCTCACAATCCCAATAATAATTCCGGTTTACTCTTGGATCTGTCTCTCGATTCCATTGGTGGCTCCCCGTCTTCTCTTTGATAAGAAAGTAATGAATGACAAAATCGCTCTCCGTTTTGCATTCCTTTGTTTCCATGGAAAATCGTATTATCCTTAGCTTTGCCTTGCGCGAAGGGTGGACTGACCGGGCGGACAAGTAGGCCCAAACACGAGTAAGAGGAGCCGGTGTGTAAAAGCTGAAGGATAGTTCAAGGAGCTCATTGTCTTTCAGAACGGGGATGTTGATTTCCGGTATCTGCATCTTTTCATACGACTTCTGAAGCTGCAGGACCAATTCAATCGCTTCTCTGTTTTCTTGTATATTGTATCCATCAGCCAATTCCGTTGTGGCTTTCAGGACTACCGTTACTGTGGTACCACCCGGAATATCGAGGTATTGACCGGTGGATAGAACCTTGCGTTTACCGCCCTCGAGCATAAACTCGTCGTTTTCTAAAAGTACGTATTCCCGATCCTTTCGTTCACTGTCGTACAACGAGCTGTCGGCGGCAATCTGATACCTGAGGAGCTCTTCAGACAACTTCTGCCCCTCCTCCCCGGAAACGATATCAGTTTCATAGGTTTGAGCAAAAAGCTCTCCATTTTCAGATCTGAAAACTTCAACCCTGCGGTTGTCGATACGCTTCTTCACGATACCTTTCTGTTCGCAGAAGTATGATTCAAAAAGAATGGGTCGATCTGTTCCTTGCTCTCTAAATATGCTTCTTCCGGGAAAGGAGAAAGCCCGGTCAGTCAAATCGAGATAATCGAGAACAGAGAGGGGAATATCGATGAGTCCATAAACTCCAGGATTGACAACGCCGCAGGATTCCGGCGCGCAGGCAACGGCAACACCCCAAAACCTGCCATATGGCTGCCCCGTTACTCCGTGTGATTCATCGGAGGTAAAAAGCACAAGGGTATCATCGAGAATACCTCCCTGTTCCAAACGTTGTATAAAGGCGCCCAGAGCCCGATCGAGGTAGGCCACCGCTGCTTCCCTGCGATTCGAGAATTGGGCTGCCCAGTCCTCAGACACCGCGCCAGGGTGATGAGTGCCCACTGTAAGCAGTGTCACAAACCAGGGATTACCTTCCCTGTCGAGTTGTTCGATGAAATCCGCAGCCTGCTCGAAAAAAGCTTTATCGTCCGGTCCCCAGCCAAAAGGGACATGCTGGTACCGAAAATACTCCTTTCCGAAAACCCGCTGGAAACCCGCTTCGGGCATGAATCTGTCTTTTGACATATAGGCCAGATCAGCAGCCTGGAGATAGGCCGTGGTATACCCCTCTTGCACCAGGATTTCCGGCAGGCATGGATTTCGAGACTCCGGCGCAAGCCGGTTGTACTCGTATATCTTGGGAGTGGTCAGGGATAATTTGCAGTAATCCCCTGACAGCAAGGAGTACAGCCCGCGGATTGTCTGCCGGTTGTGGGCGATGAAATTCGGAACAATGAGGGATCTCTCCGCAATACGGCTTAGAGCCGGCATCTGGATGGGGTATTCCACACCCGTCCACTCCTGGACCTGTTTAAGGTAAACACCAGGGATACCCTCCAGGACAACAAACAGGACGTTTCTTTTCGTACCGGGCGTTTTGTGGAAGTATAGTTTGGTTCCGTATTGCCTGTCTGTTTGATACAGACCGGGGAGATCGATGCTGCTTTCCGATTCCCATTTGAGTAGAACCGATGAATCGGCCCACGGAAGCGAGTGGGTAATGGACCGCAATAGTAGATTGGAAGAGTGCCATTCTCCCTGTTTCGGCGACAGCAGATAAACGCTGATAAGGGAAAGAAAAAGAGATGGCAACAAGTATTTCGTTCTTAACGGGCCATTTTTGGCAATATTGGCCAGCGCGCCGATATGCAGAGCCGTGCTGAGAAAGACAAAAAAGGCGTACCATGGACATGTTAGGTGCAACAGGCTTCCTTTGATGAAGTGAACGCTTGCCGCGTAGCGCAGATCGGCAAGGTGGATGTACGTATTTTGAGCAACTGCCATCTCCAAATTGGCAACGTGTAAGAGACTCACAAGAATGAGCAGAGCCGCCGCTGCTGTTATATGTATTTTCCGGAACAGTCGCGCTAGCAAGGCTATAAAAAGAGCCATGCCTAGGTCCATGAACAACAGCCGCAGGAGTGGCTGTGCCCCGACCAGATTGCGGGAAAGAACCAAGCGGCCCGCACAAAGTACGGCAACGAAAAAACTCAAGGCGAGATAATACAGAAGGGCCTTGACCCGGAGTTGGCGGGTTTGAGACGAAGAGCCGGGCTGTGTGGAGAAGAACAACTTCACATTTTCTTGATTCCGCTTCATTCAAATCGAGACACTGTTCTTTTGGACTTTCTGCCTGTGTTTTCGAAGAGAGGGCGGTCACACAGGCTTTTAATTAAGCAACTCCTGGTAACGGTGTCTGACATTTTCAGTCGCTCCGGCAAGCAGTTCATTCAACGTGGCCCGGTTTTGGTGAACATAGGCATATACAAGTGCTGGTAGTGCTGCCGGCCGGTCCAGGGTTGAACGGAAAAAGGCTATTTCACATTCCATCTCATGGTCTCGGTAGTAGGAATAGACATCCATCTTCAATTAAAAACTAATACCGTGGTGCTGGCTTGTCTACAGGCTAGATTTAGAGCCTGCAGCATAATCAATTCCATGATACGAGGGCGAACCAACAAATCCATTAGCCCGGTCACGCCGTGCCGATTCGCCTCCGTGATACGGACCGCAAGGTGAATCCCCTGTGCTTCGGTAGTGATGTGGTGTTTCGTTCCTTTTTTCCTGCGTTCCGTGAGGCTCGGCTTAGACCATGAAATTATTTCAGCTTCATTTTTCCGGTTGGCCATAATGTTATTGTTACGGGTTTTCCGGTTGCCTTGGCTTGATAGATAGCACATTTCTGTGGCCATTCGATACAATATAGCTCTCTTATCCTTTTACTATGTTGTGTCATTTGCTTCATTTGGTAGAAATGGCAAGTTTTACGATACTCGCAATCGCTTTCTCCCTTAGGCATATCAATCCTCTATATTTTGGTCAACTAATTCGCTCCGAACATGAAACCAACATTCTTGATGATATCTATTATTGTTCTTTGCTCCTGAACAGAGCAGATTTTAAAAGCTAAAAAAATTTTCTAGAAATGTAGCAATAGAAGACGTATCTAACTACACTTTGCGCGTGATGTTTCAAATTTTCCGGCTTCACTTTAACGCCTCCTTTATCTTCGTCGTTATTCTATCATACCATCCTTTGGTACCATAACCTAGCAACTCTTCTTTACTAAAAATAAGTATGAACTTCTTCCCATTTCGATAAATGACCAATTGATAGATGTCTTCATTTGACACTTTCCAGTGAAAAGCATCTAACCTGTAAGAGGTAGTTCTGTAAACACAATCGATGATAAACTGCTGTGCGAGTAGAATTTTTTTTTATTATAAGAAATAATCATTTTGCTGATTTGTTGTCGCCTTTGTTCTGCTTTAGAACTCTTAGAGCTGCATTTCTGATGATGTCTCTGATTTCATCCTGCTTTGAGATCGACAATTCGTTTACAACTGCAATTCTTTTCTTCAACTGATCTGTGGCGAAACCGGCTATTTCCGTAGCTGTTATACCAATTTTCTGTGGAGAATCTTCATATGTCTGAGACGTTCCATTTGGAAGCATAGAATCAGGAACCGGCTTACCCCCCCGAAAGCGTTTTAGAATTTCACAATGCTTAGGGCTGGTGAAGCAATAGAGTTCATTTAATGTTTTTTCCGCACTTGTCTTGTCTGCCTTGTTAAAGAAAGCGCATTGGGCTTGGTAGATACAAATTGGTTTCTTTTTTCCGTTCAAACATTATACCTAAAAACGGTTTAACTTTGTCGAAATTACTTTTTAATTGCGGTGGCACGTACTTCGATTTTGCTTTTTATACTTAGAAGTGTTTTAATGGTAGTACCAATATAATTTTATAACAGAGCTGATGAAAGTACAAGTAGTTTTTCAGGGTAATTGGCATAGAATTGTTTCGCTCTACTGATCTTTCCAGGTAATTTTAGCATAATGGTTTATACTTTTCTTTTCCTATAGAAAAGAGCCTGCCACACCCATTTTTTTAAACAGAGCAACGACGTATTTGACCTGAAAAATGGGATTTTGGAAGACCGGTTCGTGGGCAAGTACGATATTGAAGAAGGATTCAATCGAATTGTACTCGTTGTCTCTACGGTGGTAGCTGTAGGGATGTGTTGTCTGACAATCGTGAACCCAACTGTAGGTATTCTTTTCTACTACACAGAAGATGTTAAGGTTTTCGTACTGATTGATCCATTTATCACGGCAATATTCTTTTTTGTAAGTACATGGATTATTTATTTTGTGATTAAAGGAATCGTCAAATGGATCATTAGAGGTTTCCACAGAAAAAGGTAGAGATCACGTTGTACGGTTTTTATCCGGCATTTTATCCGGACCGATCCTTTCGTTTGAACATCATGGGGTCTCCCAGGCGACGGCCCAGACGCACCTCGAAATGAGGAGCTAGGGAGGCTGATGCCAGGATCTCGTCGTTCTGGAAAAGCTCGGCTGGTGTTCCCCTGAATATGATCTGTCCGTCGTTCATTACAGCTACTTCTTGCGCGTAATCGAAAACAAGGGCCATATCGTGGGTAATGAAGAGGATCGTGATTCCCCGCTTGTGGAGACGCTCGACTAGCTTCATCAGAGCTGTGGCGCCGGCCATGTCCTGCCCAAAGGTCGGTTCGTCGAGAATAAGTATCGGTTGATCCAGCGCGATCATAGTAGCGACACTGAGGCGGCGTTTCTGTCCCTGGCTCAAAGAAAAAGGATTGGCTTCCTCGTATTCCTCCAAAGCGAAAGTCCGAATGAGATCTTCGATGCGCTTGTCGACCTCATCGTCTGGAACGTGACGCTTAAGAGAGTAGGCTAGCTCGTCGTAAACCTTCTCGGTGACGAACTGATGCTCCGGGTTCTGAAAAACATAACCGATCGTTTTTACCAGCTGGGAGCCGGTCACTCTTCGAATCTCACGGCCCATAAGAAATATTGAGCCTACCTGCGGGTGGAGAAGCCTGCAGAGCAGCCTCGCTAATGTGGTTTTCCCTGATCCATTGGCCCCGACAAGAGCCAAAAAGCTCCCGCGATCAATCGAGAGGGTAACGTCCCGGAGCGCCCGGTTGCCTCTCGGATAGGTATATGCGACTCGTTGCACTTCGATTGCCGGCATCCCGGTCGTCTCCGACTGTTTTTCGCTCTCCGAGCCGGCCGTGCCGGTCAATACTCGGCGCTCAAGAACAGAGGATGCGTCTAACGGGTTTTCTCGTCGTGCCGAGGGACCATGTTTGAGCAGTGCCCCGAAGATCTTCTCACTTTCTTCTAAAAACAGGGGGAAGCTATCCAAGGACAAGCCGCTGAGGCGCAGCTCTTCGGCAATCCGGACGGCTGCGGGCAGCCATATGCCTTCCTTTTCGAGGCGGGATGTGTCTTTTCCAAACACGCTTCTCGGTTCCCCGTGCGCAATTATTTTCCCCCTGCGATTGAAAATGAGTATCCGATCCACCATTGGAAGAGCCAGATCGATGCGGTGCTCAATGAGCACAACGGTCACCTTTCGTTCCTGTTTAAGCCTGGCGAGGGTTGTGAAAAAACACGAACTCCCAAGGGGATCCAGGTTGGCGGTGGGTTCATCCAGGATGAGTAGGGAAGGTTCCATTGCCAGGACCGCTCCCAGTGCCAGACGCTGCATTTGGCCGCGGGAGAGGGTATCCACATACCTCATTTTCTCCTGTTCAAGACCTACCTCTTGCAGAGCGGAGACGACTCGGGGCTCCAGCCGATCCGTAGGCACGCATATGTTCTCAAGACCGAAGGCGATTTCTTCGCCTACCCGGGGCATGACCAGCTGGGTCTCGGGATCCTGGAACACTATACCTGTGTCCGACAGTGATTGTCCCCTGAAAGTTTCCTGAGTAATTGTCCGACCTTCTACGAGGATCGTTCCGCGCACCTCCGCGTCGATCGTATGGGGTATCAAGCCTTTGAGACTGATTGCCAACGTGCTTTTTCCGCAACCGCTAGGGCCGAGGATCAACAGGGTTTCTCCCCTGTTTACGGTAAAGTCGAGATCTTGAAGCACCCAGGTCCTTGAATCAGGATAGCGGCAGGAGAATCCACTTACTTCCAGGATCGGTCGTTCCATCTGAACAGTTTCAGCCATCGGGATGCAGGCTCGCACCTACTGTCCCACCAGGGATTCCGCTACCCCCGCCAAGAATCCACTATTCAGTCCGAAATGTGCCAGAATGAGCGGGATGGTTACTGAGATCGCCAGCGCCGATACAAGGAAAATATAATCCGAAAACTTCGTCTTCGTTATCCGGTAATATGTTCGCCTGCTCGCTACACCGAACCCGCGCGCGTCCATCGAGATGGACATCCGTTCCGCCTGCCGGATGCCATTGCTCAGCAGTGGGATGCCGTAACGACGAATGCGGGACAGCCGGGCCCAAAAACCCTCCCGATACCCGCCTCGAATATGGTGGGCGTCCCGGATCTGGTTGAGCTCCCTCTGCAGGATGGGGAGGAAACGGTAAGCGGCCAAGATAGCGTAAGCGATCCGGTGAGACAGGCGAGCCTGGTGAACGAGGCTGGATGCCAGCAGAGTAGGATCCGTCGTACCTACGAAAACAGTGGAATAGGTGGCTACACAGAGCAACCGTAGGGCAACGCTGAGTCCGAAGAAAGTGCCCTCCCTGTAAATGTTCAGCGGACCCAGATGGAACAGGAGCCTGAGCTTTTCTCCGCCGAAAAACAAAGTGTTGAACAGCAGGATACCGAGAGAGAGAAGGGTAAAAACCGCCAGGCTGCGAACAAGCCTCAGCGGGGAGATTTTCCCCAGCAGTGAGGCCAGCAAAAAGGATAGCAGGAGGAAGCAGGCCGGGGTGATCGGGTCGAGGAAAAGAGTCGGCACGATGAGCAGGAGGGAAAAAGCAAGCAGCTTGATCACCGGATTGATCCTGTGTAGAAATGAGTTTCCTTCAATGTAGCTGCGAAATAACACGCCCTAACCTTTACAGGCAGGCGCTCAGGGGAGCGCTTACTTTCTGGCTTTGCCGATAGCCACGCTTCTCAGCACACCCGTCCGGGCAAGAGCATCTGCTATTCCCTTGGCCAAGAGCCCTCCGAGCAAAGCGGCGCTGGGCATCCGCACGAAAAACAAGCCCAACTGTGCGCTCGCCGACAGAGCCCCGTAACTAAAGAGGAAATACTCGTACACGAAGGCGAAGATCCCGGAAGCCACGGCAGCAAGTATGAGCATGTACCAGCGATAATTTCTCCAGCGGCCTATGGCAAACACAGCTTCCGCTCCGGCGCCCTGAACCAACCCCGCCCACAAAGCGGCGATTCCGAATGGGCTTCCCGCAAGCAGTTCGGTAAAAGCAGCCAGCACCGAGGCCAGCAGTGCCGCTCCGGGACGTCGTACTATATACGGCACGAGGACACCTATGATGTAGTAGAAACCAAGGAAGAGCATGATCCCTACCTGGCCGAGAACGGGCACCAAAGCCACGTACAGCAGTCCGTAAGCCAGAAAGATAAGACCAAAGGCCACTGACAGTACAGCCGTGACGATGAGGTCAACGGTTTTCCAACGTGCCCAGCCCATTTTCTTTTCTTCTTGTTTCATTTGGATTCCTCCTCAAATGTCTTCACCAGCGCTGCGGCGATCTCCACACTGCGCTTGATCAGCGTATCATTTACATGATTCATATCGTCCTCTGGGAGCTTGTAGACCTCGCAAGGCCAGAACAGGATCTCTGCTGCAGGGATGCCCGCTTCGATAAACGAGTAATGATCCGAACCAGCCAGCCGATCCAAGTATTCCACCTGCTTGAAAGCTTTACGAAGGTCGAGTTGGTCCACCACCCGTTCGGCCCGCTTGTGCATCGAGTCCGGCCAGGCCAGGAAGAAAAGACTGTCTCCGGAAGCCACCGTATCGATGTTGATCCCAGCCAGGATGTCTCCCATGTATCCTCTATCCTCCGCGTTCTGCAGGAAGAAACGAGAGCCGAGAAAGCCCCACTCGCAGGCATCGCAGGCGAGAAACCGGCAGGTCAGCCTGTGGCTGCTTTCTTTAATCATGGCCAGGGCAAGATCATAGAGAGCCTGGATCCCACCGGCGTTGTTGTTCGCCCCTGGACTCTTATAAGCGCTATCCAGATGGGCGCAGAAGACCACGCATTGTTCAGATCTTCCCGGCAGGGTCGCAATGACATTATGCCCCCGGCAGATCGCGGCATGTCCCTGGCAGCGAAAGCGAACCCGTATCGATTTTCTCTGTTCGACCCATCGCTGGATACGCCTGTGGTCTGCCTCGGCCATAATGGCCATGGGGTAGGGATAGAAAGGCCTGGGATTCATCAGTGGGATCGGCGGCGCTTCCCAGCCGGCCAGCCCTACATGAACGATAAGATAGGCTTCTACTTCACCTTTGCTGTTGATCACTTCATATCTAGGCCACTCAAGAAATCCCGGCACGATCTTCGCGACTCCTGCTGTCCGGAGCTGTCCTTCGATTCCTTTGGGTGGGGTGGAACCGGAGTATTCCATTAGCGTGACTGCTGCGTCAAACGGGTCTGGTTCGAGTATCTCCAGGCGTGGCTCCTGATCGATCTCCCACCCAAGGAAAGGAAAATCCTGCTGTTCTACCTTGAGAGGAAGGCTGGCGAAACGAGAGTAAAGATAGGTAGCGGCTTCGGCTGCTCCCCGCCTTCCGGCCCACCGTTCACCGATGATTCCGGCTAGATGTTTAACGATCTCCATTTTTACCTCCCCTTTGACATTGCCCGCCGAGATCTCAGTAGCCCTACCGTGATAGAGGAAGAGGAGGCTCCGGAAAAAGAAAAACGCCACCGGGCTGTGCTACCAGGTGGCGGTTTATGTTCTCCCTTTTCCTACGCTGGCATTACCCAGATCAGGTTTTAGGGTCGAGGCATAGCCTCCTCTCAGCCGGAATATTCCCAGCTCCCCTTTTCGTTGTCAAAGACGGAATATGCAATAATCTTATCCGCTTCTTCAATCTGCGTCAAGTGGCGGGTGGGCGCCATTTTGCAACATGTCTCACGTGAATCACGCTTCACTGAGATTGAACTAATACAAGATAATAAAAGATCCGAGTATGAATATGATATGTTACTCGCAATACAGGAATGTACGTCGTCTATTACTGATGCTTGATACCTTGAAATAAATGTGTCGGGGGTAGCGACTATTCCCCACTAAATCGAGCTTAGGGTAATTACTATTC
>CAZVHJ010000007.1:42786-105312 GCA_964627715.1 uncultured Spirochaetaceae bacterium | reverse complement strand
GCCCACGAGACAGCTGATAGTCGCGATGGCGATACTGGGGACCATTTGCGGAAGGTAGACTCGCCGCAGCAGCTGCCCGTAACGCGCGCCGTCGATCCGCGCCGCGTCGATCGTCTCCACAGGGATGGCGAGCAGGCCGGAGAGGAAGATGGCCATATTGTAACCGGCGTAGCGCCACCCCACGAAGAGCACCAAGGCCACGATGCTGGCGCCCGACGTCTTCAGGTTTATAGGCTCCTGCAGCACTCCGAGGAGCTGCAGCAGGAGATTTAAAGAGCCCGTGTTTCGTGCGAACAGCAGATTGATGAACATCCCTACGCCCAGGCCTGAGATAATGTAGGGCAGGTAGATGATGACGAAGAAACCTTTCTGCACCCGGGTCCTAAGCTCGTACATCAGCAGCGCGAGGGTCATCCCGAACAGGAAAACGGTCGCGTAGTTAAGCAGCATGAAAGCGAAGGTCCGCCCCACCGCTGACCAAACCACCCCCGCCAGCATAGCGTTGGTGAAGATGGCCCGGAAGTTCCTCAGCCCTGCGAACTCGGCGCGCGGGTCGGTGAAGTTTACGTAGTCGGTGAAAGCAAGCGGCAGGGAAACCAGGAACGGCAGCAGGATGAACGTGAAGAACAGCAAGAATTGCGGGAGGACAAAAAGCAGATTTACGGCGTTCTCGCGCCGCAGGGTCCGGGAGAGCGTCTCGCGCGTTGTCCTCATGGTTGGTCCTGGCCTGCCGCACGCGGGGGGGGCACACACCGGCGCTCCCCCTTCCGCGTCCGGAACGCCTGCCATGATACGAGTCTACTTGATTTTGTAGGCGTTGTCGAACATCTCTTGGTAGGATTTCATGAGCCCTGCCATGTCGATATTGCCCGAGAAGAACGAAGCCCAAAGGGCGTTCAGGGGATCGGAGAAGGCGGGGTTCGGCCGGCCCTCGATGTAGAACCGGGCCCCGGCGTCGGGTCCGAACGGGCTCATGTCCCAGGAAGCCTTGCCGTATTTACCATCTATAACCGGCTTGATGACCGTTAGGTACTGCGCGGACTGCAGGTTAGCGCCGCCGACCGACGACAGGTCGTAGGCGGCGACGAGGCCCAGACTTTCGGAGAGCATCTTTACGCCCTCGGGGCTGAACATGAAGTTCAGCGCAGTGACGGCGGCATTGAACACCTCGGGCTTCTTCTGCACATCCTTGTAGATCCCGGGTCCCTGATCGATCTGCGGCGGAAAGTACTGGATTTTACCGGCGCTGTTCGCTGGCAGCGGGAAGCCGGCGAGCTGTGCGGTGGGATCGGCCGCTTCGACCTTGTCCCACAGCCAGGGACCGTGGAAGGTCAGGATCGCCTTGCGGCCGATGAAGCTGGCCTCGAAGTCCTCCTCCCAGGACATGGTCCAGAACTCCTTCGGCAGGTATCCCTTGTCATACCATTCCTTCAGCTTGGCGAAGGCGGGCGCATAGGGATTCTTCGCGAGGTCGGTCCACTTCGCCTTGCCGGTGTAGAGGTCTGCGGCCTTCGCTTGAGCCTGCGGGTCGAAGGAGACGATGAAGTGATGCATGAACTGCAGCGGCCAGCACCAGACGTGCCAGCCTGTCGCGATCACGTACTTGAGGTCGCTGCGGGTATCCACGTACCCCTTCAGCTTCGCCAGGAAGGCGTCGAGGTCCGCCCAGGTGCGGATGGTGGTCGGATCGAGGCCGGCCTTGGCCATCTCATCCTTGTAGTAGATGAAGCTGGCCAGAGGACCGCTGCTCCACTGCAGGATGGGCACCTTATCCAAGCCGTACTTACTCTTCCACGCGGACTTGGCGTCGTAGGTAAAGTTGCCCCACCACTTGAAATCGACGGTCTTCAGGTCCGTGAGCTGCTCAGCTTCCGAGAGCGTCTGTGCAAACGCCATAGCCGAAAACCCGGGGGGATCGCCGGCAGCGATGCGTGCTTTGAAGGCCTCGTCCTCGGTTTCGTTAAGGGCGAACAGCTTTATCTTGATGCCGGGATTCTTCGATTCGAAGACATCCCACAGCTGCTGCTCCTTGGCCATGTATTCAGGTTGCGACGCCCTCACCTCGAGGAGCACGGGTTGGACCGCCGCCGATCCTTCCTGCGCCCCCCCGGCGAAGAGGCCTGTGACACAGCCGACGAGCAGGAGCGCGATCGACAGAACCATGGTTCTGTTTCTCATGTTTCCACCTCCATTTTTTACGTGCTTCGCACGGAATCTCCCTTGAGCATATGACATAACCCCCGCCCGTGAACAACCGGGCGAGCATCAGCGGTTCTCACGTTATCCCAGAGTCCAAAAATGAGGTGATCGACGACTATTGATATTTCTTTCAGCATAGATTCTCGATGGATGAATTGCATTTTAGAGCGCTCATCCTTCGGAATTTAGTTTAGTTCTAGCATTTTTACTTTCATTTGTCAATAATAATTACAATAGAATGCATGCAACCGTGGACAAAAAAAATTATTCAGAGGTATTATATCGAATTACCGAAAATAATCGAAATTATTGATGATGATTTGGACGGAAAACTGGGATTTCCTCTAGCCGCAGCCGGTTTCGAATCAAGCGTATCATGGAGGTTATTGCTGCATTTCACTCATGCCAGTATAAATCCCATCCTAGATACTTCGTCACCGCTTCTTTGATCACAGGGGCCCAGTGGGATCGTACCACAGCAACGTGGTGCTCAAAGCCGTTCTTGCAAAGATATTTCATCAGTTTTTGCAGGTTTGTTACTCTGCAAACTCCGATGCCGCCATCCATGTGGAAGGGATTGTCAGTGAACTGCCCTTCTCCCAGGTAGGCTCGAACGCTGCCGTTAATGTCGTCCGTGTCCATACGAAAATAAGTGAAGGGACCGGCAGCCACTCTGCCCTTTATCGCGCCGAAGGATCGCTCGTAGCCGAGGGAGGAGCCCAGGATGTCCAGGTTCGAGATTTCCACAGGACTTCCCATGAAGCTCTTGGGATAGCTGCTGCAGTGGGTGACGGCGCACATCTGCCGATCATCCCCGTAGTTGTTATTCCAGTCCACCAGAGCCGAAGGATTTCCCGAAGCCAGGGTCAGGGCGTACATGGACACGGCACCGGCGATGTCCACCTCGCAGGCCGACGGCAGCAACCTCTCCCCCATCAGACTCATTGCAGTACAGGCGGCACACCCATAGTTGGCTTGAATCGAGCTCCAGCACTGAACACCGCAGGCATCAATCCGATTCTCTTTCATCCAGCGATCCAGCACCACACAGAGCTTGGCGTTTTTGATCACGTTCTCTTCGGGAATGCCCTCCGGAATGCTCCCGTATGAATGAATCTCAGCCACCTTTTCTTTTACCGCTTTCTCGCCCTCATCCAGCCTCTGGGCGGCGGAAATGATCTCCGAAAGATCCACCGGAACAACGCTGATTCCCGAGGCCTGCAGCAGCTTCTCGCTGGCACGAACGGTACTAAACGCTGCCGGCCGCGCACCTACCTGCCCGATTCGGGCATGGCGCAGCCCCTGTACAACCCTACAGATCCGGACGAAAGACTCGATGTCTCTTGTAAACACCTCACTGTCTACCTTGCAGGTATGGTAGGTGGTGTCTGTGAAGGGGATACCAAACTGGTAGAGGTTGTTGCACACCGAAAGCTTGCCGCAGAATGCATCCCGCCGGTGCGCCACATCCACCTGGTCTATGTCGTCGTCCTCTGCGTGGATCAATATCGGCACGTCGAGCTCCGCCTGATCCAGCGCGGCGGCAATCCCCAACTCGGCTCCGAAGTTGGGTAGGCTTACAACGATGCCGTCGATCTCGTAACGATGCTCGTTGAACAGCCGCGCACATCTACGAGCATCCTCGTATGTTTCTATGGCCCCGGTTGGTGTGACCTCCGCCGGTAGAACAATCGTCTCCAAGCCCATTTTTTTCAGCTTGGAGAGCAGTTTCTTACGGCCCTCCCTTGCCAGCTCGGGATTGAAGAACTCCCTGGTTCCGACTATGACCCCAAAAGTCAAACTTTCTTTCATGAAAATCGCCTCCGCTGCTCATTCATCCGTTTTATCGCCGTAAGATGACCTTGATTGCCGCCCATTTCGGAAGGTCGAATACGTTCATCCCGGGCTTAACGATCACTTTTTTATGCAACCAGCAGTTCCAGGCATCGTAGATCTCCACTTCATACTCCCGGTCAATTCCCTCAGGCGGACCGAGGAACAGCCGTCCACTGTCCTTGTAGTTCGGCGTTTTGAAGTACAGGTACAGCTCTGACCCCTTTTTCAGGCAGAACATATCCCTGCCCTCGCTCTTTGTCAGGCCCGGCTCCATATCCTGGAAAGGGCAGGACTCAACGATCCGCTCCATGAACTTGAGGCGGGATGGGCTTCCTCCAACCAGCTCACCACCATAGCACCAGAAGATGTCCCTGGAGTTGTCATCGATCCTGTACGCCTCACCGTGGGTGGCATATCCACCGGCCATCACCGCCTGCCAGTGTCGGCAAAGCTCCAGTTCGGGGCTGGTGTTTCCCCAATCTGTGGGAACATTTCCTTCATACTGGTACTCGTCGTTGATCACCGGCTTACCGTAGATACGCTTAAGCTCCATCAGCAGGGAGTAGGTGTTGGGGTGCTGGTACGATATGTGAGTTAGCCAATTCTGATTTCGAAAGATAATCCCGAAGGAAACGTTGTGTACCGAGCGGAGATGATTATAGGGGTCGTGTCTCTGGATGAAGCGGCCGATGCAGTTCCAGTCCTTTCGGTCCAAAACGACGTGCGGCTCTCCGGTGTTCGGGTCAACCAGCAGGTCGTACTCGTTGGCCAGGGACCACCAGACATTACGATAGGCGGCCAGGCGGGCGATGAAGTAGTCGAGGAAGAACAGATCGTCTTCCCGGCTCATCCCAACATCGATCCCCCATTGCCCGAAATCATAGAAGTGAAAAAGTATTACCTCAGCCTGAATGTTCCGATCACGCAGGTCTTTCACCCGCTGCTCGTAGTTCCGGAAATATTCGACGTTGAAGTAGCTGAAATCAAAGGCATTGTTCTTACCCCGGAAGGGAAGCACCGGCGGGTCATAGGAGACGTCTATGTATTTTCCGTCACCGTAGTGCTTGGGAAAGAAGAGCATGCGGATCTTATTGAAGCCGTAACGGCTAAAGGAGTTCAGGCTCTTTGTGCGAATTTCTTCGGGACGGTAGGTCCAGGCATAGGCGGTAGTGCCCAGGACGAAAAAGGGGGTCCCGTCCGCGTAGCTGAAGTGGTATTTCTTATCTACGCGCACCGGTCCGTGATTCTCTGCGAAAGGAGCGGTACAGGTGAAGATGCCGCTTTTTCCGTCTAGCTCGCCTACATTGCTTCGAGTCACGTATTCCCACTCGCCCTCTTCCTCAGGCATCAAACGGATCTTGTACGTTCCCCCGCCGTCGTAGAATCCCTTAACCTCCACGGACCGATTCGCGTGCTCGAATCGTGCGCTGAGTCGAACTTCTTTGAAGGGATTTTCGGGCTGCGGACCTTGAAGAGCCAGCTGAAAAATATTCCAGCGCTCCACCTGGCTCTTTGGTTTACTTTGTCCCATTTCTGATCCTTTGCGATTTGTATCAATCATAGAAACGGCAGCGGCAAATTGTCAACCATTTGTTTCGGATAGCTTTCTTTTTTCAGATTTTTACTTCTTAATTTTATCGATTTCAATCTTTGACAATTCCGTTCTCCCCACAATATAATTTGCAATAATTCCGTATTCCACGTAGTATTCCAATTCAGGAGGAGCCGGTATACATTGGGAGCAATGGTGGGATCCGAGTACATTCTGGCCATCGATCAGGGTACCAGCGGTACCAAAACGGTCATCTTCGACAGACATGGCAAAATCATTCGAAAGGCCACGGTCGAGCTGAAATCATATTTCCCTCAGGCCGGATTTGTCGAACAGCACCCCCAGGAGATTTATCAGAACGTTCTCAATTCCTTAGAGGTTTGTCTCAATG
Source organism: uncultured Spirochaetaceae bacterium (assembly GCA_964627715.1). Lineage (GTDB taxonomy): Bacteria > Spirochaetota > Spirochaetia > SZUA-6 > DRHE01 > JAFGQJ01. Next base: position 99,334 of record CAZVHJ010000007.1, on the reverse strand, counting down.
GCTTTTCTGAGAAGATCAGTTGTTGCGGGATTTCCAATCAACGAGAAACTTTACTGCTTTGGGATGAAACAGGAAAGCCAATCTCTCCTGCGTTAGTCTGGCAATGCAAACGATCGATTGAGATCTGCGAGCGGCTGAAAGCAACGGGTATCGAAGGTGAGATCAACAAGCGCACGGGCCTTATCATCGATCCCTACTTCTCAGGAACCAAGCTGATCTGGCTGTACGAGAATGATTCATCTGTGAAGCGAGCTATCGATGAAGGTAAAGCACTGTTCGGAACCGTGGATAGCTGGCTTCTGTACAAGCTCACTGGTGGAAAGAAATACTGTACAGATTTTACTAATGCCTGTCGAACCTTGTTTTTCAACCTGGATACGTTGCAGTGGGACGAGTTCCTTCTCAAGGAGTTCAGGCTAAAAGGTCTTCAACTTCCAGAGATACACCCTTCCTCCTATACTTACGGCGAGACCAATTTCGAGAGGCTTCTTCCCTACTCTATACCGATCGCATCCATGATCGGAGACTCCCATGCCGCCGCCTTCGCAGAGGGTTGCTTTTCCTCCGGTACGGCTAAAGCCACTCTGGGCACTGGATCTTCGATCCTGATGAACACCGCGAGCCAGAAGATCAGCTCCAGCTTGGGGATGGTGACTACAATTTGCTGGAGCGCGCAGGATCGGGTGGATTACGCCCTTGAAGGAATCATCGTCACCGCCGGCGCCACTATCAAATGGCTTCGGGACCAGCTCGAACTGTTCGCTGAAAGCAAAGATACCGAAACGATGGCCACTTCCGTTGAAGACAACAATGATGTGTACCTGATCCCCGCCTTCAGCGGTCTTGGAGCCCCGCACTGGAAGATGAACGCCAAAGCAGCCATCCTCAACCTGACATTCGACTGCACCAAAAACCACATCGTACGTTCCGCCCTTGAGTCCATCCCATATCAGATAAAGGATGTGATCGACGCCATGGAACAGGACAGTGGAATAAGGCTGAAGGTGCTCAACGTAGACGGAGGCATCACTTCAAATCGATTCGTTCTGCAATTTCTCGCCGATCTCCTAAATACCCCGGTTGTCAACATTGGAATCGAGGAAGCTTCAGCTCTGGGAGCCGCCTGCTTGGCCGGGCTCAAAATCGGAATCTACGAGAACATCGCAGAGTTGGAAAAGTTACATCGGAAGAGCAGGACATTCGAGCCGGCAAAGGACAGAGACGCTATTAACCGTTGGTACAAAAAGTGGCAGGCGAGCGTGCGACGGGTCTATTGATTTTATGGACGAATACGAACTATCTGCTATATAGTGGGCGAGAAGGACAAAAAAATGATGCTGGCACAGCAGAGAAGGTCAAAAATACTCGAATTGCTGCAGGAAGAGGGAAGCGCCCGGGTAAGCGCTCTGAGTAAAGTCTTCGAAGTATCGGAACCGACCATCCGGCAGGATCTGGAGCGCCTGGAGGCTGAAGGCTACATCACCAGGGAGCACGGCGGAGCCTATCTGAAAACGATTCCCGAGCAAGTCCGAAGCCTTACACTTCAGCACACGGAAAACATGGACAAGAAGATCCGGATCGGCAGAAAGGCCGCCGAGCTTATAAACGACGGGGACTTCATCATTCTCGATTCCGGCACTACGGTCACGGAGATCGCCAAGAACCTGGAGAACAAGAAAGACCTGAAAATCATCACCAGTTCGCTGAACATCGCTCTGCTTTTAGGTGCTCACCATGAGTTCGAGGTGATGGTCACCGGTGGCGAGTTCAAAGCCCCGACCTTATCTCTCACCGGAGAGAAAGCGGCCGGTTTTTTCGATCAAATCTACGTGAACAAACTCTTCCTTGCAACCGGTGGTGTTTCCCTTGAAACAGGGCTCACCTATCCCGGCTTCAACGACATACAAGTGAAGAGAGCGATGATCGAGTCGGCTACGGAGATATATCTAGTGGCCGATTCCACAAAGATCGGAAAAACCTCCTTTGCCTCGCTGGGCGGAATTGAACTGATTCACTACTTTATAACCGATTCCGAGATCAGCGCCGATGATCGAACGGAGTTTCAAGAGCGTGGAATTAGAGTAATCATCGCCGAGTAGATATCGTTGGACATCTTCAACAAGACCAGAAAGATTCCGCTGCTTTTGATCCACGAATAGAGCCCGTATGAATATGGAATCTGCTGTGAATATGATCAAGGTATACATAGCATGAATTTCGAATGTTTTGTCTTAGCGGAGAGCGGACTCGAAGACTATTTGGTGGCCACGTACCTGATGAGCTCGGCAGGCGGGAACATTCTAGAAGTCGCCGCAATGATAGCATCCGAGCAGACTACGGGCACCTGGGTTGGTGTTCCCGGTGAAGAGGCCGAATCGCTTCGACGGCATGAGGGCAAATTGTTGAATGTCTGGGAAATACCGGATATTGAGAACACCCGGTCTCAGGAACAGAGACGTCAGGAATTCATCATTCAGATCGCCTATCCCTGGGAAAACTTCGGTCCTCAGCTTCCGATGCTTCTCACCACTACATTCGGGAATATATCCATGATCGGTGATATAAAACTGCTGGACCTGCATTTTCCTCCGAAATTGGTAGAAGGTTTGCCGGGGCCTCGATACGGGGTCCAAGGAATCAGGAATCTTCTTGGCGTGCCCGAGCGTCCCTTGCTCAACACCATGATTAAACCGTCAATTGGTATAACCCCCGAGCAGGGTGCCGAGCTCTTATACCAGGCGGCGGTCGGTGGAACAGATATCATCAAAGACGATGAAGTCCTAAGTGATCCCAACATCTCACCTATCGATAAGCGTCTGGACCTCTACATGAAAAAACTACGGAAGGCGGAGTCGGAAGTAGGAGAGAACAAACTATACGCCGTGAACGTAACAGATGAACCGGAACGTTGCCTGCAAAAAGCCCGCAGGGCGGTGAAAGCAGGCGCCAACGCGATCATGATCAACTTCCTGCCCGCAGGGTTGGGATTGGTCTCTTCTCTGGCCCGGGATCCAGAAATCAATGTGCCGATTTTAGCCCACCTTGATTTCGGGGGTGCGCTCTATGCCAGCCCTCGACACGGTGTCAGCTCCTCTTTACTGTACGGGAAGCTGGCCCGATTGGCAGGGGTGGATTTGCTGACAATTCCAACACCGTACGGTAAATTTGCGCTTCCTTACGAAAAGTACATGAAGATCGTGGCGGGGCTTCGGAATCGGCTCTACGAGGTGAAGCGGGTTTTTCCGATTATAGGAGGAGGGATCAACCAGGGACATCTACCCCAGCTGTTCAACGATCTGGAACAGGAGTTCATTATTGGAGCGGGAGGCGCGGTCTATGCTCATCCCATGGGAGCGGCTGCAGGAGCAAGAGCATTCCGCCAGGGAATCGACCTGCTCTTGGGCGGGGGCAGCTTTACAGATACTGCGGAGTATCCTGAGCTGACAGCTGCCCTCGAAAAGTGGGGAGGGGGCGTCTCCGGTGCCTGAGGGGGGGGTTCTTGCCTCATTCTATGGCGATGATTTCACCGGCACCATGGCTACGGCTGAGATTTTCACCGAGGAGGGATTGCCTACCGTGGTATTCATCAAGGCGCCTGCCCTGTCTTTCCTCAGGACTAATTTCCCAACCGTGAAAATTATCGGGACTGCCGGGGTCGCCAGAACCTTAAAACTTGAGGGCTTAGTTGATGAGCTTACTTCGGTTTTTCAAATTATAAAGGAACATAGAGCCCTGGTTTATCTGTATAAGGTTTGCTCGACCTTTGACTCTTCTTCGGTCGTGGGCAATATCGGCAGAGCCATTGAGCTGGCAAGAGAAGCTTTCTATCCTAACTTTATTGCGGTGAATCCCGCCGCTCCTCGTTTTGGCCGTTATCTGCTTTTTGGCAATATGTTTGCCGCAGTCGGTAAAGAAAAGATATACAGGTTAGACCGGCATCCCTCCATGAGCACCCATCCAGTCACTCCGATGAGGGAAGCGGATCTATTAATCCATCTTTCCAAGCAAACCGATCTTCCCAGTGGTCTGGTAAATATACAAATTGTTGAAAGAGGATCACGAGAGATTGCAGAAGAGATCGAAAAGCTAATCACACAAAAGATCCCCATTATCTTCTTCGACTGTCTCCATGGTAAGCAACAACACCATATTTGTAAGGCGATAGTAGAAAAAGCAACAAAGCCGGTTTTTATGGTAGGCTCCCACGAAGCCGCCTACGGATTATCCTCTGTATTTCGAGATTTGAGTCTCGCTCCCGTCAAAGCTGAAGCTCGATCGGGAAAACGGACGAAAAGAGAAGGTGAACCGGTATTTGTAGTTTCGGGAAGTTGCGCCACGGTCACGGGCAGGCAAATCCTATGGGCCAGAGAAAACGGATTTACCGATATAGCAGCACACCCGGAGGAGTTTTTAGATCCTGCCGCCAGACAGGCGGAGGAGGAAAGGATCATAGGAAGAGCTGTAGAGGCCGTAAGAAGCGGGGAATCGGCTATGGTTCATACGGCGGTTGGGCCAGATGATGAGAGAATCAAGAGGGTAATGATCAGGGCTGCCGGGTTATCTTTGACGGTGCAGGAATCTATGGAACTAATAGGTAACTCTCTGGGGAAAATTACTCGAGGAGTTTTAGGCAGATCCGCAATTAAACGTCTCATAGTTGCCGGAGGAGATACCTCCGGTAGAATTCAGAGTCACCTTAATGTGGAAGCACTGCAGGTTGCCGCCTCGGTTGGGGATCCTGCTCCGATCTGCTACGTATACAGTGGCGTCCCCACGATTAATGGCGTGGAAATCGCTTTTAAAGGCGGCCAGGTCGGGAAGGACGATTATTTTCGAATCGTTCAGACAACTAAAACCTCCGGATTTCCGCAGGCTGCACTGGGGAAGCTGTAGATTTCCTCTTCACTAATTTCAGCAAAGATCAATACACGGGACCCGGTATATTTTGTCAACTCAGATAAAAAATCCTTTACAGATCGCCGGACAACCGATAAAATGTTAGATGTTTAATGTTTAATGTATGTTTTTTTCAATCAATAGATTCTGAAAGGAGGTGATAAATATAGGTCTAAAGAAGTGTGGCAGGAGAGGAAGGTGTTTTAAAATCCATCGTCAAAGGAGAAGTGTATGAAAAAGAGTCTAATTGGGGTGCTAAGCGTTTTGGTGTTGGTGGCCGTCCCTTTTTTCAGCATTGCAGAGGGCCAAGGCGAAGCCAAGGCCGAAGCTCCGGTTACCATTATTTTCGTGTTAAAGAGCACGACCATAACCGATCCGTTCGAACAGATCTTCGCCAATTTCGAGCGAACGACTGGGAATAAAGTGGAAATTCAGGCTTTGCCTGCCGGAGAAGAGTATGGCCGGCTTATGCTGACTCGGTTCGCCACAAACGACTATCCCGATGTGTTCCAGATGGATCCGGGTACGAAACAGTATGTCAAGTTCAGAGCTTCCGAAACCCTCTACGAGTGGACCGATGATCCCATCGTCGACAAACTCACCGACAGCATGAGGGAGTTCCAAACCTTGGCAGGACGTATCTACGGCATCCCATGGGGATCAACCGGAAATCTTGGAGTTTATTATAACAAAGACGTTTTTGGCGCTGTGGGAGTGGACATACCCAAGAATTATCAGGAGTTTCTCACCGTTTGCGAGAAAGCAAAGGCAGCCGGGTACACTCCTGTTTATGAGGCGGTAAAAACCGGATGGCCGGCTCAGATTTACTCACTGGCCGGCTGGGTAAGCTATGTGGACCAGGAAATCGGAGATCAAGGGGTGCTGCGGCTCGAAAAGAACGAGCTGCGGCTGAACCAAATTCCAGCCTTGAAGAAGGTACTGGAGAAGCAATTGGCCCTTAAGAACCTTGGTTACTATCAAAACAACCTGCTGGCGGGTACCTATGAAGAACAGCAGGATCAATTCGGCAATGGCAAGGTCGCAATGATCTTCCAGGGAGCATGGGTCTTAAATCTGCTGCAACAGAAGTTCGGTGATGAGTTTGTAAACAACAAGGTGGGCTGGTTTCCCCTACCGGGAGAAAACAACCCCGGCATCGCCTGTCTTTATGCAGCCGGCCAACTGCTGGTGCCCAAATTGACGAAAAACGTCGATACGGCTGTCGAGCTGGTACGGTTTATGACGGAAAAGGAATCTCTGGACATCGAGTACAGGGCAAATCCGGGTATTCCGGTGTATAACGATGCCGAAAGCGATCTTTTCCCGGCACAAGAAGAGGTCTTTCAAATGGTTCAAGCCGGGAAAGCCAAAATCAATGTCCAGAATCGCCTCTCTTCCTCTTTCACAGATTATCCGAAAATACTACAGCAGATGTTTATAGACGGAGATGTGGAGGCAGCCCTCGATCAGCTCGATGAGAACTATCGCAGAACCGGTAAGGCCCGGCAACTGCCCGGATTTTAGATAGGCGCTTTTTCCGGAAGAGGCGGCAGCAAGTTGCCTCTTCCTTTTTTCATAACGATATTGAATTGACCTTCGACTGAAAACTGATGAGACAAAGATAGAGATTGTTTCATGAGAAAGGGTGTCTATCCACTTTATTTCGCTCTTCCTGCTATTATCGTATACCTGTTGATGTTCTTTTTCCCGACGATCAGCGGTCTGTATTATAGCCTTACGGATTGGAATATCCATGCCAGGGAAATACGGTTTATCGGTATGCAGAATTTCGAAGAATTGTTCACGGACGTCAAGCTCAAAGCGGCGATACGGCATACCTTGGTTTATGCATTCTCGGTAACCATCTTTCGAAATGCTTTCGGCTTGATTATCGCCCTGATGCTGAATTCGAAAATCAAGCTGCGCAGCCTGCTGCGCACCTTCTTCTTCCTTCCCTTTGTGATCGCTCCCATCGTTATCGGTTATCTTTTCACCGCATTATACCAACCGGAGCACGGCTTGATAAACCAGCTCATCAAAGGAATCGGTCTTCGTTTCCTGGCCAAGGACTGGCTGAATGATCCACGCTATGCCCTGTTTTCGTGTATCATGACAGATGTATGGAGAACATCTGGATTTTCCATGGTTATTTATCTTGCCGGCCTTCAGGTGATCCCTTCCGAACTGTACGAGACCGCCGATTTAGACGGGGCTAATTCATGGAACAAATTCGTCCACGTCACCTTTCCGTTGCTGGCTCCCTCGTTTACCGTAAACCTCGTGCTTTCGGTCATCGGGACAATGAAGGTTTTTGTGATGATCCTCGTTCTAACCAATGGAGGTCCCGGTTACGCCACGGAAGTCTTCAATACGTATATAATGAGTGCTTTCAGTGAGGGACTTTATGGATATGGGACGGCGGCAAATATCATACTGGTCCTGCTCATCAGTATTATTGGATTGCCCATTCTGCATCTGTTGCGACGAAGAGAGGTGGAGTTATAATGGGAACGAAGCCTTCAAGGATTGCGATCCAGATTTTATGCATCCTTCTCGCCTCCATTGTAATTGTTCCTTTTTTGATGATCTGCATAAACTCGTTGAAAGACATCCGAGAGGCTGCTCTGTTCAAGCTCTCTCTTCCTTCGCAATGGAAGTGGAGCAACTACAAAGTCGTTATCAGCCAGGCTCATATCCTGCGCGGTTTTCGGAACAGCATCATCCTATGCTTCTTCACCGTGCTTCTTGATGCTCTGATCGCTTCGATGGCAGCCTTCGTAATTCAGAGGAGGAAAAGCAGGACCGTACGAGGTCTCTACTATCTTTTTATCCTCGGTTTGATTGTCCCTGTCTCAATTATTCCCACCATCAAGCTCATGATGGATCTGCACATTCACAACACCTATATGGGCATTGTTCTTTATTATACCGCTACGGTCATGCCGTTCTCGATTTTCTTGCTGACAGGGTTCATGAAATCAGTGCCGAAGGAGCTCGATGAGGCAGCCTTGGTTGAAGGGTGTAGTCTTTTTCGACTTTTTTTTCGAATAATCGTACCGCTGATAACTCCCGCTCTCATCACGGTCACCATCGTCGTGACTTCTGCGGTGTGGAACGATTTCTTCGGGCCGTTCTATCTTATTTCGGACAGCAGGAAATGGACCATCATACTAAAAATTTTCAGCTTCATGTCGCAATACCAGACTCACTGGGGTCTGGTATTTGCGTTCATGGTTTTGGTAATTACGCCTGTACTAATCGTCTATTTTATATTGCAGAAGTATATAATAGCCGGTTTAACGGCTGGGTCATTAAAAGGATAGGAACGACATATAGGAGGTGTCGATTTTGGTAAAAGTTGTAGCTGTGTATACGGGACGAGGATTGGCGGAGTCGATTCAATCAATCTTTACTGAACTCCTACCGGAATGTAGGCTGGTAAACCTAATTGACGACAGTATTATTTTCGAAGTCATTCAAGCGGGGAAAGTTTCCCCTGGAATAATACGCCGGTTGGTACAATACTATCAGATTGCAGCAGACATGGGTGCCGATGTGATATTAAACACCTGTTCTTCGGTAGGTGAGGTTGTACCTATCGGGAAACAATTGGTCGAAGTTCCAGTTGTAAGAATCGATGAACCGATGGCGGAAAAAGCGGTACGATCTTTTCAAAAGATCGGTGTTTTGGCCACCGTCCCCACCACACTCGAGCCTACTATTCGATTGATACAATCCAAGGCAGCAGAGTTGGGTAAAACGGTAACCGTACTCGAGGGCCTTGCAGAGGGTGCCTATAACGCCCTCATTGAAGGAGATCCCTCCGGACATGATGGTCAGATACTCGACACGGCGACAAAGATCGCTCCCGAAGTCGACGGAATCGTCTTGGCCCAGGGATCCATGGCAAGAATGGAAAAAATCCTTGCGGAGCAAACAGGGAAACCCGTTTTGTCCAGCCCGTATTTGGGGATTCTGGCCGTAAAGTCACTGTTAGGGGATATTAAACATACCGAGGTTTCAAGATGAATAGAGAGCTGTTCACGGTTACAAGCGAACGAAAATCCGCAGTTGACACTGTCGTAGACACCATCAAAACATTATTGATTAATAAAAAGCTAAAACCTGGAGACATCCTTCCGAATGAAAACGCTCTTTCTCAGAGCCTGCGAATCAGCCGGGGCAGCATCCGTGAAGCAATGAAAGTCCTATCGGCTTTTGGGATCATCGATATCAAGCGCGGTGATGGCACCTATATTTCCACATCGGCAAACGCGAGAATATTCGATCCCTTGCTCTTCAATCTAATTGTTACCGGAGGTGACCCAAGAGAACTTATCGAATTGCGGTATCTGTTTGAAGTAGGCATTGTGGAATTGATAATAAAAAACGCATCCGATGAGGATCTAAAGTGTCTCAAAGAGCAGTACAAAGACCTTGAGAAAAAGATCAACAGCGGTCTTGCCGATGTTAAAGTTCTGTCTGAAAGTGACCTGAACTTCCACTACGCAATGGCTGCGATTACGAGAAACAAGTTAGTGGAGAATATTTACCGTTTTATTGCGGAGATATTCGCGCCCACAATGCATGGGGATTACGCCCTGGATCCTCATAGAATGATTCTGGACTCTCTGATGAAAAGAGACTTATCTGCTGCGATTCTCGCCGTGAAAAAACACACCGAGGTCTGGCGGGCCCTGATGAAGAGGGATGCGACGAGCAGTCGCACGGAGCGAAAAAACCTGACAGAAAAGGGATACCCACTATGGCGGGAAAAGGACTGACCAATACTGCATCTAGCCCGTATGCGAAGCTTCGGAGTGTGGATATTGGGGTTGTGAAATGGAGGGAAGGATTCTGGTTCGAAAAGCTCCACCGATGCCATCAAGCGATGATACCGAACATGTGGAGATTGCTGGAGGATCCGGATATCAGCCATGCTTACAAGAATTTTCTCATTGCAGCACGAATTGAAAAGGGCGAGCATCGTGGACCGGGGTGGCATGACGGTGATTTCTATAAATGGCTGGAAGCGACTGCATCTGTCTATGCGCTAAGCAAAGATAAAGCTCTTGACAAACTCATGGACGAGGTTATTGCTGTCATCGGCAAAGCTCAGCAGGCAAATGGCTATCTTCATACACCGGTCATTATCAAATGGCTGAATGGGGAAACGAATGCCGAGCCTTTTAAAGACCCAGGCGATTTTGAAATGTACAATTTCGGCCACTTGATGAGCGCTGCCTGCCTCCATTATCGATCTACCGGCAAAACCTCTCTCCTCGATATTGCCAGGAAAGCCAGTGATTATCTTTATCATAACTTCGCCAGTCCCACCGCCGAACTGGCGAGAAACGCCATCTGTCCGTCTCACTATATGGGAATCGTGGAAATGTACCGAACCACAGGTGAGAGAAGGTTCCTCGATCTGGCCAAGGCATTTATAAACATACGCGATCTGGTGCAAGACGGTACCGATCAAAATCAGGATCGCCTTCCCTTTCGCAAGCAGACACGCGCCATCGGTCACGCCGTGAGAGCTAACTACCTGTACGCCGGAGCAGCCGATCTTTACGCCGAAACAGGGGAACGATCCTTACTGGCTGCCCTCGAACAAATCTGGGAGAATGTTGTTTTAACGAAAATGTATATAACTGGAGCCACGGGAGCGCTGTATGATGGAGCCTCTCCTGACGGTTCGAAAAAACATGAGGAAATACAGTTAGTTCACCAAGCTTATGGAAGAGAGTATCAATTGCCGAATATTACAGCCTATAATGAAAGCTGTGCAACAGTCGGGAGCGTACTGTGGAACTGGCGCATGCTGGCAGTTACCGGCGAGGCCCGCTTCGCCGACATCTTGGAGTTGACGCTCTACAACGGCGTCCTGGCGACGATCAGCTTAGATGGTAAGGAGTTTTTCTACGTCAACACACTGCGGAAAGTTGACGATCTTCCGTTTGAGTTGCGCTGGTCCAGAAAGCGAGAGCCCTACATAAGCTGTTTTTGCTGTCCGCCGAACACTGTGCGTACTATAGCTCAGGTTGGAAGCTACGCGTACAGCCTGTCGGATGAAGGAGTATGGGTGAACCTGTACGGAAGCAGTGTGCTGGAAACCGAGCTTCCAGATGGAACCAGGATATCGCTACTGCAGAGCACCGAATATCCCTGGGACGGTGAGGTACGGTTCACCATGGAGCTGTCAGAGGATAAAGCCTTTGCCGTGATGCTCCGCATCCCGGAATGGGCTGCGGATTGCGAATACAGGGTCAATGGAAAAACGCACCAAAAAGATCTGATCCCCGGTAGATATACCAGAATCAAAAGAGTATGGAGCAATGGTGATGTGATTGAACTGAGCCTGCCCATGCCCATCCAGCTGATCGAAGCGCATCCCCTGGTTGAGGAAGTCCGTAATCATGTAGCCGTCAAGCGCGGCCCCATCGTGTACTGCCTGGAGTCCGATGACCTTCCAAAAGATGTGAAGGTATCCGAGGTGGCAATTCCTCGAGATATTTGTCTTCGGCCCCGGGTCGATACGGAGATTTTTAATGGAAAGATCGTTGTATTGGAAGGGAAAGCGCAAGCTTTTAGGGAAGACGATTGGTCGAAGCGCCTTTACAGGGAACTGCCCCGTGAGCAGGGTGCAGAAATCGAGGTTCGCCTGGTTCCCTATTACGCCTGGGGGAACCGCAGCCATTCCGAGATGACAGTTTGGATGCCTTTACGATAAAAACCTGAAAAAACGATTTGTTTTCAGTCTCTAAGTCTATTGTACAAATAGGTGGGTGAATGGAGTCAGTTTTGGTGATGGACAACAGAGCGTAGCTCATCTGCCATGTTCAAAGCCAATATGTTCCAATTGATGAAGCCACCGTTCATGACAGGTTGCCCAGTCATGGGTTCATAGTACTCGTGCAGCGTTCCTGTCTTTTCCAAGTCGGCTCCAAGCAGGTGTAGCGTCTTTGCGCAGAGCTTTGCTGCTTCGTCACTGTAACCGAAGTTCATGAGTCCCTTGAAAACGATATAGTTGACAATGATCCAGATCGGGCCCAGCCAGTTGGACGGGTTGATGGTAGGGGTTACGTTGAACATCTTTTCGTCCATCGCCAGAGAAGTGATCCCATATGGACTGGAAAAGGAATTCTTATCCGTGATATGCAGGCTGTACATATAGGCGGCCTGAATCTTCGTGGCAAATCCCGCCCACAATGGGATGAATCCGGTCCAGGTCCGGATTTTTATCGGAAGCGTTTTCCAGAACACACCCAGACCCTTGTGAAACCAGTCGAATTGTCTTGTCTTGACATCCACGTCAACCGAGTAGAAAAACCTATCCCGTGGATCCCAACATTCTTCCTGAATGTGTTTTACCAGCGTATCGGCCTTTCCAAGATAATGATCTACTCTGTCGGTTCTACTCAAATTTCCGGATAGATGCGCCATTGCCCGTAGCTCGGCAACCATGAATCCGTTCAGGAACATGCTGGCGCTCGAGAACCGGGGCCTCCCGAAGGAGGCCGGATCATTGTCCATTCCTATCATAATGTCATCGGCCCAAACATACAGCCCACAGTTATCGTTAAAATAATACGAGTCGTAACATGTGAAATACCGTTCAATACTATCATAGTACTCTTCAACCCACGAGAAATCACAGCCATACGTGCTGATCAGATCTATCTGTTGACACAAAAAAGGCTTGTGCATATTCATGATAACGCCTTCCTTGTGCTTCGTATTCAGATAGGGTTCTTTACGATCCTTTGTTGTTATCATCATCGGGATATAACCATCGTCGAGCTGATGATCAAAAAAATTCTGGACGTTCCCTTTGGCATAAACCAAATACGTATCGAGTTTCCGATCGGAACCAGCATGCTGCCGCTCAATCTTTTTGGCCAGGTTCAATAAACCGTAGACGGCCCAGAACGAATCCCAATCCCAGAGATTCCCCTCGTAAACGGAGCCTGGATTCACGAATGGGTAGTGCAGGCAACCGTTGGGCTCTTTTAATATCCTTGATACTGTTTCAATAATATGGCCTGTCAACAGTTCTTCATAGTGCGTGGATCTTGCATCCATAATTCGATTTCCTCATAAAATCTTTTCAGATCCGGCGATCACTTCGGCAGCAGCTGGTTCTAGCAAGGTCCTCTGCATGACCGTAATTTTGTTATAAAAATAAAATTCCTGGCTGGAATCGTAATAATAGTTCAGAGAACCGCTTCAGGCCGGTAATCGTAACTGTTTGCCGCCGGGCGGTCAAGTCATCGAATCAAGTGGAGCAGACAAGGCGTGTTGTTGAGAAAGCCCAAGCACCTTGACAAGAGGCGTTCCGTCGATTATTAAGATTCTGAAAGAAAAACGTTTGTAAAGCTAATCCAAACAGACTGCATAGAAGGAGTATCCACATGCCAGCAGGAAAGCCCCAGCAGCTTGTCTGTGAATATGCTCGTAATCCTTTAGGGATAGATACCTCTATTCCTCGCTTCTCCTGGAATGTCTCTCACACAGAAAGAGGGCAAAAGCAAACGGCATACCAGATCGTTGTATCTTCCTCTCGTGAACTGCCCCAAAGAGGCATAGGGGATCTATGGGACAGCGGTGAAGTTACTTCGGAGAGCTTTGTTAATCAGGAATATGCAGGCCCACCGTTAGCGAGCTTTTCGCGATACTACTGGAAGGTTCGTTGGTGGGATTCAAGGGGGGAAGCCAGCCCCTATAGCGACACTGCGGAGTTCGAGACGGCCATGCTTGAACGGAGTGACTGGAAAGCAACCTGGATTACGAAAAAAAAGTGTCGAACCTTCCAGGATAGTAGCGGGAAACAAGAACAGAATGGAATGCCGGTCTGGGCGATCTATCTCAGAAAAGAGTTCCAGTTAAAACGAAAAGTTCAACGAGCCCGTATATACGTGTGTGGCATAGGGTACTACGAGCTGCGCCTGAACGGAACAAAGGTGGGAGATCATGCATTGGATCCTGCCCAAACGGATTACCGCAGCCATGCGCTCTACGTAGCCTACGATGTAACCGGAAGTCTCCTCGACAGCAGGAATGCTATAGGCGTGATCCTGGGCAATGGCAGACATGTACCGGAGTACGGCTACGGAAAACCCAAAATGATCCTGCAGATGCTCATCGAATACACCGACGGTGAGAGCGAGCTTATCCTGTCAAATGAGCGGTGGAAGGCCTGCCACGGTCCATTAATGGAAAACGGTATTTATTATGGAGAGCGCTACGATGCCCGCCTGGAGATGCCCGGTTGGGACTACCCGGGCTTCGATGAGTCTAAGTGGGAAGAAGTAGAGCCGGTAGGTGGCCCCGTATTGTCGGCACAGATGATGCCACCGGTCCGGGCTACCAGAAGAATCAAACCCCTGAGTCTTTACAGCCCGGCCGAAGGCGCCTTTGTTTATGATTTCGGTCAGAATTTCAGTGGTTTGGCAAAACTAATCGTAAGAGGACCCAAAGGGACAGAGGTCAAGATTAAATATGCGGAAATCATTGATAAGAACGGGAAACTGAAGACCGATACAAACCGCGGTGCAGGGGCACAGATTGTTTATATACTAAAAGGACAGGGTGAGGAAGAATACGAGCCCCGCTTCACCTACAGTGGCTTTCGCTATGTCGAAATACGAGGTTTTCCCGGTGTTCCCACCCTCGATAGTATTGAAGGAGTATTCATCCACACCGATGTCACCCAAACCGGGACATTCCTTTGTTCGAATCAACGCATAAACAAGATACATGAGTGTACATTATGGGGGCAGCTCTCCAACCTGATGAGCGTGCCGACGGATTGCCCCCAGAGAGCGGAAAGGATGGGATGGCTGGGAGATGCGCACTTGACGGCAGAGGAAGCGGTGTACAACTTCGATATGGCCTGCTTTTATACAAAGTTCCTCCGGGATATCAGACAATCCCAGCAAGATGACGGCAGCCTGCCCGATGTCGCCCCCGCTTACTGGAAGTTTTATCCTGCGGATCCCGCCTGGGGAAGCGCTTACATCACCATCGCCTGGCACATGTATTTCTATTATGGAGATAAGAGGGTCCTTGAGGAGCATTACGAACCCATGAAAAAGTATATCGATTATCTAGGCACGCAAGCGGAGAATAATCTACTCACAACTCTGGGAAAATACGGCGATTGGTGTCCACCAGCTTCCACGTTTCCGAAAAGAACCCCCGTTGAATTGACTTCCAACTGGTATTACTATCATGACGTTCTTCTTTTATCAAAAATTGCCGGTTCACTCGGCCGGAAAAAGGAGGCTGAGGGACTGTCCCAGCTGGCAAGCCGTATAAAGACCTCTTTTAACAAAAAATTTCTAGATGAGGGGATGTACAGCACCATCAAGATGAGTCCTATCGACAATTTCCCAGGTCAGACATCCCAAGCCCTGCCGCTGTATCTCGATATGGTTCCGCAAAAATGGCGCCGGCAAGCGATTGATCTGCTCTTGAAAACAGTTGTGCAAATACACGATTGTCATATAGATACGGGAATTATCGGTACCAGATATCTGTTCGAAGTTCTCAGAGACAACGACCAGGCCGATCTTGCCTATACCATCGTCAACCAAGAAAGTTATCCGGGTTGGGGGTATATGCTGGCGGAAGGCGCTACGACCCTTTGGGAGCGGTGGGAAAGGCTGGAAGGCGTGGGTATGAACTCCCACAATCACATTATGTTCGGTACAATCGATGCCTGGTTCTATCGCACAATCACCGGAATCATCCCCCTTACGGTGGAGTGGCAGGAAGTAAGAATAAAGCCACATTTTTTTACGAGCTTGAATCACGCGGCAGCGACGTTGAAAACGATCAGGGGCGTAATGCAGTTATCCTGGCAAAGGTCCGAAGGGTGTATAGAGTTATTCGTGGACCTGCCGGTCGGCATGCAGGGACAGCTCTATCTGCCTCTCCTAATCGAGGACTACCGAATAGAAGAGAGCGGAATAGTATTTTGGGAAAGCAAAAAGCAGAGAGCAATGCCGGATGGAATATCAAGTATAAACGCAGCAGGCAATTATCTTATATGCGGCATCGGATCAGGAGAATATCAGTTTGTGATTCATACCAAATCCCAGTAAAAAATCAATGAAACCGGCTGGGATTATGTTCTCTTAGGACATGATCAATCCGCCGTCCACGTTAATAGTCTGTCCGGTGATGTAGGCTGCGTCTTCAGAGGCCAGGAAGGCCGCCAGGCCAGCCACGTCGTCGGGGGTGCCGGCCCGCTTCAGAGGGATTCCGCCTACCCATTCTTGCATCAGCTCTCCGGGCTGGTAACTCCCCAATAGTTTTCCCCACTTCCGATCGTTGTACACCCACATGTCGGTATCGATAATGCCCGGACAGATGGCATTCACTGTGATCCCGTGCGGGGCCAGCTCCTTGGCCAGGCTCTGGGTAATACCCACCACTCCCATCTTACTGGCCGCGTAGTGCGGGGTGTAGATGAATCCTTCCCGGGCTTGCCCGGAAGCGGTGTTGATCAGTCTTCCGTAACCCTGCGTGATCATGATCCGGGCAGCCGCCTGGCAGCAGAGGAACACTCCCTTAGCGTTCACATCCAGGACGGTGTCCCATTCTTCTTCAGTCATCTCTTCGATCCTAGCAATCGTGATGACCCCGGCGTTCTGTACCGAGACATCGATTCTTCCATATTCCTTGACGGCGCGGTCGTACAGCGCCTCCACGGATCTTTTATCACTCACGTCGCATAAAAGCGGGAGGGACTTTCGCCCCACTGCTCGCACTTCCTCGGCAACATCCTTCACAAGTTCCTCATTGGCGGCCACAACCACATCGGCGCCTTCTCGGGCAAATCTCATGGTGATGCCCCTGCCGATTCCACGGCTGGCCCCTGTTATTACAACGACTTTTCCTTCAAATCGATGTAAGCTTTCCACCTTCGCCGGCCCTCCTTTACTTTTTCTCTTGTACCAGCCTGCGCGTCGTTTCGACTATCCCTGCCTCATCGATCTTGTAATAGGCACGGATCTGTTCCCTCGGACCCGCTTTGGAAAACTGCCCCTTTGGAATCCCCAAGCGAACGATCTTCACAGCCAGGCCTTCTTCAGCAACGATCTCCGCAACCAGGCTCCCAAGCCCGCCGTGCAGGCTATGCTCCTCCACGGTCACAACCGCCTTTGTTCGTCGAACCGAAGCAAGAATTCCCCGTTTGTCCAGCGGCCTGATTGAGGAAACGTTAAGGACCTCGGCCTTTATACCCTCCATCTCCAACTCCTGAGCTGCAAAGAAGGCCTCGTACACGACCGACCCTACAGCGGCAATGGTAACCTCATCCCCTTTTTTCAGCACATCCACCGCGCCAAGCTTGAAGCGATACGCATCGGAATGGAGCATGGGGAACCTGGCATTGTCCATACGGATATACACAGGCCCGACGTGTTCAACAGCAAAGCGCAAAATCTGCTCGGTTTCAACGGGATCAGAAGGTGCCAGGATGATGATGTTTCCCAATCCCTGCATAATAGAAAGATCATCGATGACATGATGGGTACTGGCCAAAGGTCCATATGATACGCCGGCGTTCAACCCGATAAGTTTCACGTTCGCTTCTGTATAGCACACGTCGTTTTTCACCTGCTCGTTGGCCCTGGACATGAGGAAGGGGGCGGCATTCGCAGTTACCGCTACATATCCTCCCAGGGACAGTCCTACAGCGACTCCAACCAGATTCTGCTCGGCGATACCTACATCGATTACCCGCTCAGGATACGTCTCTTTGAAAGGGGCGATCTTTGAGGTGCTCGTCGAATCACTGAGCACAATGGCGAGGTTTTTTCCCTCCTCCACCGTCCGTATGAAGGTTTGGATCATCACCTCCCTGAGATCGACTCGTTCAGCTAAGTTTCTTGACACCGAGATCACTCTAGCTCCCGAATTGCTTTTATTACCTGTTCATCCACAGGTATCTTGTGGTGCCAGACCGCGCTGTCCTCGATAAAAGAGACCCCCTTACCTTTGATCGTACGAGCTATCACAACATGGGGTTTGCCGCAGTGCAAATTCAGGCCCTCGATCGTTTCGATGAGCTGGGCTATGTTGTGCCCATCAGCAGTCGTTACATCGAAGCCGAAAGCCTTCCACTTGTCCTCGAGAGGCTCAAGGGGCATAATCGTTTCGGTTCGATCGGCGAGCTGCAGCGTGTTTCTGTCCACAATCACGATAAGGTTGTCTAGCTTGAACGCTGCAGCGCTCATCGCCCCTTCCCACACTGAGCCTTCCTGGAGCTCCCCATCGCCGGTAAGCACGAATACCCGGAAATCTCGGCCGCTTATTTTAGCGCTCAGAGCCAAGCCCACCGCCACCGACAAGCCGTGCCCTAGCGCTCCGGTGTTCAGCTCGATGACAGGGGTCTTTTGACGCACCGGATGGCCGGGAAGATCAGAATCGAAGTGAAGATAGGTATCGAGTGTGGATTCCTCAATGTACCCGGCTTCAGCCAGGGTGCAGTAAAATCCACCGATTCCGTGTCCTTTGCTAAGGATGAACCTGTCTCTATTCGGATCATCGAGGTGGTTGTTATCGATGTTAAGAACCTTAAAGAAGAGGACTGCCAGAATATCCGTTTCGGAAAGGTCAGCTCCGGTATGCCCCTGACCGGCTCGGGAGTTCATGCGAATGATCTTCTTACGGATCTCTTTGGCATGTCGTTCAATCTGGGCAGGATTTAAATGCTTCATGCGATTGCTTCCGATAAGCAAAAATAACACAAGGAAAACAGCATGTCAAACTACAGAAAAACAAATATTCGTAAAATTTCATAGCTTATTATTTTCGACATCTACAGAAATACTGATCACACTTTTATCTATCGGGGTTGTTGAGAAGCGGGCCGGGGCTGCATTCCTTGAAAACTTCATCTTCGGTTTCCAGAACTCTATTGGTAAGTACTGAATAATTACAAAAATTCCTTTTAGAAATACTTGACATCTTGATATTCCCGGTTGTATAATAAAAGCAATATCCAACATATAGGATGTAAAATATTACATGTTAGTTCTTGCAGTACAATCTTGAAATTCGAACTTGGAGGTAATCGTATATGGAGGTTCCAAAAGGAATCGTTCCCGCAATGCTGACCGTTTTCAACAATGACGGTAGCCTTGATGAAGGCGGGACCAAGGCCTTCGCAGAATGGTTGATAGGCTGCGGTGTACATGGGCTCGCCCCCTGCGGAAGTACCGGGGAAGGCGCAGCCATCACCGAGGAGGAAAGACTCAGGATCATAAAGGCCACCTCAGCCCAAGCTAAGGGCAGGGTGCCCGTGTACGCGGGAGTCATCAACTACGCCACCGAAATCTGCATTCGTATGAGCAAAGCAGCGATCGACGTCGGCGCCGAGGGGGTGCTGGTTCTTTTACCCTACTACTACCGGCCCACGATTCCCTCGGTCATCAACCACCTCAGAAAGATTTCAGCAGCTATCGACCGTCCTATTGTTCTTTACAACAATCCATGGTTCGCCGGCTTCGAGCTCACACCAATTCAGATTAAGGAACTGGCCGATGAAGGAGTAGTCTGTTCCGTGAAAGCCGCCCATGGCGACCCCATGAGAGTCAACTACCTTAAGTACCTGTGTGGCGACAAAGTAACCGCCCTCTACGGTCATGACTATGCCCCGATGGAAGCATTCTTCGCCGGTGCCGACGGATGGCTCTCAGGCCTTCCCAACCTGGTTCCGGATTTTGCTGTACAGCTATATGAGGCGATCGTGATAAAGAAAGACATGTTGCTGGGACAGTCCATTTGGAAGCGTATCGTGCCCTTTGCCTACTATTTCATGTACGAACGACAGGGAGTAAACCAGTCACCTCATTGGCTCAGCGTGTTCAAGGAAGCTCTGCGAATGCGAGGGGTAGAATGCGGCAAGCCGCGGCTCCCTGCTGAGGAGATGACGAACGCAGAGCGAGAGGTGTTAAAAACCTACATGACAAAAATGTATCCTGAGGAGTAAGTGCCGCGTTCTACCCTCGAAGGAAGGAGGTGAGCCGACTTTTGTTGATGAATTACCAGAATCTTAATCGCAGAATAGATATTTTTTAGGAGGTAAAAATGAAAGGAACAAGAGTGATTATCGCCGTCTTAGTTGTCTTCCTTTTTGCTGCCGTAGTATCACTGGCTGGAGGGCAGCAGGAAGCGGAGGCCAAGGCCAAAAAGTTGACTGTAGCCATGGCAGTCAACACGAGCGACTACAAAACGGCCGAACCGCTGGTTCGACAGTGGGCCGAGGAATCCGGGGTCGAGGTGGAGATTATTGAAGAGAATACCCAGACCTATGTATCGACCTATATCCTGGCCGCCAAAACCGGTAAACCCAAGTTGGATGTAGTGATGTTCTGGGATTTCTATATTGACCAGCTCTATCCCATGCTTACGCCGATCGATGGAAGCCATGACCGTGAGATCGCACTGTCCAAAGAGGATGCGGAAGACTTCATCGGGATCGGTTTGACCGAGTATAAGGGGCACATCTATATTATCCCGTACAGTTTGGACGTTCGGTTACTATATTATCGGAAGGACCTGTTGGAGCAAGCGGGCTTCTCTGGACCACCGGAGACTTGGAATGAAATGGTGGATTATGCGCAGGCCCTGACAAAAGACCTGGATGGTGACGGTAATATCGACCAGTGGGGCTTCGCCTCGATTTGTTTACCCGGACAGGTATTCAATACCTACACCTTTTTTGACTTCCTGTTTCAGAAAGGCGGTAGTGTTTTCAGCGGGGACGGCCGACCCGCATTTAACAGCGATGGTGGAGTCGAGGCTCTTCAATTTATGGTAGACTTGCGGAATAAGTATAAGGTCATGCCGCCGGACGTCATCACCTATGACAACAATGAAATCCACGAGGGTTTTCTTTCCGGCAAGTTTGCCATGGTCAATCACTGGCCGTATCTGCTCGGTATGTCCGTGGATACGGCGGTCGACGGCAAGATTGGATACGCATACGAGGCCAAGCCTCCCGGAGGACGATCCGCTACCGTATTCAATCGTTGGGGTTTTGGAATTCCCAAGATGTCTGAAAACAAGCAAACGGCGTTGGAACTGATCAAGTATGTAACCAGCACCCAGTCAGGAATTGCCGAGTTCAGCAAACGGCAGGACTGGCCGCTGCGACGATCGGTGTATTTGTCGGAAAAGGTCAAGAATTTGGTGCCGGGATTCCATCTCAATTTTTCCAATCATGTATTCGAGATCGCTGAGAAGTACGCCACTGCGGTTATGTTACCGCGAGGCGGGGAAACCTCTCAGATCTTGGGTGAGTATATCGACCGGGCGATGGTCGGCGAAATGTCTGCCAAGGAGGCTCTCGACTCGGCCGCCGCAGAGATCAAGGCGTTGCTTCAAGACTGACCATCAAAGGCTTGCGGGAAGGAGGTTTTTTTCGATTTCTCCTTCCCGCGGTCCGACGCCGATATCGGATTTGAGGGAGAAAGGCCGGCCGATTTTCCAGCTAACATGCGAGTAGACAAGCTTTCCATACGACTGACACCTTACCTGATTGCGCTGCCCGGCTTGTTGCTAATGATCGGTATATTGGTCTACCCGATTATCTGGGGTTTTGTGCTGAGTGCCCAAGAGTTGAATCTCGCGTCCCTGAGGCCACCTCGATTCGTAGGGTTGAAGAACTACCTGTCGCTGTCGGGGGATCCTTTCTTTCGAAAGGCTCTCATACAGACGATCGTTTTCGTCATCGTATCCCTTGTTCTCGAGTTCATAATTGGGTTGTGCTTGGCATTGCTGCTTCAACAGCGCTTCAGCGGCTATAATACGCTAAGGGGAATCGTGCTGCTGCCTTGGATGATGGCTCCGGTAGTCACTGCTTTCGTTTGGTCGTGGCTGCTAAACGGCTCATATGGGATTATCAACTACATATTGCTCAAGGCGGGTATCGTTTCGGAAAGCGTCAATTGGTTGAGCTCCAAACATCTAGCTTTGCTTGTTGTCATCTTTGTGGATGTCTGGCGTTCAACACCATTTGTGACTCTGGTATTGCTTGCCGGACTTCAGGGGATTTCTGAGCAACTATACGAAGCCGCTAAGATTGACGGGGCGGGGCCGCTGCGTCGATTGTTCAGTGTGACCTTGCCTCTACTGAAGCCGGCGGTCACTGTGGCGTTGCTGATGAGGACGATGATGGCCCTGCGCTTCTTCGACATCGTGTGGATTATGACCCGTGGAGGTCCAGCAGGCAACACCGAGATGCTTGGAACCTTTGCCTACAAGAAGTCGATGCTGGCCTTCCGTATGGGCTATGGTTCGTCGGTAACAACAATAATTTTCTTCTTGTCTTTTTTGATGAGCTTGGGATACATAAAGATCCTTCTCGGAAAGAGGGATATGTGAATATGCAAAAACTGACAGGCTTCAATATGTTGATCTATGCCTGCGCAGCCTGTGTTGCGCTTCTCACCTTACTTCCGATCATTTGGGTTTTGCTCACCTCATTCAAGAATGAGGCGGAGATATTCTCGCTGGCGTCGAAGATCATACCGGGAAGCTTGTACCTGGAAAATTACGCCAAAACGCTGCTGAAATCCGACTACGGGTACTACGCTGTAAACAGCCTCGTCGTCGGTTGTGCCTCGACGTGTCTGGTGATGTTGTTATCAATACTGTCGGGATATTCGTATTCAAAGTTCTTTACGTTCACCGGGAAGAACGCGCTCATGGTTTTCATCATTATTTGTCGAATGGTGCCCGAGATCGCCGTGATCATTCCTCTTTTTATGTTGATTCAGTCGATCGGTCTATATGACAGCAAGATGGGTCTGGTTCTAGTATATGCAGCCACCGCCTACCCGCTGGCCACGTGGCTCATCAAGACTTTCTTTGATGAGTTACCCACATCGATCGTGGAATCAGCTACTATCGACGGTTGCGGACCGCTGGGCACACTGTGGCGGATTATATTACCGGTATCGGGTCCTTCTCTGGCCAGTACCGTGACGATAACGTTCTTGACTGTATGGAATCCATTCTTGACCGCACTTGTATTGGGGAAAACCATTCGTTCGAAAACTTTACCCGTCGCTATTTCTGAGCTCGCCTACGCGGAATATGGAGTCAATTGGGGTGGGTTGTCAGCGATCGCGATCGTAACAGTCATACCGGTCTTCCTGATTGGCTTACTGGCTCAGAAGTACCTCACAACCGGACTAACCGCCGGTGCTGTGAAGTATTGAAGAAGACAGAGGTAGTTTACAAACCAAAACATCGAAAAGCTTTCTAAGGAGGGAACCTACTTGTGTGGAGTGAATACCCCATTTAGTATGGTAGGAAGTATGAACACAGGACAGAATGATAACAAGATAACCTATACTAACCTGACCGATGAGTGCTATCGACGGATCAAGGCCGACATCCTCTCCGATCGTCTCGCTTGGGGTGAACGGTTGGACGTTAATGGCATCGCCGAAAAATACGGCGTAAGCCGTGCCCCAGTCATTAAATCCATTGAGAGGCTTGCCCAGGAAGGTCTTGTGGACATACTGCCCAACAGAGGCAGCTTCGTGAAAACGCCCAGCGTGAAAGACATCGTTGAGGTCTCAGAGGTGAGAAACGGCTTCGAAATACTGGCCTGTAGATTAGCTTTTATCAAGAACAAGGCCCTGCTCATTCAGCGACTAGAGGCAAATGACCAGATGATTAGGAGCTATGAAGAGCGGTCCAAGGAGATACCTGAAGAGGTTTTTTTGAACTACGACCGGAAATTCCACAGGATCTTTTCCGAATTGGCGGAAAATCAAAGACTCATCGTGCTCTTCGATATTGTGAGAGATCAAATTGAGCATTTTAGGATGCAATCCTACGCGCCTGAAAAGGCGAATCGATCGGTGCAGATGCACCGGAACGTCACAGCTCGTATCAAGAATAACGACCTTGACGGCGCTTTGCAGACATTGAGCGAGCATATTCACGAAGTGTGTCAGGATACGATTGCTGCTCGCTCGCGTAATGCGGCACCTTGAAAAACTGAGCCGCCCGCTTCTATCCCATCGACGCGGAGACCAGGGCGATTCCACCCAGAGCTAAAACTGAACCCAAACCCTCAAGGAGGGTGAACCGCTCGCCAAACAACAGGAATGAAAGAAAAAAAACCGTCAGGACATTGACCACACTGCGCAGGGGAAACGCCACCGAGCCGCTCGTCTCCTGCAGGGCCAGAATGATGAAAACCCCCAGGAGGAGGGCGCTCAGGCTCATCACGGCGGCCAGGACGAATTGACCGGCGGAGGGCCTGGATCGAACCACAGGCTTTGATCTCAGCCGGGCGAATACTACGGCCGCTGGCATCATGCTCAGACCTCGGAATAGAAACAGAGCGAACAGACCTTTCTCCCGGGCGGACGCGGCGTAGAACTTGGTGAAGCTCATAGCTAAGCCCGAAAACACAGAGGCGAGAACCAGAAGGAAGCCTGTGCGCCGATCCGGGACCGGAGGAGGAGTCGTTCCCCGCAATCTGCCGAGGCAGAAGAACAGCAGTGAGAGAAAGATACATACGATTCCGGAAATCGCGGGAGGGCGAAGCCGCTCGCCGTAGACCAGGAGACTAATGGAAAAGGGGATGAGAACGCTGAGCTGGATTGCCATCCAGGTGATATTGAGCCTTGCACGTTCGGTCACAGTGAAGTACAGAATCAGCGAAGTCATCATCACCAGGCCGTAGGGCAGGCCGAGTAACAATGCCTGAAACGAGTAGAAGGGTTGGCGGAATAGGGAGATGAAAATGAGGGAAAAGAGGACCGAGAAGAATGCGAACAGGAAGAGCATGTATTCGATGGGGTAGCCCCGCCGCTGGCGGAGCTTGTAGGAGACACCGTACATAGCTCCGGCGAGGCCGGAGCAGAGAATGAGGAGTAAGGGTTTCATAGCGGTCTCGATCTGTTAAAAGCCGTAAATTTTTTAAAAGGTACTTGCATAACCTGATTTTTTATAACATAATATTGGTTGGACGTCCAATGAATTATCCACGTGGACCGAAGGAATTTCCAATCATACCTGTTCCCTCCCTCAGCGAGCGGATCTGCAAGGAGATGGAGGGTCAGATACGATCAGGCATCCTCAAACCAGGGGAGAAGCTCCCGTCGGAGAGTGAATACGCGCGGAGACTGGGGGTGAGCCGGAACTCATATCGGGAGGCCCTCAGCCTGCTGGAGAAATCGGCTCTTGTCGTGCGGCGTCAGGGCATAGGGACCTTCGTTACCGAGAGTCAACCCCTGATCCAGGGTGGTATCGAGAGCCTCAGAGGTGTGGTGCAGATGATAGCCAGCCAGGGGCTTGAAGCCAGGAGCGATATTATTGTCTTCCAGGGGGGGTACCTCGACCGAATGACCGAAGAGAAGCTGGACCTCGAACCTGGCACACCCCTCATCTACCTGGAAACCCTCAAATCGGCCAATGACTGGCCGGTGGCGGTGTGTGTGGATCTGTTGCCTGAACCCTATCTGGGCGAGAGCATTGATCCGAATGATCTCAACGCCTCGATCTTCCAGGGTCTACAGGAATACCACCAGATCAACATTCGTTTCGCCGAGTGCGATATCATTCCCATGGTCGCGGACGCCGAGCTCGCCGATAAGCTGAGAGTCGAGCATAAAACCCCGCTCCTTCTGCTCAGTCAGGTCCACTTCGACGAAACGGACAGGAAAGTCCTGTATTCCAAGAGCTATTTCCCCTTTGAACGGTTCACCTTCAAGCTGATTCGGAGGCGATAGGCCGGCATAGGGGATATATATAAAACAGTTTCTGTCAAGGAGGTTTGTAATGAAAAAAACTGTGCTCATTCTCATTCTGGTCACGCTCACCCTGCTGCTTCCCCTCTGCATTTTCGGCGAGACGAAGCTGGAGATTGTCTGGATGGGGTGGCCCAAAGCCGATGTCATGCAGCTGGTCGACATGTTCGAGGCGCTGAACCCGGATATCGTGGTGGATATCCAGCTCGTGCCCTTTCCCAAGCTCTTCCAAACCCTTGAGGTGAGGCTCTCCTCGGGCGACACGCCGGATGCGTATATAGTGGACGGCCCCCTCACTTCCTCGTATGCGGTCAGAGGCAATCTTCTTCCTCTGGATGTCTTTTTCTCTAAAACCGATCTGAAGGCATGGTTCCCTTCATCCGTCGCGGCCGGGACCTGCAGGGGAAAGCTCTACTCGGTGCCCTACACGAATTCATCTGCGGGGCTCTACTTCAACAAGAAAGTTTTCCAGGCCAAGGGAATCGCCCTCCCGCCCCAAAATCCGGGAGACCGGCTGACGTGGGAGCGGGTGGCCGCTTTGGCGCGGGAGCTGGCCGAGGACAGCAATAGGGACGGGCGGATGGACACCTGGGGCCTGATCATCGAGCAGATCGACAGGCCCTACCAGCTGTTACCCCTGGTTCAGTCTAAGGGGGGGGAGGTCATCAACCCCGATGGTCTCAGCACTAAGGGCTGTTTCACCAGCCCCGAGTTCCTCGAGGCGGCCACCTTCTACTGGCAGCTCTTCAACGAGTGGAAGGTCAGCCCTCAGGGCTTGAAAGATGCCGCTCAATCCAGAGAGTACTTCGGAAACGGAAAGTCCGCCATGATGCTTGGGGCTGAATGGAATATCTCGCGGCTGGGCCAATTCAAAGACCTGGATTTCGGTCTCTCCCCCCATCCATATTTCGAGGGAGGCAGGGCTGTCACACCCACCGGAAGCTGGCACGTGGGAGTCAACTCCAAAACCAGACACCAGAATGAGGCGGTCCGGTTCGTAAAGTTCATCACAGGCAAGGAGGCTTCGATCACTTGGCACAAGCTGTTCGGCCATGCCCCGGCCCGACCGGATGTGTACGCGGCGCTTCCGGAGGTGTTTTCTTCGCCCCTCTGGCAGGTGCTGTTTTATGAGATGGAAAACACAGCCGTCCCCAGGCCGCTGACCCCCGGTTATCTCGAGTACGAGCTGATTTTAAGGGAGGCCTTCAACTCCATCCACTTCGGAGCCGATCCCAAATCGACACTGGAAGACGCCTCGCGGCGGATTGACCGTGAGCTGAGGAAGTACCGCTAAGGCGGGCGATGTATCGGGCAGGGTGCAATGCCGCGCCCTGCCTGCCCCCATCGGCGGGTCGAGCTCATGAAACGACGCATATAGGCCGAAGTGATGTTCCGAGAAGCCAAGACGGGGTGGGCCTTCGTTTTGCCGGCCTTCCTCCTGCTCTGTCTATTCAAGATCACCCCTATTTTCGTCTCCTTCGCGGAGAGCCTTCAGTACACGGGCATCACCGGCGAGAAGTCCTTCGTGGGCTTGGAGAACTACCTCTTCCTCTTCACCGATGATCCGGTCTTCTGGAATTCCGTCAAGGTCACTCTGGTTTACTCGCTTCTTGTCAATCCAATGATTGTAGTCGCTTCCCTGGTCATGGCCATGCTGGTCAACGTGAGGCATAAGTTCGCCGTCTTCTTCCGTACCCTATACTTCATCCCCGCCGCCATCTCCTTCGCCGTGGTCTCGGTGATATGGGGGGTCGTGCTTGACCCGTATTACGGCCTGGCAAACGGCTTCCTGGCTCTTTTCCGAATCCCCCCGCAACCGTTTTTCGTCTCCAGCGCGCAGGCCCTGCCCAGTCTGATCTTCCTCATTCTGTGGAGGAGCGCTGGGTACTGGATGATTTTTTTCCTGGCAGGGTTACAGGGTATCCCCAAGGAGGTTTACGAGGCGGCGGAGATAGACGGTGTGACCTACCTCCAGCGGACCTTCCGGATCACCCTTCCCCTGCTGGCGAGGACCATCTCGTTCGTGCTGGTGACCAATACGGCTCTCAACTTTCTGACCTTCGCCCCCGTCTACATCCTGACCAACGGGGGGCCCCGCGGAGCCACAAATATCCTGATGTACGAGTCCTACAAAAGCGCCTTCGTCAACCTGGATCTCGGACGGGCCACCGCGATCTCTTCGGTGCTCCTGCTGATCATCCTGCTGTTCTCGGCCGTGGAGTTGAAGCTTACGCGGGCGAGTTTCGAATATTGAGGGGCCATGATGCAAAAGAACCGTGGATGGAAGACAGCCCTTCTCTTCATCGTTCTCTCCCTTATTGGGCTGGTGTATCTCATCCCCCTCTTGTGGGCGGCCTCATCGGCCTTCAGACCGGCGGGATCCATCTACGAGTACGCCACGCCCCTGACGCTGGAAACCTTTTTCCCCCGGAAACCCACACTGGCCAATTTCATTCACATCTTCACCCGGGAGGATTTCGGTCTTCCCCTGGGGAATAGCTTCATCGTCGCGGCTACCACTATCGTATTCGGCGTGATTGTCAACTCTATGGCCGGCTTTGCCCTGGCCCGCTTCGCCTTTCCCGGCAAGCGCGTAGTCTTCTTGCTCGTTCTCATCACCTTTATGGTTCCCTTCGAGTCCATCGTGATCCCGCTGTATATCCTGGTGGAGAAAATGGGAATGATCAACACTTACGCCGCCTTGATCGTACCAGCCGTTGGAAACGGGCTGGCCATCTTTCTCTTCCGTCAGTTCTTCGCGGAGGTGCCTAGAGAGCTGCTGGAGGCCGGGCGGGCGGACGGCGCCTCCTGGCTTCGTATTTACATCCAGATCCTCCTGCCCCTGAGCGGACCGGCCATTGTAACGGTCATGGTGATGATGTTCATGTTTCAGTGGAACGCCCTCTTTTGGCCTTTGGTGGCCGCCTACTCGAGCAGGCTCCAGGTCGTCCAGGTGGCCGTCGCCTCCCATCGCCTCACCGAGGAGACCCATTGGGCTTATCTGTTCAGCTCGGCCCTGGCCGCGAGCCTGCCCCCGATGCTCCTCTTCCTGGGGTTGCAGCGCTTTTACGTCCGGGGCATCAGCAAGACAGGATTCAAATAGAGAGGAAGCACACTTCGGTTTGGATGAGGTAACGGGCCATATCGAAACAAAAACGGGGAGAAATTTCTATGAAAACAGATGAACCCTCGAAGAGGGGAAAAGATCATCTCGGTCTCGGAGACAGAAGGGTTCCTCGGACGGTGCTGCTCCCCGGAGACCCTGACCGGGTCGACGAGATTGCGAAGCTGTGGGAGGGGAGCACTCTGATTTCCGACCAGCGCGAGTACCGTTTAGTCGAAGGGCGGTACCAGGGCGTTGAGCTGGCAGCCTGTTCAACGGGGATGGGGGGAGGATCCACAGAAATCGCCGTCGTCGAGCTGTTTCACCACGGAGCCAGGGATCTTATCCGGGTGGGAACGGCCGGGGGCGTCGCTGCGAGCGTCGCGTCCGGGGATTTGGTGGTATTGACCGGCTGTGTACGCAGAACCGGCGCGGCCGATGCCTTTGTTCCGGCTGGATTTCCGGCCATCGCCGACTACCGGGTTCTGAATGCCCTCCTAAAGGCATGCGAGGAGCTCGGGTTAACACCCCATGTCGGACTGGGCGCGACAGTGGACAGTTTCTACGCCACGAAACCCCGCCTCATCAGGGGGGACGGCTCAGAGCTCCAGACCTGTCTTTCCGGAAAACTCAGGATGTGGAGGGAGTACGGCGTTCTGCAGCTGGATATGGAGACAGCCGTCGTTTTCGTTCTCGCCACCATCCTCGGCATGCGAGCGGGGTCGGTTTGCACCGTGGGAGCGAATCTTTTCGGCGAGGAATATCCAGCCGTACCTCCGTCGAACAGAAGCGCCATAGAAGCGGCCTGCCGGGCCGCGGCGCTCCTAGCTGGGCAGAGCCCATCGTCGTGAAACCGCTGTCGTATCCAGGAGGGGACAGACAAATGAAAGAGCTTCTCTCAGATAAAAAGGCTGTTATAGTTGGTGGGGGAGGGAGGATCGGAAGCGCCATAGCCCGTGCCTTCGTACGTAATGGCGCGGAGGTGCTCCTGGTAGATCGGGAGGAGGAGTCCCTTCGCAGGGTCACCGGGAAATTGCCGGTGGGGGAGCGGCAGCGCTGTCATCCCTGCCCCCTCGAAATGGATCATGAAGGCAGCGCGAACGAGCTTGCCCGGGTGGTTGCAGAGAGGCTGGATGGAGTGGATATTCTGGTTAATTGTCTGGGCTACATTTATCGGGCTCCCTTCACTGATCATTCGACGGCTGAGCTGGACAAACTGTTGAGGCTCAATTTCTCCATTACTTTCACCGTTTGCCAGAAAATCGCCTCGATGATGGTGGCGCGGGGCTCCGGCAAGATCATCAACTTTTCTTCCGTCGGGGGTTTCCGGCCCGAAAAGGAACACTCCGGATACTGTGCCGCCAAGGCGGCGCTAATCGCTCTGTCTAGGGTCATGGCCCTCGAGCTGTCCCCGAATCATATCCAGGTCAATGTTGTGGCCCCGGGACCCACCGAAACCATCCCCTTCACCTCGCCCTACTACACGGAGCATCCCGAGGCTCTCCAGGCGATCGAAGCCGTAACGGGTAGGATCGGGCACCCGGAGGACCACGCCGGATTGGTGGTCTTCCTGGCCTCCGATCAATCCGGTTGGATCACCGGACAGGTCATAGCCTCAGACGGCGGATGGAGCCTTGCTTGAAGTCCCTTCGACAATCCTCGGGAAAGGTGAAGTGATTTGAGCAGGAGAAGTCCCAAAGAAGTTTCACTCTTATCGGCATGAACAGGAGCAGTCAATCCCGAGTTGGCATGCATCCCGTGGATTTTCTGTACAGTCCAGCCGGCCTTCATGCGAGTGAGTCTTTCAGGATTTTCAGATCTTCTCTGATCAGGGCAACCGTGTCCGGATTCTGCTCACTCAACGGCCTCCGGTCGTAATAATTCTCGCTGACAACCCATCCTGTGTAACCATGCTTTTTCACAACCTCGATGCAACCGTAGAAATCCGTATCCCCTTGTCCCAGAAGCGCACCGCTCAGATCCTTGCCTTTTCCGTCCTTGACGTGAATCTGGCACACATGCTCCATCAGCTCGTCGAGCATCTGCGGGCTGTCATATCCCTTGTGCAGATAGTAGTTCTGGGTGTCGAAATAGAGCTGCAGGTTGGTCCGGTCAATACCCGCTATCATCTGTAAGGTCTGCTCCGTGGACAGGGTGTTTTCCATCCCGATTGTGATGTTGTGCTTTCCCGCCGTATCGCAGGCCCACTTGAACACGTCCACTGATTCTTCGAGCTCCCGCTTTCCGGTGATTTCACTTTTTTCGAAGTTCGGTATCAGGAGAATCGAAATTCTCATCGATACGCAGGACTCGATCGCCTTGGCGATCCCGCTGCGTACAATTTCACTTTCTTCCTCGTCTTTCGACGGGAACATCGTGTAGTAGTCGGTTACCCGTGCAACCAGCGAGGGAAACTCGATCCCGCTTGCTTCAGCCATCTCCAAGTAGGCATCCTGCACGAACCTCTTGCTCATCGGGAAGCCCCGCTCATAGTCTCCGATATTGAGCTGCAGTCCATCAAATCCCAGCTTCCCGATGAACTTGCAGGCGTAGGGCCCGTCAATCGGTAAAGACCATTCGCAGATTCCTATCTTGTTCTTTATCATTGTCACATTCACTTTCCTTTACTGGTCATCGTATACCTGATGCATTCAACTAATGCATTTCCCGGCCACCGGAGACGTTGAGGCTGCTGCCGGTGATGAACTCCGCCTCATCGGAGGCTAAAAACACCACCGCCCGCGCCACATCGGCCGGCTCGGCGATACGGCCCAACGGCGTGGGATCGACGAAAAACTCCTGCAAGAACTGCTCCGGGCTCACCCCCTTGATCGCCGCTGACTGGGCTACACTTTTTTGGATGAGCTCGGTATTTACCGGTCCCGGGCAGACCGCGTTGATGGTCACATTGTGCTTGCCTACCTCCAGGGCGACCGCCTGGGTGAATCCGATCACCCCGAACTTGGCGGCGCAGTACGGGCTGGTGAGCGGTTCACCGGTCTTGCCTGCCATCGAAGAGATGTTCACGATCCGCCCGTAGCGCTGCTCGATCATGGCGGGCATCACCGCCTGGGTGCACAGGAACACGCCTTTCAGATTCAAGTCCATCAGCATCTCCCAGGTCTCCTCGGACAGTTCGGTGATTGCACCTTTCTTGTCGGTGCCGGCGTTATTGACCAGTATGTCGATCCGCCCGTAGGTCTTCTTAGCCTCGGCAGCCATCGCCTGAACATCCGCTTTGCGAGTAACGTCGGTTTTTACCTCATGTGCTTCCCCTCCCTGCCCATGGATTTTCTCCACCGTCTCCCGAGCCGCCGGCAGGTCAATATCGCTGACCACCACTTTACCGCCTTCCCGGGCGATGTGCTCGGCGATCGCCCGGCCGATGCCCTGTCCACCCCCTGTGACAATCGCTATTCGGTCTTTCAGTCTCACGCTTTTACCTCCGGTTCGAGAATTATTTTTATCCCCTCTCCCTTCCTCAGCAGATCGATTCCCTCATGAATCCGATCGAGGGGAAGCCTGTGGGAAACGATGCGCTCCAAAGGAAGTACTCCACTTTCCATTATTGTTGCCGTACGTTCGAAGCTGTGCCGCCCGATGAATGCCCCGTAGATAACCACCTCTTTTTTCAGCATGGTTCCCACCGGCACTGCCGGTTCCACCGTCTCGTCGTGGCCGAACTGCAGTACCCGGCCGTGCCCGGCTACCAACTCAATCGCCAAAGGCAGAAGAGGTCCCACCGCTTCCACAACGACCTGCGGTCCATCGGGCAGCTCCCGGGCTACGACCTCCGACAGGTCTTCCTTCCGGGGGTCCACCACATTGGTCGCTCCGCAGTCCAGGGCGGCTTTCCGGCGGTATTCGGAGGGCTCGGAGACGATCAGTTTCGCCGCTCCGGCGGCCTTGAACATCGCAGTGAACAACAGCCCGATCGGCCCCGCCCCCAGTATCACTACCGACTCCCCCGGCCGCATGCCCAGCTTGTCAAAGGCGCTGATCACGCAGGAAAGCGGTTCGGCCAGCGCTGCGATGTGGGAAGGCACCTTCGGGCTCACCTTGTACAGCGACTGGCGAGGCACTACCGCGTAGTCGGTCATCGCTCCATCGGAGAAGATGCCGATGGTGGCGCAATGTCCGGGCGCCGCGCCCTGGAACAGCGGGATGCAGCGGTCCGGCTCCCCCCGTTTGCAGGCGGCACACACCCCGCAACCGGGGTGCGGGTCGATCAGCACCGATTCCCCCGGAGTAAAATCCGTAATTTCGTCGCCAACCTCCACGATCTCGCCTGTAAACTCATGCCCTAGAATAATGTCGTTCTTGGCCGGATGGGCAGGAGGTACCTGCAGGATGTGAAGGTCCGTGCCGCAGATCCCCACACCGGTTACTCGAATCACAGCATCGGTATCGCGCTTGAGCCTCGGCCTTGGCCTCTCTTCGAGAACCAGCTTGCCTTCTCCCTTGAAAACCGCTCCAATCATTTCCTAGTTCACTCCCTTCGGTGTTTTTCCGTTTCAACCTCTATTGACATTCATTGAACTCAATATTCACGACGTTTGGTGAAGTATTCATGAAGAACATAACTGGCGCCACCTCGAAGCGGGCCCTCCTCATCGAAGCTTGAATAGCGAATGTCGAAGTTTTTATTCATCCGCAACAGACTCACCTGTTCTATCTTCTCGGATAGCTGCCTTAGAAAATACGGTCCTGCGTTTCTGTAGTCGCCTGAAATGATAATAATTTCAGAGTTAAAAACAAGGTTGATGTTGTACAACCCTATGGCAAACCAGCTAATGACTTCATCCATCAGAAGGCACGCCCACGCATCTCCTGCGTTCGAGGCGTCGAATATTTTCTGCAAAGTGATTTTCTCAGGATTATCGGCGTAGATCATGGAATCCGCATGCTCTTCCCTGTAGGCCTCGGCTCTGCCGATCAATCGCTCACAGGAAACCAGTTGCTCGAAACAACCTTTGCCTCCGCAATGGCAGGTCTCCTCATCATCCGGATTTAGGCACATGTGTCCGATTTCGCCTGTCAGATATCGAGGACCGCGCTTGATCCTATTCTCGGCAATGATGCCCGCGCCCAGACCGTCATAACCGGCAACCACATTTACTATATTTTTCTTGTCTCTGGCGCATCCAAGCGTCTTCTCAGCAAACGCGAAAAATCGATTATAGTTGTCAATGTAAAAAGGTGCTTTGAACTCCACGTGTTCTTTTAGGAGATCTTTGATAGGCGCTTCTGTTTGCCAGGAGTGGAATCTGGAGGCAGTGATGCTGCGTCCGCGCTCAGAGTCGACAACACCCGATGAGGCAATCACGATTCCCAGCAGCTTCGCCTCTTCTTTTATATTCGGAGCGTCTGGTTCCTGCCATTTGCGTATGAAATTTGCCACCAGTTCTATAATCCGACTGAGAGATTCGTTTTCATGGATGAAAACCACTTCCTTGTAGAACACATTGGCTCTTGCATCCGTTAGGGCGAGAAGAATAGAGGATCCGTATATTGTTATGCTGATAGTATATCCGTAGGATTCATTAAACCGGTATAGTTCAGGTTTTTTCCCTAGTTCATCGGAAGCTTCAGCCTTGCCGGCGCTTACAGCCAGGTTGTTTTGCACGAAATGATCCATGATCTTCCAAAGGGTTGTTTTGCTGAGATGGATTTTTTGGGCGATCTGGGAAACGGTAATATCCTCCGAGTTTCTCAAAATATCCAGCACCAGACGCCTGTTATTGATACGCGTGGAAGACTGATTATGACCGACTGCCCGTATCAAGCTGTACTCCTCAAGATTTCACTATATCAGAAGAGCAAACATTAATCAATAAAAAATATAAAATATTGGAAAAAACATTAGAAAATATAGTTAATAAATTATAAGTTATTATATTATAAATAAATATTAATTCTTTTAAATAAAATAAAAAAGTTAACTAATAGTATTGACAATTAGGATATGTATGCTACAATACAGATATCGTAATTAGCTTGTATGAACGTATCGATGCTAGACGGCGTCCGTATTCGTGATGCCAAATACACGGTACTTCATAAATATACTTTCCATAAGGAGGGCCATATGAAAAAAGGCCACAGGAAGAAGGTGTTTCTGGTTGCGTTCTTGCTGAGCTTATTGGTTGCTTTGCCTCTTTTCGCCGGTGGAGAGAGTGAAGCGGGAGGTGCAGCTTCAGCGACAGGTGCGAGACCTACGTACACGTTCTATCATCTGCTTTGGAGTATGACGGATGCAAACGTCCAGTTTCATATCAAAGCGGGGGAAGCCTACATGAAGGCACATCCGAGCGTAGAAATCAAGTTTGTAGGTCCTGAAAGATATGACCCGGCGGAGCATGCGAAATTCCTGGATACCATAATCCAGGCGAATCCGGACGGGATCTGCCTGCATATCTCCAGCGTCGATGCTCTGCTGCCGGGTCTCAGGGAAGCCAAGAACAAAGGAATCCCAGTCGTCAGCGTCACCTCTCATCCACCCACGGATGCGGACAACGCCAAGTTGAAGGGTTTATATTTAACCTGGATCGGGGCTGATGAAAAGTTGATTGGGTACCGCCTCGGAGAAAGATTGTTGGAATCGATCAAACCGGTGCACGTCGCTTACCTTATGGGTCATCTCGGACATGCCGGTCACGAAATGAGAGCCGCGGGATTCGCCGAGAGTATGCCTGCCGGAGTAAAAACAGATAAAGTGGCCATCGGTGACGAGCCGACACACGCCAAGGATGTGATCAGGTCATATCTGATGAAAAATCCTGATGTCAATGCCTTGTTCGGTGGGATTGTTATGAACAAGTGGGTATGGGACGTGATTGAAGACATGGGGCGGACAGATATCAAGCTTCTTACCAGCGATGATGCGCCAAGTTCCTTGGAAGCAGTCGCTCAGGGCAAGTATTTGGCGACGTTCTCCCAGGAGTTCCCGATTCAAGCGCCCATGGCCTACACCGTTCTCTATCTCTATCAGGAGACCGGTATGTATCCCGTAGCGCCAATTATCACGGGTCCCATGGTGGTTGATGCAAGCAACGTCCAACTATTCAAAGACCTTGCAGTGGATATCTTCGGAGAAGAAGAATACTACAAGTTGTCACCGTGGTGATAACGGACGAGGTGCTAAAGAATAGCAACTATTTGTGTTGGAGGTGAGGACAGATGCGCTACAAGCTAAACGCTTGCCATTCCACGCGACCCACCTGAAGGTTTCAGGTGCACGAAGTGGAGGGAATTGGTGGCTTGTAGCGCTTTCCTCAATTCAGTTTGGCAGCTCAGTGATTTTTCGTAGTCCTCATTATCCACCGCACCTAGATGGTTAGGTCAAACATACACAGAAATAATTCAATCAAATTCAAATAGAGGTCTTGCTCCTGATTTGGAAATGATAATAAAGTAGAATGAGGCTAAGTGTCCAACTATAGGGATTATGCTAAATGAAGAGAGTATTTGCAGGTAGAATTGAATCGAGCGCAATCCTGGGTTCACTCTTGGTAATCCTTTTCTTTGCGATCGGAACCAAGGGATTGTGGCTCAAGAACCTACCGAACATCCTTGTCTTAACCGCACAAGTAGGAATTATCACCATAGGCCAGGCTCTGTTGCTGACCTCAGGCGAAGTGGACCTGTCCGTTGGGTCTGTTTTCGCTTTCGTCGGCGTCGCTTTCATACTGTTCATTGATTGGGGATTTGGGGTCGTAGGGGCGTTTTTCTGCGCGATTCTGATATCCAGCGTCATTGGCCTGATCAACGGCTTGATTACGGTAAAGTTCAAAGTTCCATCGATGATC
This sequence comes from uncultured Spirochaetaceae bacterium, assembly GCA_964627715.1. Classification (GTDB taxonomy): domain Bacteria; phylum Spirochaetota; class Spirochaetia; order SZUA-6; family DRHE01; genus JAFGQJ01. The sequence continues at coordinate 62,738 of CAZVHJ010000007.1, read as the reverse complement.
GTCACACTGGGAGCGCTGTTCATTTATCGGGGATGCGTATATATCCTGACAACGGGATTCAGTCTCACTATCCCCAATAGGCTGACGAGTCACTTTCTAATAAGGCTCGTGGGCGGAAAGTTTTTAGGAATCAGTAATTCTATTCCGGTCTTGATTCTGCTGACGGTTGTTTCCATGGTGATACTATCCCAGACCCGATTTGGAAATCACGTTACCGCCGTAGGGGGAGATCCAAGAAGTGCGCTGTCCTGCGGTGTCTCTCCGCCCAAGATCAAGACGATCGCCTTTGTCACCTGTTCACTGCTGGCCGGCCTGGCTGGTATCATTGTCACTTGCCAAGAGGGAACGGTTTACTCGACGACAGGCCGAAACCTGGAGCTCGATACGATAGCAGCAGCCGTAATCGGCGGATGCACGTTAAGAGGAGGCGTTGGATCGATCTGGGGCGCCATCTTGGGGGTATTCATTCTATCGTCGTTGAAAGGGGGCCTCATGATGATGGGGGCGCCGACGTACTGGTACATATCCTTCGTGGGAATGATATTGATCGGTTTCTTAATTGTATCAAAACTGATGAGAGGTCGTTATGGAATCTCTGATTAAACTTGAAAGCGTAAGTAAGAATTTCGGAGCGATTCAAGCGCTGCAAAATATCGAATTTGAAATAAGTCCTGGTGAAATAGTGGGTTTGGTCGGGGATAATGGCGCTGGTAAATCGACACTAATAAAGTTGATATGTGGAATATTTCCACCTTCCAGAGGTTCCATCTACTTCGAAGGGAAGAAACTTTCTTCATTTAATTCTCATATTAGTAGAGAACTTGGAATCCAAGCGGTTCATCAAGGTTTCGGGTTGGTGGATTTAATGTCGATCGAGCGAAATCTCGCCCTGGGCGAGGAACCTCTCAAAAAATTTCTTTTCTTCAGATTCCTGGACAGGGAAAAGATGAGAGAAATGACGAAAAAAATGATCAAAGTAATCGACATTAAAAGGAAACTTGAACCATCGTATATAGTTGGACAGTTGTCGGGGGGAGAAAAACAAACAATCAAGTTGGGCAGAAGTATTTCTTATGAAGACCGATTGTTAATTCTAGACGAACCAATAACAGGCTTATCTGTGAGGGAAACCCACAATGTTTTGGAATTGATCGCAAGGCTGAAAGAAACCAATGTTGCGGTCATTTTCATCACCCATGATATCTATCAAGTCTATCCGGTTGCAGATAGGATCGTAATACTGGACCGCGGAATCAAGATACTGGATGTTCCCAAAGAGGAGAAGAAACCTCAGGAGATCATCGGAATAATCAGAAATCCAGAAATTTTACACAACAGCAAGTCGGGCACTGAGAATCACGGAGAATGATCGATGCTCAAGAGAATATTGACTGCAAGTAACGAATCGGCTGCAATTCTGAGCTTCACAGTACTGTTTGTGGTTTTTACAGTTCTCTTAAGAACCTCATGGATAGGGAACTTGCCGAGCATGCTAAGAGACGTCTCCTGGTTGGGAATCGTGGCGATAGGACAGGCGTTGCTGATGATTTCCGGGGAATTCGATTTGTCCGTAGGTTCTGTTTTCGCATTTGTAGGGATGGCCTTCTTGCTGTTAATGCGGATGTCCGTGGGCGCTTTCCCCGCACTTGTCGGCGCGTTGCTGATTGCGATGATTATCGGATTGATTAACGGTCTGGTAACATGGAAGTTCAAGATACCTTCACTGCTCGTGACGCTCGGATTTCTTTTCATCTACAGAGGATTTGTTCACTTCATAAGCAAGGGTTTCGCTATCACGGTTCCGGATTCGATAAGAGACCATGCACTCGTCACTTTCTTGGGAGGAAAACTGCTTGGACTCCATACTTCGATCTTCCTATTTGGTTTGATCATTGTCATTTTCATGGTGATTCTATCCCAGACGAGATTTGGGAATCATGTTTTTGCCGTCGGCGGGGATGCAAGGAGTGCTCTATCCTGTGGTGTTTCACCGGGTAGAACCAAAATAATCACTTTCGTTGTGTGTTCGTTGTTGGCCGGATTGTCGGGAATCATTGCTACCTGTAGCCTATCCTCAGTGGCACCGAGCACTGGAGAGGGGTTGGAGTTCGAGGCTATAGCAGCGGCGGTTATAGGTGGCTGCTCGCTGAGAGGAGGGGTTGGCACTGTTTGGGGAACCATTCTCGGCGTGGGTACGTTGATGGCATTGAAAGCAGGTCTTATTCAGTTGGGAATCAACATATTCGTCTATCAAATTCTGTTGGGTCTGTTGCTTGTATCTCTTATAGCTATTAAGGGACTCCTGCCTAGACTCTTCACGGAATAGAGTAGATTAAACCGAAGCGCTGTCTGCGAAAAACAAGGGTTTTCAGCTTTTACGTCTTGGGCTCCTCCGCATATTTACGTCTGGGCGATATATTCGAGAAATGGTATTCGCGTTTGGTAAGTACTGCATGACACAAAGAGGGTCGTCGAAGGAGGCAGGAAATAATGACAGGTAGAGAAAGAGTTAAAGCCATTTTGAATCACAAAGAGGCCGACAAAATCCCTGTTGATTGTGGCGCCATGCATTCCTCCGGCATAAGTGCAATTACGTATAACGCTCTGAAGAAACACCTGGGAATCAGCACGGGCGATACAAGAGTTTATGATGTTATTCAACAGCTGGTCATCCCGGAGCAATGGTTCTTGGATCGGTTCTCTATTGACACTGTTGATTTGGCAAGGGTTTTCTCTTCTGATCTATCGGAATGGCGGGACTGGAATCTCCCTGACGGCACTGCCGGCAAGTTTCCCGCCTGGATTGATCTCGAAAAAAGGGAAAACGACTGGGTATGCCTGAATAGCAACGGCGAAGACGTTGCCTTGATGGCCGAAGGGGCATTCTATTTCAACCAAACACAACATCCATTATACGGGAGACGGCTGGAGAGCTTTGACGATCTTCCGAAGTACATGGATAGAGTCAGCTGGCTTGCGCTGCAAGATCCGTTGTGGAAAAACTCCTTCAAGAACGATTTCTTTCCTTCTATAGGACAAGCTGCAAAGAAGCTCTACGAAGAGACTGATTACAGCATCGTCGCGAACTACGGAAGCCTGGTGTTTGAAACGGGACAATGGTTGTATCGGAATGATGAGTTTTTCGTAAAGATGCTGACCGAGCCAAAAGAGATAATGGGTGTATTCGAGAGACTTACCGAAATACACTTGGAAAAGCTGGATCCGTTTCTCCAACAAGTTGCTCCTTATGCCGACGTCCTGGTGATGGGAGATGACCTCGGCATGCAGACCGGCCCGCTCATTTCCCCGGAGCTGTACAGGGAGATGGTGTTTCCCTGGCACAAAGAGATATTCGGCTTTGTGAAAAAGAAATCGGGACTGAAAACTTTTTTACACAGTTGCGGTTCTTTTGTTGACATCATACCGCATCTCATTGATGCAGGTCTGGACATTCTGAATCCCGTGCAAACACAGACAGCAGGTATGGACGCAGAGAAGCTGAAAGCCGAGTTTGGAAAGGATCTGGTTTTCTGGGGTGGAGGCATTGATACCCAGCATGTATTAGCCTCGGGAGATGAGGACAGCGTACGCAAGGAAGTCCGAAGAAATTGTGAAGTGTTCATGAAAGATGGGGGCTTCGTATTCAATCAGATACATAACATACTCCCAGGTATTCCTCCGCAAAATATTGTTGCTATGTTTGAAGAGGTTAACTCAATTCGATATTAGTCAAGCCGTGTCTTGGTAGAATTTCAACCCGGGATTGAACATTCCTCGGTTGCAGGGGTAAAGTAGCTACAGGGAACACCTCCCCGCAGACATTCCAGGAGAACGAACGTGAGCAAATCCAAAGCACAGTACATCGGCGCCATCGATCAGGGTACCACCTCCACCCGTTTCATCCTCTTCGACAGAACAGGAGCAGCGATCGGCTCCCATCAGCTGGAGCACTGCCAGATCTTCCCTCAGGCAGGATGGGTCGAGCACGATCCCATCGAGATCTGGCAGCGTACTAAACAAGTAATCCAAAAAACCCTAAAAATAGCAAAGGTAGAGCCTCACCAGATCGCCGCCATCGGTATCACCAACCAGAGGGAGACCACTCTGGCCTGGAATCCCAAGACCGGCCAGCCCTACGGGAAGGCCATCGTCTGGCAGGACACCCGCAGCGCCGAGATTGTGGACGATCTGGTTCGAGATGGAGCCGGCCGAGGCGGCATCGACCGTTTTCGTGAAACCACGGGTCTTCCCCTGGCCACCTACTTCTCCGGACCGAAGCTGAGCTGGCTGTTATCGAAGGAACCGACCGTTCGGGAAGCGGCGGACAGCGGTGAAGCCGTCTTCGGCACGATAGACAGCTGGCTGATCTGGAACCTGACAGGAGGACCGGGCAAAGGGCGAAAGGTCACCGATGTCACCAATGCCAGCCGCACGCTTTTGATGAATCTGGAGACCCTGCGATGGGACGAAGGGATGCTCGACGTCTTGAAGATTCCCGCGAGCATGCTTCCCGAGATCATGCCCTCGATCCCTGGTGAACCCTACGGTGTCACCCGTGACGATGGACCCTTCCCCGCGGAGATACCGGTGGCCGGGGTGCTGGGGGACCAGCAGGCCGCCCTGTTCGGGCAGGCCTGTTTCACACCGGGCACATCGAAGAATACCTACGGCACCGGCTGTTTTCTGCTTCTCAACACCGGTGAAACAATCATCCACTCCAAGTATGGGCTGATTACCACCGTGGGCTATCAGCAGGCAGACCGTCCGGCGGTCTACGCCTTGGAGGGCTCTATTGCCGTCACCGGCGCCCTGGTGCAGTGGCTCCGGGACAACCTCGGCCTGATCAAAAACTCGGGGCAGATCGAAACCCTGGCCGCACAGGTAGAGGACTCCGGCGGGGTTTATTTCGTACCCGCCTTCTCCGGGCTGTTTGCTCCGTACTGGCGCGCCGATGCCCGTGGAACCATCACCGGCTTGAGCCGCTATGCCACAAAGGAGCATCTGGCCCGAGCCGCCCTGGAAGCGACCGCCTTCCAAACCCTCGAAATCTTCGAGGCCATGGAACAGGATTCGGGGATCACCACCCCGTCCCTGAAAGTAGACGGGGGAATGGTGGTCAACGAAATCCTGATGCAGTTTCAGGCAGATCTGCTTGGGGTGCCCGTCATCCGCCCGAAGATGACCGAAACCACGGCGCTCGGCGCCGCCTTCGCAGCCGGGCTTTCCGCCGGCTTCTGGGAATCCCAGGATGAGTTGGTCGATCTGTGGGAGGAGGACAAACGATGGACACCCCAGATGGCTCAAGCGGAGCGGGAGCGCAGGGTTCACTTCTGGAAGAAAGCGGTCAGCCGCAGCTTTGACTGGTTGGAAAACACGTAGCGACAACTTACACTCTGGCCATGCTTCGTGTGGCGATAAGATCAGCCCCCGTACCCAGAATATCTGATATGATGACTTGCCCAATTTCAACCGGCGCTTCGACTTCCGCACGGTTGATAACCTCCATGCAGGGGAAAATGTTCTGCTTCGGTATTTCAATGTTTGTCCTAACGGGAAGGCGTCTCAACCGCCCGTGACCTAACCGCACGGTGGTAATGAGTGTCCTTCTTGGATCTGTAATCTCTTTCAGCGCGTACTCTTTTCCTCGTTTACACTCATTTCCCGTGATGGTCAGCTGCTGGGGATCATCGCCGTTCACTTGGATCCGACACCCCGTAGGACAGACAATACAGATTATCTCTCTTTGGATTCGTCTCATCCTTCAACCCCAACGACTTCCACAGTCAGATCCGATCCCTTGATCGTCTCTATGTCGCTTCTATTTATTCGCACTCGCTCCATCTCCCCAGGATTCATTCGAGATCTCTTTACCTTCTTGAGGATCTTCCCGCCATTCTTCACTTCGATATGCGAAGGCCCATACACCCGATCTACTCGAAGGAAAAGGTCGAGCCTGTCTGCTACGTATGTCGGATACACCCGCTGGGGTACTACATATTTCAAGCCCGTTCCGTGTAAGAGATGAACAGGGGTCTCTCGACCCTCTAGGGGCTGCTGCACAAACCGGGCGGCGCCCTTTCCAGCCATTTCGCTCTCTTCAACGACAAAGTCCACCAGGTCATGAACGTGAACCACGTTTCCACAGGCAAAAATACCGGGAACGCTCGTTTCCCTCGACTCGTTGACGATCGGCCCTCCGGTGCGACGATCCAGTTCCACACCGGCACTCAAAGAGAGCTCATTTTCTGGAATCAATCCGACCGAAAGAATAAGAGTATCGCATTCGTAGAGCTCTTCGGTGCCTGGAATCGGCAGGCTGTTTTCGTCGGTTCTCGCGACCAGCACCCCCCGCACTCGATCCTTTCCCAAGATCTCGACGATCGTATGCTGCAGCAGGAGGGGTATATCGTAGTCGTACAAGCATTGGACCACGTTCCTCATCAACCCCCCCGGGTAGGGTTTTCTGGCTAAGACGGCGATCACTTTGGAACCCTCAAGGGTTAATCTTCGAGCCATGATCAAGCCTATATCACCGGTACCGAGCATCATGATCTTCTTGCCGACCATGTATCCTTCTATGTTGATCAACCGCTGAGTCGCTCCCGCTGTAAAAATCCCCGCAGGCCGGGAACCCGGGATATTGATCGCCCCCCGGGTGCGTTCCCGACAGCCCATGGCCAGAATGATCGCCCCCGCTTTCACCGTGTTCACCCCCTCAGCGCTGTTGATGAGTGTAGCTTCTCTGTTCTTCGTGATATTCAGCACCATGGTGTCGAGCCTGCAGGGGATCTCCAGCTCCTGCATGCTCCTGATATAGCGCTCGGCAAACTCAGGCCCGGTCAGATCCTCCTTGAAATGATGCAGCCCGAAGCCGTTGTGGATACACTGCTGCAAGATACCGCCCAGCTCTCTGTCCCGCTCGATCAGAAGGATTTTCTCGATGCCCATCTTTCTCGCCGCCACCGCCGCCGCCATTCCGGCGGGACCGCCGCCGATCACGACGATGTCATAATTCTCCATGCATCTGCTCCTCAGTTTCACCGCATTTGGTTGATCCTGTAAGAATGTAGGAGTTACGCTCATTCTTGACGATTTCTGTTACGTTTTTTCCCAACTCGTGAGCAAGAATTTTGAGAACCTGGGGACCACAGAACCCTCCCTGACATCTACCCATACCCGGCCTCACCCGCTTTTTCACACCGTCCACCGTCCTGGCCCCCACTTTTCTGTGTATGGCATCCACAATCTCACCTTCAGTGATGTGCTCGCAGCGGCAGACGACCCTGCCATAGCGCGGGTTCTGCCTGATCAGTTCGTTTTTCCTCTCATCCGGCAGTTCTATCAAACGAATCACCCTTCGCCGCAGCGGGTTGAACTCTTTTTTCTTCTCAAAACCATCCCTCGTCTTGAGGAGGAGATCCCGAACGTAGAGGGCAATGGCCGGAGCAGCGGTCAGGCCGGGAGACTCGATCCCCGCTACATCTATGAATCCGCGGGCTTCCCTGGATTCTTCGATCACGAAATCCTTAGTGGTCGGGGTCGCGCGCAGTCCGGAAAAGGACCGTATGACCTCGTTGAAGGGGATCTTCTTCGAGATCTTCCCAGCGCTCCGGCGAACGAAATCCAGGCGATCACGAGTCGTAGATAGGTTTTCTTTGTCATCAATTACTTGGGCGTCCGGACCGACGAGTAGGTTTCCGTGAACCGAGCGGGTGACCAAGACCCCCTTGCCCGCCTCGGTGGGGCATTGAAAGATCACGTGGTTGACCAAGTCCCCCGCCGTTTTGTCCAAAACGAAATACTGCCCCTTTCTTGCAGTGATTCTGAAGGAAGGAGCCGCCACCATACTGTGAATCCGATCGGCGAACAGGCCGGCACAGTTGATCACACAGTGGGCCCCGATCTCCCCGTCCCGGCTGATGATCTTGAATGGCCCTGCACTTCGATCAATATCTTCAACCGGGAAGTTCAAAAAGACCTCGACTCCGTTCTCCGCCGCATTCTCGGCTGCTGCGATGGCAATCTCCCATGGATCGACGATACCCGCCTGGGGTGCATGGAGTGCACAAACCGCCGCATCATCGAGATTCGGCTCGAGTGCCTGCAGCTCTTCCCGCTCTATTATTCTCAGCCCCTCGACACCGTTGCCTATGCCCTGCTCATAGAGCTGCTCTACGCTCGCCCTCTCACTTTCGCTGAAGGCCACCACGAGAGAACCTATCCTGTTGAACTGTACGTCGAGCTGATCGCACAATTCGTCGAACAGAGGATTCCCCAGTACGTTGAACTTGGCTTTGTTGGTACCCGGAGCTGCGTCGTAACCGGCGTGAATGATGCCGCTGTTCGCCTTGGTGGACCCATTAGCCACATCATTACTTCGGTCCAGCAGAGCAACCTCGATCCTGTACCGGGAGAGCTCTCTGGCGATCAGCGTTCCTATCACTCCCGCTCCGACAACGGCTACATCAAACATCCTCTTTTGTCTCCCTCAAGCAGGAGCACCCTTCTGCCCGAGTAAAAAAAGACCCTCCCCGCTTCAGCCACTCGCGCTGTACGCACAGAGTCTGTCCGGGAAGGGTCTTCTCTCGTTCTCTGACCCCGATTGTGTTCTTCCTAGAAAACGTATCATATCTACCCACCTTCAACAAGGGTCCGCATTCCCTCGATCCCCATCACCTCGCCGCTGGTTGCCCCGCAGAGGATTTCAACCCGAACCATCCGTCGTAGACGCCTCCGGCGGATTCCGGTACACTCTATCGGCTGCCATTATTGAACATAACGGCTATGAAATTCGTCGAAGCGTTGAGAGAAAGTCCTGTGATTGCCGCGGTGCGTGAGATGGGGGACCTGGGCTACGCGCTGAAAAAGAAGATCAGGGTCATATTTTTGCTGGCAGGAGACATTTTCAATTTGATCGATATCAAAAAGAGCATGCAGGCAGAAGGCCACCTCTTCCTGCTGCACCTCGATTTGATCAAAGGGATCGCCCGCGACCAGGTTGGAATCACCTATCTGAAAAAGTGCTTTAGGATTGACGGGATCATCAGCACACACTCCAATATCATCCAGTACGCCAAGAAGCAGGATCTGATCGCACTGCAAAGGCTGTTCATAGTGGACTCTGAGTCGGTGAATACAGGTGCCAGGCTTGTGCAGAGCTCGAAGCCGGATAGCGTTGAAATTCTTCCAGGGATCATTCTACCTTACATACGGCCTGAGCTTGACAAACTGCACCTACCACCGATTGTGGCGGGAGGACTGATAAAAACGAAGGACGACGTCGATCGGATCCTCGCCTCAGGCGCGGTGGCTGTTTCCACCAGTCGGAGAGAACTCTGGTAAATGAAAAACAACATCTATGACGTAGCAATCGTGGGTGCCGGGGTGGTCGGAGCATCCATCGCCCGCAAACTCTCCACCTATGCCTGCGACACTGTCGTTCTGGAAAAGGAATGGGACGTCTCCTTCGGTGTTACCAAGACGAACTCCGGCATTATCCACGGTGGTTTTCACTACCCAACCTCCACACTGAAAGGCCGCCTGGAGGTGCTGGGCAACATCATGTATGACAGGCTGCAGCAGGAATTGCATTTCCCCTTCCAACGCTGCGGGATCCTGGTAGTGGCCTTCACTGTGGAGGAAATGAAGGCCATCGAAAAACTGTACATGCAGGGGGTGGAGAACAAGGTCATCGGGCTGGAATTATGCAATCGCGACCGTATCCACTCCCTCGAACCCAAGCTGAATCCCGATGTCGTCGGAGGACTTCACGCCCCCTCCGGCGGTGTAATCGAGCCATACCGCTTCGTTTTTTCCTTGATCGAATCAGCGAAGAAAAATGGGGTCGAGTTGCGTACCAGGTTCAAGGTGGTCAAGGCTGAGAAGAAGAAAGATCATTTTCTGATCCAGGCGGACAGAGGTGAAAGCCTGCAAGCCCGCTACCTGGTCAATGCCGCCGGCTTGTACGCCGACGAGGTATCCGCAATTTTCAACGCCGAAAACCTCCAGATCAAGCCTCTAAAGGGGCAGGAGTTCCTCCTGGACAAAAACGCCGCAGGACTCCCCGGAAAGGTCATCTTTCCCGTGCCCGGTACCGTATCCAAGGGCATCCTCGTCATTCCCACACCGGAGGGTACCTGCATGGTGGGTCCAACGGCGATCGAACAGAAAGACAAGGAAGACCTTTCCACCACCCAGAGCAACTTTGAAATGATTTTTCACTCCGCCCGCAGGTTGATCCCAAAAATTTCAGAGCGGGATATCATCACCGCCTTCGCCGGCTTACGCCCCACCCTGGCGGGTAATGATTTTTATATTGCCATCTCCGAGAAGCAGCCCAGGGTTATCCAGGTGGCGGGAATCCAGTCCCCCGGTTTGACCGCTGCTCCCGCAATCGGAGAATACGTGAAGGACCTGCTCAAGAAAGCCGGCCTGGTGCTGACCGAGCGTCCCGATTTCGATCCCTGGATCGACGAGGTTCCTCGGATCCGCAAGCTGTCCCCTTATGAAGCGGAGGCACTGGTTCAGAAAGATCCGGCCTATGGCGAGATCGTCTGCCGCTGTGAATCCGTGTCCGAAGCGGAGATCGTGGCCGCCGTCCGCCGGGGACACACTACTATGGACGGCATCAAGTTCTACACCCGCGCTCAGATGGGTCGCTGCCAGGGCGGGTTCTGCAGCTACAAGATCCTGAAGATTCTCCAGCGGGAGACGGGAATGTCCATCGAGGAGATCACCAAGCGAGGCGGAGGCAGCCACATCATCACCGATAGAGTGGGCGAACTTGAGGTGAAGGCCCCGCCAGCAGCCGTGACCGGCGTCAAGGCAGTGAAATGATCGAGAAACACTACGACGCCGTCGTCTTCGGTGGAGGGTCCGCCGGCCTGGCCGCGGCGGCACGGATCGCCGAACAGGGGGGTTCGGTTGCTGTGCTGGAGCGGGAAAACGAGCTTGGAGGAATCCTGAACCAGTGCATTCACAACGGATTCGGCATTCAGCGCTTCAAGGAAGACCTGACCGGACCGGAGTATGCCGAACGCTTTATCGAAATAGTCGAAGAACTGGACAATGTCTCGATATTTCTGGAAACCACGGCCCTCGAAGTCACTCCCGGAACACCCCATTCGGTGTTCGCCTGCTCGAGGCGCCACGGTGCGATTAAAATAGAGAGCCGGGCGATTGTCCTGGCAATGGGTTGCCGAGAGCGAAATCGCGGCAACATCGGTATTCCCGGCACACGACCGGCGGGAGTGTTTACCGCGGGATTGGCTCAGAGACTGATTAACATCGACGGATATCTACCGGGGCGCCGGGCGGTGATCCTGGGTTCCGGGGACATCGGCCTGATTATGGCCCGTCGTTTGACCTGGGTTGGAGTCGAGGTGCTCGGGGTTATCGAGATCCAGGGCTACCCTTCCGGACTCACCCGGAACATCGTTCAGTGTTTGAATGACTTCCACATCCCCCTGTACCTTTCCCACACCGTTTCGGAGATTCGAGGAAAGGACCGGGTCACCGGGGTTACGGTTACTCCTTTGGAAGACGGCAAGATGGTCACGGCCAAGAGCTTCGATCTGGATTGTGATACTATACTGCTGTCCGTCGGGCTGATTCCGGATAATGAACTGTCCAGGAAGTTTGGTGTCAGTTTGAATCCTGAAACCGGCGGCCCCTTCGTGGATGCCGGCCTGATGAGCTCCGTACCCGGAGTCTTCGCCTGCGGGAACGTGCTCCACGTACACGACCTGGTCGATTACGTCAGCGAAGAGTCGGAACGCTGCGCCTCCTTTGTTGTCGAGTACCTCAAAGGCACCTATACCCCCCTGCATCACCCCATCGTCTCCGGAGCGAACGTAAAATATGTGGTCCCGAATAAGTACCTGCCGGGAACGACGAATCGTTTCTACCTTCGCTCCCTGATCGTCAAGAACAAAGCCGAGCTGGTGATCAGCCTTGAGGGAGAGCCGCTGAAACGCAAAAAGCTGGCCCACGTTCAGCCCTCGGAGATGGTCAGTTTCCGGCTCGACGAGCAGGAGCTTTCCCGTGCATCGGAATCCAGGGAGAAGAAGCTGGAGGTCAGCATCTACTGATGGAACGGAAGATGGTGTGCATATCCTGTCCCCTCGGCTGCCGCCTGACAGTCACCTGGAAGGATGAGAACGATATAGCGATCAAGGGCAACAAATGCGCCAAGGGTGAAAGCTACGCCCAGGAGGAGATACTTGCACCCAAACGGGTCGTGACAGCCACGGTGCGGGCAGCTACCGGAGGTGACCGGCGCCTGCCCGTGAAGACCAGTTTACCTTTACTCAAAAGTTACATACCCACCCTCCTCTCCAAACTGTACAAGATGGAGGTAAAACCTCCCACAAACTGCGGAGATGTCTTGTTGAGAAACTTCGAAGGAACCGGTGTGAATCTGGTGGCTACCAGATCAATCAAAAAGTAAGGAACGAATCGTACCTATTTATCCGACTCTGGTCGAAGGAACAGGTCCCGTACTCTCCCGGACCACCAGCCGCGGCTCGAAAACCACATGAGACTGATAACTTCGCTTGTGGATGAGGCTGCACAGGATCTCCCCCGCTTTCTTTCCCTTCTCCAATCCCTGCTGGGACACCGTGCTGAGAGCAGGTGTTACCAATGCGCTTTCGGGTATATCGTCGAAACCAGCCAGGGAAACCAGATTTGGGATCTGGATGCCTCGATCCCTGTACAAGCTGTGGGCGCCCAGGGCAATAATGTCGCTCATGGCTACAATCGCCGTCGGAGGAACAGGCTGCGCGAGCAGAGAACTGGCCGCTTTTCGTCCCCCCTCGAGGGAGCATTCGCAGGGAACCACCTGAATCCGGGGATCCTGCAAAGACATTCCGGCTTCCTCGAGGGCTTGGGTATAGCCTTCGAGCCTCTTATCCCGTACGAGCGAGAAACCCGCGTGATCGATCTTCTTGGCCGCCTCGAGACTAAAAATCCCGATCCGCCGGTGCCCCAGATGCAGAATATGACCCATGATCCGGTAGGCACCGATCCGATCGTCCGTGTTGACACTGGCGACATCATCGGAGGGGTTGCCGTCGATGGTGACAAAAGGAATGTGCCGCTGCTGGAGCAGCAAGACCGCCTTCATATCGGTTTCAAGCCCCAAAGTCACGAAACCGTCCACAGCGGCGCTTCGAATCGCCTGGAAGATACACCCCTTCAGGGGAGGAACGATGGTCAGGGACAAGCCTTCGTGCTGACACACCTGTCCCAGCCCGCGGATGACCTGGGACAGAAAGGGATTCTTGAAGGCTACGGGAATTCCCTGGGGCAGAAGAAACCCGATGCTTCCGATACGCTTGGTGGTCAGGGTCCGGGCCACTGGATCCGGACTGTAGCCGAGCGCCGCGGCGATGTTCAGTATTCTGTCCCGGGTCTCTTTTGCCAACCGGGATGGATCGTTGAAGGCGAAGCTGACCGCCGTCTTGGAAACCCCGGCCCGTTCGGCGATGTCCTTGATCGTCACCCGCATCTGTTTTTCTCCGGTTCCCTGCTCAAGATCTCGAAGAAGTAGGGCACGAAAGGCTGGGGTGTCAGAGAAAGATCTAACAGCTCCCTGCTCTTCCAGGTGTCGGTCCCGTACTCCGACCACTCTCGGTGGCTGATCAGGTCTTTCAAGCCGTAGCTGCGCTTCTCCTGAAGCCCCAACTGTTTCAGGGGCAGGGAAAAGTTGAAGGTAGTTTTTTCCGGCCACAGACTGATCATTCCCCAGACGATCTGCTCGGAGGTCATTCGTAAAATATTCAGCACCCAGGGATGGGAACAGGACACGGCGTCAAAGAAAATTTCGCCGCGCATAAATGCCGGCGATCCGGCCCGCGCTGCCAGCACGCTCCGATAGAATTCCTCCTGCCCCCTCTCCTGACCGCTCCAGACCATGGGAATGAATCCGGCCAGCAGCAGGGCGGCAAATCCCGCCCTGCTTGCTTGAGAACCCCGCCATCCGTAGGCCGGGGGGTGGAACTCTCGAGTATCGTGGGTTTCCATAAAACACACCCGCCGGGCCCCTTCGGGCAGGGAAAGGCGGTGGTCCTCGATCCAGCTGCTCCACTCCTCCGGGGTCAAGCGGGCCTGAAGCAGCTGATAGGTTTGGACACAGGGAAGGTAGTCACAGGCCATATCGTGGGACCTGGTGAAAATAGGGCCGAAGATCTCGCAGAGAAGGACGGCACCGGCGTCGATCTCTTTGATTCCCTGCTGCAGTTTTTCGAGCAGGCTCAAGACTCCGAGGTTGGTTGCGCTGGCATGGTAGGGAATGCGTCTGTCCCAGTTCGGTTCCTTGGCCAGCGGCGCGTCGACCCTATAGCCGTCAAAGCCGGAGTCCCGCATCAGCTCCAAGCTCCAGTCCAGCATATACCTCTGATACTCCGGATTGGCCCAGTCGAAGGAGTAGGTATCGCTCCAACCGTGGGAGGACACCAGCTCCCCCTCCTCGTCCCGGCAGAACCACTCCGGGTGTTCTCTAACGTAGCGGGCATCGATGGAACAACCCTGGGGCACGAAATCGAGAAGCAGGCGCATGTTCAGACGATGCGCTTCCATTACCAAAGTGCGAAAATCCTCCTCGCTGCCGAGGGTGGGCTCAAAGGCTTCGAAGTCCTGCACAGCGTAAGGACTGCCGTTGGCTCTCCAGTTCTCATCCCAGATCCGCTCTCGAGGATTGTGGTAGCGCCAGATCGGAAGCAGATACAGGGTGTCGAAGCCCATCCCTTTGATCCTGGGAAGTTCTCGAGCCAGCCCTTGAAACCCACCGAATTGACCGGCATGAACCTCGTAGATCCCGGCCCCCGCCACCCAGTCCGGGACCTGCCGGTGCAACGGCGGCTCCAGGCCCATCGAGGTAAAAGTCCTGCGGTACTCGAGCATCGCCTCCCGCCAGGATCCTGAAAAGACGAGCAGGTATTGATCGCCGCCGTTCAGGGTCTGTTCCGGTGGGAGCCATCCAGCAAGGGCACCGTCGTGAACGAGGGATACCGACTCCCCCGTACCATCGACGGCAGGCAGGGCTTCTTCCACCTCGCTGAAGTACCAGCACAGAAGCACTCGTCTGTCTTCCGGATTGTTGACCGCCATCAGTCCTGGAGTGCAGTCCGGAGACGTCTCCATGGCCATACCCCAACGAGCTCGGGCTCCCGGAGCGAAGTCCTCCGATGGGGGAGCCCCGATGGCTTGAGATGCCGCCACAGACAGGGGCAGCCTGGGGCGGACCGCGGTTCCCGGTGCCTCGAACAGACAGCGCTCCGCAGCACCGATTCTGACACCGGGAATGAGGAGACGCAGGCCCTTGATCTGCAGCTCCTGGCCGCCGCTGTTTCCCAGGATTACCCGCCGTCGGATCAGGCGGCCCCTGACCGCATAGGAATCCCGCAGTGTCACCGGACCCAGGCTTGAAGTGATGGTGATCTCGGTCTGGTCCGTCCCTTCGCTGACGCTGTGTTCCAGCAGAGCCGGAGGCTGCCGGTGGCCGAGCCAGCCGTCAGCCAGACGGATATCGAAGCTGGGCTGCTCTGTCCCATGGCCGAGCCAATTCTCTTCGATTCCACGGGGACGGAGCAGGCAGAGGCTGCCGCTATCCGCCGAAAAGCCTATCTCAAGATCTGTGGTCTGAAAGCGATGGATCTGCATCTGTCGAATCCCTCATCCGCCGACATGTACCGACCGGAGCTCAACACCGATCTGCACATCCCAGCTTGTCCCCGGAGCCAGATTCAGCGACCACAACCAGACCAGACAAGAACCCTGATAGATCGATTCGAATCCAGCTTCCGAATTGGAGACGGTCTCGATGGGAAACCACAGAAAACGGGCCTCCTTCGACAATTCCAACCTGATTTCCATATTCAGCCAGTTCACCACCATACGGGCGTTGTCCACGGCTTGCAGCTCAGCCGTCGCCATCGCCGGTACTCTCTCGGCATCGCCTTGAGCCTGCAGAAACACGCCGGGTCCGCTGCCTCCCAGCAGCGCCCAGTTTGTTTCTACACCGAAAGTAAAGGATCGATTGTTTCCGGATGTATTCCGCACCGTATAGCTGAGCCCCAGCCCGGGCTCTCCCGCCCGAAGCTCGAAGCTCTTCTGGACCGAGAGTTCCCAACATCCGGCGCCGGCGCTCCCGGCTGACACCCTTCCCTCCCGGCTAAGGGTCAACCCCACGTTTCTACCTTCTCCCGCGCCGCTTTCCCGGATCTCCCCTCGGTACTGTCCGTTGGAAAAATCTCCCGCCTCGGTGTAGTTCCCCAGCAGGAACTCTTCCAGAGACACCTGTGCGGTGAAAACATGGTCGATGAAGCTTGCCCGCCGCTGGCGATCGTAGATCAGCTTCTGGTACAGGTCTGGGGATTTGACCCGGACCATGGACCCATGGATATTCTCAAGCCCCTGCTGCCTGTCGGAGATCACAACCTCACCTCGTTCACTCGCCTCGCGGAGAGCCTGGTGATACCCTTCCCGATAACGGCTTAAGGTATTGAGCAGATTGAATGCCCGCTGCCGCCAGTCCCACTCGAAGCACTGTCCCCCCTCGGCGGGGTGAAAGTAGAGGCTCTGACAGTCGCTCTCCAAGAGAACTTCTTCCCGTCCATCCCTGTCGAAATCCGTGACCGAAACATCCACCCAGGTGCCCTCTCCATGCTTCAACGAATCGATCAAGCTTTCCGCCTTGATCAAGTGTTCGAAAGTGGCGGCGCGAATGTGGAACAGATAGATGCCTCCGAACACACCGTGCCAGTAGGGACAGTTGCACTGACCGGCCCACAGATGTTCGCGGGCTTGTTGGATACGGGGATCCTCCTCCCCCTGATCCCGTCGAGACTGCTGGATCTTCTCGCTGACCCGAAGCATCTTCTTGTGCATCGTGTTGACCTCCGGGTACTTGACCATAAAGTTCCGCCAGAATCCTCCTCGAACAAAACGCAAAGTTTCCCCTCTTCCCTCCCCTTGCAAACGATGCTTTACCTCGGCAATAGCTCCGGCCAGCCCTGCCGGCAGGGCCCACTCCATCATCTCCTCGTAGGAAGCGGTGGGAAGATAGATCCGGCCGAGAGGGGGAAAGCGGTGGGCGCATTCGCCGGGCGGAACGGTTCGAATCCAATCTTTGTTCTCCTCCAGAAGGGAGAAGAATCTTTCGACCCACTGTTCCGACCCCCAGCAGTGTTCGTGGGTCCCGGGCCAGAGTCCGAACTTCTCGCCATCATCCCCCATCACGGCGACCCGACTTCCAGTGGCATCGGCCTGTACGCGAAGCCATTGGAGTACTTGTTCCGGTTGTTCCCATGGGATGACATATCGGAGTGTCCTGCTGGTGGCAAAGATCTTCAAGGTGTAGCCCTGCTCCTCCGTAACGTAATAACCGAACAGCTGCTCTTCGTTTAAACCTGCGAAGGTGAAATGGGTGTCGTCGACGATCGTGTAATCGATCTCCGCAGCCTGTAGATCCCGGGCCAGGTGAGGCTCCCAGATCCGCTCTGCCAACCAAGCCCCCGACGGGACGAAGTCAAAATCGTCCTGTACCGCCAGGCTGAGCTTTCTGATCTGACCCTGTTTGTCGATATCGGGCAGAGCGATAAGAATCGGTTCGTAGTATCCCCCGCTCATCATCTCCACCTGCCCCCTCGCTACCAGAGCACGGACGCGTTCAATCAGCTGCGGCTTGTTGGCGAGAAGCCAATCCCGAAGGGACCCTGTGTAGTGAAGAGCGATCCGTATGGCGGGATGGCGCTCCAGGGCGGCGATCATCGGTTCGTAGGCTTTCTGGTAAGCCTGTTCAAACACGAAGTTGAAGTTCCCCACGGGTTGGTGATTGTGAATCGCCAGGCTAAGAGCGATACTCTCCTTCTGGACACTGTTTGATCTCGATACATTGCTGCTCACTTCATAGCTCCTGCTCGCACCTGATTCATGAGCACATCAATACACATGTGCAAGTTTTCCGGGGTCGTCCCCTGCTTAGGTTCTATCCTTTCACAGAACCCAAGGTCAGCCCGGATACCAGCCACTTGGAGGAGTAGAAGAACAGAGCCCCCACCGGCAGGGTAATCAGCAGCGAAGCGGCGGCGTACATGCCCCACTCGGTCTGGAACTGGTCCTGCAATCGAAATAATCCCAGGGTCCAGGTAAGCATCTCCCGCTTCTGCAGCATGATGCGGGCCAGCATATAGTCGTTCCAGGCGTTCATGAAATTGAACAGGAAAGCGATGGCCAGGGCAGGAGCGGCCAGGGGCAGCATAATCCTGTAGAAGGTGCCCATCTGACTCATCCCGTCGATCATGGCCGCCTCCTCCAGCTCTCTGGGAATCGTGTCGTAGTAGCCCTTGAGGATCCAGACGCTGAAGGGAACGCTGGTGACCGAGTAGGCCAAGGCCAGTCCTCGATAGGTGTTGATCAGCTGGAGTTTGGCCGCGATGATGTAGATCGGAACCATCATCATGGCCGCAGGGATCATCTGGGTGGAGAGCAGGAACACCATCCCGGCGTTTCTTCCGGGAAACTTCCAGCGGGAGAAGGCATAGGCCGAGGTGGAGGCGATGATCACCCCGATCGTAGCCGTGGTGATGGTGATGATCAGACTGTTCCATACCCAGAGCAGAAAATCCTTCTCCGTGAACAGACGTCTGAAGTTTTCGAAGGTGGCGTCCTTGGGGATGATGGCCAGATCCGTCGACAGGAGCCTGTTGCCGGGACGCAGGGATACCGACAGGATGCGCAGGGCCGGATAGATGGCGATGGCGCAAGCGATGATCAGCACTAGATGGATCAGCAGCCGTTTGAAGGGGCTGTCCTCCCGTGAACGGTAGAAGAAGCGTTTAATTCTGAGGCTCAAGTGTAGTTGGGTCCCGTTCATCGTTCGTACACTCCTTTCAGACCGCCGGTGAGCTTGATATACACCACCGAAAACAGGAATAGGATGACAAAGATGACCAGAGCGAAGGCCGCAGCGAAGCCGTATCGGTTGTACTCGAAAGCCGCCCGAAACAGAGCCGTGACCAGAATATCCGAGGTCTCCAGCTCGTACTGGTTGATCAAGAAAGGAACGTTGAAGAGGTTGAAGGTCCAGATCGTACCCAGAATGATCGCAGGGGTGAGAACCGGTTGAAGCAGGGGAAGGGTGACCGAGTGAAAGCGCCTCCAGCCTGATGCTCCATCGATCTCGGCGGCTTCGTAGTAGGACTTGGAGATGCTCTGCAGGCCTCCAAGGATGATGACCATCATGAAGGGAACGCCGAGCCAGATGTTGGTCAGGTTGACGGCGGCAAAGTTCCAGAAAGGATTAGTCTTCCAGTTCACGGCATTCAGGCCGATGCGGGTCAGCATGATATTGATAAATCCGTATTCAAAGTGAAACTCGTTGCGCCAAGTCAACACGGCTATCACTTGGGGAATCGCCCAGGGAATGATGATCAGCGCTTGATACAGGCCGCGCAGCTTCATGGGCCGGTGCAGCAGCAGGGCCAGACACATCCCGAATACCACGTGGGACGTGACCTGGATCACCGTCCAAAGAACGGTTCGGAGGAATACAGGAAAAAACATGGCCTGTTTCAACACAGGTTGAGTGAACATCATCCGGAAGTTTTTCCAGGCCTGGTCCAGGCCGAACTCGGGATTCTTGAACGAGCGTAGGCTCATATTGCTGAAGGCCAAACGGATCTCGTAGCCGATCGGGTAAATAACCAGCAGGGCAAGACCAATCGCCGCCGGGGCAATAAGCATATAGGGAAGCCTAAAGCGATATTTCAAGGCCTTGCTGAGTATCAGATACAGCAGAACCTCGACCACCGCGATCACCAGGATCAGAAACGCCAGTGTCGATCCAACCTGACCCAGACTCTGAGCAATGATTTTGCCGCTTAAGCCGCTCATGGGTTATCTCCTACCGGGTGGGTGCGCCGGGGACGCCCAGTCCTGCCGGATTGGAC
>CAZVHJ010000007.1:0-42776 GCA_964627715.1 uncultured Spirochaetaceae bacterium | reverse complement strand
TCCCCGGCGCACAAACGAAAGGAGGAACAGGGAGATCCCCCCGTTCCTCTCAGGTGGTCAGATCATGAATGCTATTCCAGTGTCTTCACGCACGCTTCCGCCGCCCTCTGCATGGCCGCCGCCGCGTCGGCGGGGCTCTTGGTGTCATTCAATACGGCCTGCATCTCCGGTTTCATCGAGTCCCAGTTGCAGCGCATCTCCAGGACCGTGGGCATCGGAGTGCCGACTACCATCTGATCGGCGGAGCCCTTCAGGAAGGGATCGCTTTTGACGATCGGCTCGTCGATGGCTATCTTGAGAGCGGGTAACCGGTTTAGACCGCGAACCATCTCCACTTGGTTTTCCTTGTTGGTCACAAAGTTGACGAAGGCCTTGACCACATCCAGCTTTGCTCCGGAAACTTCTTCTGGCACCATGAAAAAGACTCCACTGGTGTAGGGGGCGGGCCACTTGCCGGTTGAAGAGACCTTGGGAATGCGGGCTACACCTAGCTTGTCTCCGAAGATTTCTTTGTACGCTCCGAGGGACCAGTCACCGTTGATAATCATGGCCGCCTTGCCCTCTTTAAACAGGCTGTCGGCGCCGTTGTAGTCACTCTCCTTCGGAATGATCTTGTACTTGTACTTCATGTCGTAGAGGAACTGCAGGGTGTCTCTCATAGCCTTGGTATTGAGGGTTGGGGTGACACCGTCAGCGGCAAATACGCTGCCGCCGAAACCACCGAGCCAGGGCACCAACCAGAATGGCTCGGTCTGATTCCAGACCAGCCCGTAACGATCTCCGGTTGTGAGCTGCTGCGCGATCCGGAACAGCTCATTTGTGTCAGCCGGAGCCTGAGGGACCAGATCCTTGTTGTACAGCAGCATCAAATGGTTCCCATTGTTGATCGGAACACCCCAGGTCTTGCCGTCCAGCTTGACTGCGGCCAGGGCGGAGTCCACGTATTTGGACAGATCGAACAGTCCATCCACCGGTTGGATCAGGTCCGCGGCGGTGAAAGGACCGGCATGGTCATTCACCGTCCAGAGAAGATCTGGAGCGGTCCCGGCCAGGCTGGCCGTCTGGAAATCTTCGCGCAGGGCCTCTACATCCCCGGGCTTTACGACCTCTACCTGCTGATTCACATTGATCTGGTTGAATTTCTCGGCCAGGTCGTATACCCACTGCAAGGCATTGTCCGCCTCCCCCTCTTTGGTCCAGAGGGTGATGGTGACGGGTCCTTCCGTTGTCGTCTCTCCCTGCCCCCCCGCCATCACCATGGCGGCTGTCATAAGAAGAGCGAGAACAACACCAACTGCTTTTTTCATGGAAGCCTCCTTTGCCCAAAGGGCACAATTTTGATTGGGTAAATCGGTTGCTATTAAACCGGTTTACTTCGTGAATTTATAATATTCCTCTCTTTTTCTTTTGTAAAGAAAAAGTTGTGGAATGAAAGAGAAATAACTAGCCGACCCGACGCCCGTGGAGCTTGGCCTGGTCGCCCCGTTTCAGTTTATGGCGGAAGTTGGTGGTCTCGTCATCGACGATCTTATCCAGATAGGCCATCTGACGATCAACGGCGACGATGTAGAGGTTTTTGTTGACCTCGCAGCGTTCTCGGAAGTGGTGGGTGGCCAACTCAAACATGTGCAGGTAGGTGTCGCGGAGCCTCCCCTTGACTGCAGCGTAGAACTCCCGTGTCTTTCGCAGGATGTCAAACTCGGTCTCGTACCCGGGAATCCCGGCCTCCCGGAACTCGTGGTAGAGAAAGAGCAGTTTTTCCAAATAAGCGCGATCGGACATCTGTCCGAGAATATCCGCGCTGCCCAGTATGGCTCCCGCATCCTGCTCATGTTCGGAGATGAAGGGGATGCGGGCGAAGTCGGTTTTCAGATCGGTACTCTGGATGAAGCGGATGATCGGTTCGATCTCCCGCTCTTCGATCTCGAACACCTCGGCGTGGCGTCTCAAGAATTCGATACTCCGCTGCTCGTGCTGACGGCTGTACTTCGCCCCCGTGCCCTCCGTATCCCAGTCTTCCTGGATATACCCTGTATCGTGCAATAGGGCGGCGAGGAGCAACTGAATCGCAAGATCTTCAGGCAGGAACACTCGCTCGATGTTGTAGCCGTCGAGCAGGCGAGCCGTTGCCAGAAGCACGCTCATGGTGTGGTCGAAATCGTGATATTCCGCCAGGCATTCCCGATAACCGGGAAATTGCCCGGCGAATAGGGAACGCACCTGGGAAAAAGCCAGTTGAATCCTCAGAGCCGAGTCTTCGGCATAGTGGTAGTAGAAGATCCGGAGAATCTCTTCGATGACCTTCTCCGGATCCCGACTGTCGACAATTTGGGACAACTGGATGTCTTTTCCTTCACGCATGGTTCTTGACTAAAATAATACATCCTTTCTTCTGACAATTCAATTTTGCGTTGACGGAACTATCCGGTTTATGGGTTATTTGGAATTCAAGGTGCCCGCACAGCAGGGTGTTCAGCTCGACGCTCAGTACCCGTCCCCCCATTCACTAGATAGATACTCTCCCGTCCAATCGGCTATAGTACTGTGGCAGCAATATCGCGGGTTCAGCCTAAGGTATCGAGTCTTGGGGCGGCAGCTGCAAGTACAGGGAAGGCGGGGTAGTGCGGGGTCATTCCCATGGTGAATCGCCAGAGAGATCGAGCATGAAAATCGCAGTTCTTTCCCCTATAGCCTGGAGAACGCCTCCCAGACAATACGGACCTTGGGAGCAGGTCGCTTCAAACCTCACCGAGGGACTGGTGGAGCGGGGAATCGAGGTGACCCTGTTTGCCACAGCGGATTCTCTTACCGCGGCGCGCCTGGAGGCAGTATGCCCAAGGGGCTACGAAGAGGACAAATCACTGGACGCGAAGTCATGGGAGTGCCTGCATATAGCCCATCTGATGGAACAGGCGCACCGCTTCGACCTGATCCATAATCATTTCGATTTTCTGCCGCTCAGCTACTCCCGGCTCATTAAAACCCCCATGGTGACCACGATCCACGGCTTCTCCTCCCCCGCTATCCTGCCGGTATACGAGCGCTACGACGACACGGTTCACTACGTGTCGATCAGCAACGCCGACCGCAACCCGCGACTTCACTACCTCGCCACGGTGTACCACGGAATACAGATCGAACAGTTCACCTTCCGCGCCAGTCCCGGAGACTACCTGCTGTTCTTCGGCAGAATTCACTACGACAAAGGCGCCTGGGAGGCTATCCAGATTGCCCGACGCTCGGGCATGCGGCTGCTCATCTCCGGCATCATCCAGGATCGGGACTACTTCGAAGCGAGGATCGAGCCACTGATCGACGGCAGCCAGGTGGTGTACCTGGGACCTGCGGGACCAAAGGAGCGGGACCGGCTGCTCGGCGAAGCATACGCCCTGCTGCATCCGATTAACTTCGCCGAGCCCTTCGGTTTGAGTGTGGCCGAGTCCATGCTGTGCGGCACCCCTGTAGTCGCCTTCCCCAGGGGGTCGATGCCGGAACTGATCCAGGAGGGAACCAGCGGCTGCCTCGTCGACACAATCGAGGAAGCTGTTCTGGCCGTAAAACGAATCAATGCCATTGACCGGCACGCCTGCCGGCGCTGGGCCGAGGATCGCTTCAGCGCGGACCGAATGGTGGAGGATTATCTGAGCGTCTACCGGCGCATCCTCTCTCTATAGTCGGCGCCGCCTCAGCCGGCGAGTGTTGTACCGACCGCCGGGCCGGTCCGAAACCTCCGGCGGTCCTGTCCAATGCTTCATGAGCAGGTAATCTGTTCCAGCAGTTCTTTCAGGTTGATACAGCCGAAAGCCGCTGCATAATCGGCCATTCCATACGGGATGATCAGATGACCATTGTGGATGAGGGAGCCGCAGGAGTAGACAACGTTGGGAACGTAACCTTCACGCTCTTCCTCGTTCGGGATCAGGATCGGCTCCGTGAGCCTGCCTATCACCCGGGTAGGATCCTCCAGATCCAGCAGCGTAGCGCCCAGGCAGTAGGTCCGTACCGGTCCCACACCGTGGGTGATGAGCAGCCAACCCTGCTCGGTTTCCAACGGTGATCCGGCGTTTCCGACCTGCACGAACTCCCAGGGGAAGCGGGGTTTTTGGAATTGTTTGGCTTCCTGCCAGAGGTTAATGTTGTCGGAGAACATGATATAGAGATTCATCCCGTCGCAGCGTCCGATCATGGCATACTTACCGTGGATGCGGCGCGGAAACAGAGACAAACCCTTGTTCTGGGCGTATTCCCCGTGAAGCGGCATGACTTTGAAGTGATAGAAATCGTTCGTTTCCATAAGCTTAGGCAAGATGGTATAGCCGTTGTACGCGGTGTAGGTGGCGTAGTAGATTGTGCTTCCGTCCTTGTCCCTGAAGCGCACAAAGCGGGCGTCCTCTATACCGTTACTCTCCGCATAGGAGACGGGAAAGAGAACCCGCTCGGATATGTTGGTATCCCGGGAGAAGGTGACTTCATAATGAGAGCTGGCCAGCCAGTTGATGGCCTGGACTACCTTTCTCTTGGTAAAGGAGAGTTCTGGATTCTTCAAGGTCTCCTCTATACTGGCCTGAAGTTCTCCATAGACGAATCGTTCCCCCATCCGGCCCATCACCTCGTTTATCACATCTTTGCGAATGCGCATTTCCTCGAGTTTTCTCAAGAACGTGCTCTTATCGTAAACGTAACGGTTGACCGTCTCCGGCATATCCACCAGCGATCCAGGCTCCTCCAGGCTGATGTCGCAATCGTTATCGATGACCCCCCTGCGAAAAACGATGGACGAGATGTGTCCCTCTCCCGTCGCCCGGAAGCTGATGATGAGCCTCTTCTCTCCGTTTTGAAGATCAGATTGATCCGGATCCTCAACAATAGACGGGTTGTAAAAAGCTGTTGACTCGATGGCGTACTCCGCGGTGAAGTAGGAGCCGATCAGAAGCCGCTGTTCTTCGGAAAGCTCTTTGGTGATCTCGGCGAGAGATGGCGCTTCACGGAAGATTCTTTCGCAGTTTCTCTTGAAGGTCCGGGAAATGTTGCGGTGGCGCCCGGAGAATCGACGCAACGTCTGGCTTAATATCCGCTGAACCTCCTCAGTAGACAGCCCCAGTACCTGCTGAACGATCGCTCGTGCTCTGTCGGCATAGCCAGGTCGGTTATAGCGGGCTATCACCCGTCGGGGATCGGGGATCAACCGTAAAGCTTTTCTCTGGAACGAAACCGCCATGTCCTATACATGTATGGGTGCTCCACGGTGTTGTCAAGCCCTCCGCGGCAGGCATGAATCGCTTGCCCTCAAGAGATACAGCCTGAGAACGCAGGTTATACATCGACAACAACGAGATGAGCCAAGCCAGAGTGGATTCAGCTCCCTGATTTAAATTAGCCCGGTTGGCCTGCAGGCCATCCCTGCACCCTCCGGTAACGCAGTCATAAATCGGATGCCGGAGGTCATTGCGGCCGAGAAACCACTCGAAACACAGAGTACATTCACGGATCCAGGACTCTTCCCGGGTAATTTCGTGGGCGGCCCGACAAGCCCCGATCGTCGCCTCCGCCTCGATCGGTTGCTGGTCAAAGCGAGGTTTGTCCCCGTTCCGCCGGTACCAGTCCCGATTGCCAACGGGAACGAAGTACCCCTGAGGGTCTTTCTGGACGCCGACCAGCCAGCGAAGCAACCTGAGGCCTGCCCTCAGCATATCCTCCCGTCCGAGCAGTTTTCCGGCTGCGATCAGAGCATGAGGGATCTTTGCATTGGCGTATGTCAACCGGTCTTCGATCCACGGCCATTCCTCGGGAGCCCCGGGATCAAAGCAATCAAACAGACGGGCCGCCACGCTCTCGCCGTAACGCCTCGTTTTTCGATCACCGGAGAAACGTTGTAGGTAGGCATCGATGCCGAGGATTGAAAAGGCCAGGCCCCTGCTCGATTCGAATCGATCCAGTGCAGGGAGGGCACGCTCGAACAGATCCATGGCCATGGCCACCTGGTCTTCCATCCGGGAGAGACCCACCGCCGTGCCCAACCCCCACAGGGCACGCCCGTGACTGTCTTCCGAACCGGCATCCTCCTGCCAGCGCCGGTCATAAGAAAGGAAATTGCGAAAACGGCTTGTCTGTTCGTTGAAGGCATAATCGAGAAAGCTCAGGTACAGGCTCGCCAGAGCCGGCAGATCTTCCTCGCGCACCTTGTCCTGCGCCATCAACACGGCGACCAGCGCACGGGCATTGTCGTCGGTGGTATAACCATGTTTGCGATTGGGGACAGTGAAGCGGGAATGCTGCAGGATTCCGGTGTCGTCGGTGAGAAGGTGAAGATGATCGAGCTTGATCTCGGGGAGGTCGTGGGAAGCCCTGAACGGGATCCTGTGAGGGTGCATCGCGTAGATCTTCCTGATCCGCTCCTCCTTCAGCCGCCCAAACTCCACCAGATATCTTCGGGCTACCTCTTTCCATACCATCTGCCGGCTGAAGGTATAGGCGCGCTTGCGCATGGCGTTCATCTCAGCCTCGTCGCCGAACAGACGAATGAGCTCCGAAGCAATGGCCGGAGGTTCGGAAAACGGAACAAGCACCCCTCTTCCCTCGCCCAGCATCTCCTCGGCATACCAATACGGTGTGGAAATGATCGCCTTCCCCGCCCCCATGGCGTAGGCCAAAGTCCCCGAGACCGCCTGCTGTTTGTGCAAGTAGGGGGTAATATAGATATCGGCACAGATCAGAAGCTCGCAGAGCTCTTTGAGGCTTATAAAACGGTTGTGAAAGATAACGTGCCGGTCCACCTTGAGCTTGCACGCCCTTTGCTGTAGGGACAACCGGTAGGCCTCACCGGATTGCCTCTTGATGTGAGGATGAGTGCCCCCTACGATCAGGTAAACCAATTCAGGATAGCGGGATATCACCTCCGGCAGAGCATCGATCACCTGCTCAAGCCCTTTGCCCGGAGACAGGAGCCCGAGGCTCATCACCACCTTCCTCCCTTCCACTCCGAACTGGTCCTTATAAAAATCCGGGTCGATAAACGGTATGTCGGGGATCCCGTGAGGTATGTGCACAATTCGCCCCTCCTCCAATCCGTAGCGCTCCCGGAGGGTCTCCCCGCTGAACCGACTCATCACGGCCACCCGGCCGGAGAGGTCCATTAGCTTTTTCATTACCGCCTCTTGATCTGGATTCGGATCGCCCAATACTGTATGCACGGTCGTGAACGTGGGTATTCGCAGCTCCTGCAGGAACGTCAGAATGTTACTTCCCCATTTCCCACCGAAAATCCCGAACTCGTGCTGGAGGCAGGCAACTTCAACTAGGTTCATGTTGATGAAATCCGCGGCCAGCTGATAATCCGCCATTCGATTTTGATTCACTTCGAAGTGAACCGCAGGAGGATATTCGTAGCCGGCGGCGGTGTCGTTCATGGCCACGACCCAGCACTCGGTTTCGGGGGCTTCGCGGGAAATCGCTTCCCGCAGATCGGTAGTAAAGGTTGCTATCCCGCACATTCTGGGAAGATGATTTCCCACCAGGGCAATCCGTTCCAGCTTAGATGAAAAACGCGTGCCTACTGGGGCAGTGCTCATTTTCTTCACCCCTTCGCTGATCTGGTATGGAAATAACAGAATAAGCTTTTTCTAGATAAGTACTAATTTTTTCGGTAAAGGTAAAGACTTTTCGGTAGGCCGGATCCGTTTCCACCACCCTTAAGCGTATTGCGATCCTCGATTCGTAAATTAATGGGGAAGATTGCAATTATCTTCTTACAGCTACGGCCGAAGACCCGATTTTTGATTCACGGTGTTCGTTGGTAATTGTTTGATCTCTCGGTGCACAACCGGACAATGTTTTCGAGGTCGGCTTCCGCCACGGCGATGCAGGTATCTGCACATCCGTAGTACATCTTGATACGCCTCCCCGGTTCCTCCACGATCCCACAGGGGAACACAACGTTGGGGACATCTCCCACCCTCTCGTATTCTGTTGCCGGACCGAAAATGAAATGCGGGGTATAGCCAACAACCGTGGCTGGGTTCTGCCTGTCAAGAAGGAGGGCGCCGATCCTGTACAGAACACCGGCGCCGGTAGTACGAACCCCGTGATACAGCACGAGCCACCCCTTATCGGTGCAGATCGGCGGGGTGGAAGCCCCTATCTTTACCGCTCCCCAACCCGGTTCCGGGGAAAGGAGCACTCGGGATCCTCCCCAGTGGATCAGGTCCGGAGAAGAGGCGATCCAGATAGAACCTTGTTGAGCGATGGTACCGCCGGGGCGGGTGAGAATGACATAGCAACCGCCGATTTTTTCCGGGAATAAAACTGCGTCTTTGTTGTCCACTTCCGTAGCCAGGCAGAAGCGCTCGAAGGTGGTGAAGTCTTGCGTACGGCCTATCCCAACCCGCGTTCCGTGAGGCCCATAGGCGGTATAGGTAATGTAGTACATACCGTCCAGATTGGTGATCCGCGGATCTTCCACCCCGAAGCGTTCGTAGGGTTCATACTCGGGATCATCGGAAGGCTTCACCCAGGGTTCAGGATCCACAACAAACGAATACCCGTCCGGGGAACGGGCTAGGGTCAGATGGCTGTGCCCCCGTAGATCCTCGATACGCAGCAGCAACAGGTATTGCCCGCCGTATTTGCAGGCAGCTGCGTTGAAAACGGTGTTGCATGGATAGGGAATGTTCTCACGGGTTAAAATCGGATTACCCGCATGACGGATGAAGGGTTGAAGGCTCCTTTCCATAATATTGCATTTTGTAACTATTGCTCATCACTATGTCAATGGCCGCGGTGATTCTGGCGGTCTTGCCAACACCGACGAAGAGCCCTGGAAAAGCGGAGGAATCAGAGCCTGAAGCCGGCTCCTTGGGCTTGCAGCACTTGCAGTACGATTTGGCTTATCGCTTCTACCGCTTGAGGATCGATCTCGAGACCGGCTGATCGACCCCAGCCCCGCTGCTCCCGGACCTGGAAAAGCTCCTCGATCTCCTGATCGCTCAGAGCCTTCGGTCCGCCGAGCTGAATGGTGACCAGCCGGATACGGGCGTACATCTCCAGAGTCTCCATGCGGTAGTAGGCCTGCATCACCGAAGATCCTACGGTTAAGGCACCGTGGTTGGCTAATAGCAAAGCATCACACTCGGTGATCTCCCGGGACACTGCCTCGGGCACCTGGTGAGTCGTTGGCGTGCCGTATTCTGAGAAACCGATTCTTCCCAATCCGAAGACGACCTCGGGCAGGATCACATCCTGATCGAGACGGATTCGCGAGGCGGCAAAACCTGTGGCGGTCGGCGGATGGGCGTGTACTATCGCTCGAACGTCGGCGCGCTGGCGATACACGGCCAGGTGCATCTTCAACTCGGAGGTGGGCTTCAAGCTGCCGCTGAGTACGCTGCCCTCGGGATCAACCTTGAGCAGCATCTCTGCGCTCATATCCCCCTTGTTCACACCTGTAGGCGTAATTAGGATATCCCCCGTCGGCAGGCGAAGGCTGATATTGCCGTCGTTGGCGGCCACGAAGAAACGTTCCTGCAGTCTTCCTCCCGCCTCGAGGATTTCCTGGCGGGCTTGCACCTCATCGATCATTGGACTTTCCTCCACGGTACCGAGGCTAGTACTTGGACTTGCTCTTGGTGCCGGTTACGATAGCAACGCTGGCACTGGCGCCGATGCGGCTGGCCCCCGCCTGAATCATGGCCAGTGCGTCTTCGTAACTGCGAATTCCCCCGGCGGCCTTAACCCCCACGTCCAATCCCACGGTCCTGCGCATCAGGGCTACGTCTTCCACAGCAGCCCCGGAGGAGGCAAATCCGGTGGAGGTCTTCACATAATGGGCGCCGGCACGCTTGGCGATCTGGCAGGCCAGGACCTTCTCTTCGTCACTGAGTAGGGCGCATTCAATGATTACCTTGAGCACCGTATTCTGCCGGCAGGCCCGCAGCACCCAGCGGATATCCTCCTCAACGGTTTTGAGATCCCCCGATTTCAGAGCCCCCACATTCATCACCATGTCTATCTCATCGGCGCCGTTTTCTATCGCCCCGCGGGTCTCGAAACTCTTGCTGCGGCTGTCCATGGCGCCGAGGGGAAAACCCACCACCGTACAGACCTTCACTCCCGTTCCGCGAAGCTTGCGGGCGCAGTAGGCGGTCCAGGTGGTGTTCACGCAGACCGAGTAAAAGTGGTACTCAGCCGCCTCGGCGCAGAGCTTATCGACCTGCTCCCGGGTGGCCTCGGGTTTGAGCAGGGTATGATCGATATAGCGGGCCAGGTCAGCAGGACTCAGGCCTCTATACTCCGCAGGTTCCGCTGCAACCCTTGCTTTCGCCGGACCGACGGTCTCCCCAGGCTGTTGATGCCCGGATCCTGCAACCTTATCCCCTGAAGATTCCCGCAGCTTGGCCAAAACCTGGCCGGTAATCTGATCCACCAATTCCTGTGTATTCATAGCTCTCCCCTCACTCCCGTTACCCTCTCTCTACGGCCATCATCTTGTTGATCCGGGGCCAGTGCCGTCCACCGGCAAATCGAGTCTCCAACCACACCTTGGCCATCTGGCACAGCTCATCCGGGGTGTGCAGTGGACCGCCGAGGGTAAGGACATTGGCGTTGTTGTGCTCCCTGCTGTTAACCACGGTCTTCAAATCGTAGCACAGGGCCGCCCGGATGCCCCTGACCTTGTTGCAGACCATACTCGATCCAATGCCGGCCCCGTCGATCATGATGCCCCGCTCGCACTCCCCACTGGCAACCTTACGAGCCACGGCAGCTGCGAAATCGGGATAGTCGACGCTCTCGGGGCTGTGGCAGCCCACGTCCCTGACCTTGTAGCCAAGACCGGTCAAATAAACCTTGAGGACCTCTTTGCCTTTGTAACCGCCGTGGTCCGATCCGACGGCGACCCGCAGAACCTTGTCCACCACGTTGCTTCCGATCATCACTTTCCTCCAACCGTAACGTCATCCACAATGCCCACGATCATGGTTCGAATCGGCGCCATCGGGTCCCCGACGATCATTCTACTGGAATTGCCCTCGTCGAGGATCAAAACCGTATCCCCGACGCCCGCCTGCACCGAATCCAGAGCCAGTGTGAGACCTCCCGCCTCATTGCCCTCAGGATCGACTGGCTGAACCATCAGGATCTTGTAGCCCGCCAGCACATCCAACTTGACCGTCGACACCACGCTGCCGATCACCCGCCCCAGAGTCATTTCTGCCCTCCGTACACCTGGTCCACGATGCCCATGATCGTCGCATCCGAGGGGTTGTACCAATTTTCCAGACCGAGGGCCGCTTCCCGGCCGCCCTCCCACAGGACCAGATCCCCGGGACCTGCCTGCACCGGATCGCAGGCGATCAAGGGGTCGCCCTTGGCTTGCAGCTTTTCATCCACCGGCTGGAGCAGCAGCAGCTTTACCCCTTCGAAGGAACTCACCTTCTGGGTGCACATCACCGACCCTATGACTCTACCCAGCTTCATAACCAATCCCCATTAGACAATCCGAAAATAATCGATCAGGGAACAGCGGCGCTCCCGGCCGAAGGTGCTGGCCCGAGTCAAACCTTCGCCGGTCGGGCTGGCGATGGTCCAGGAGGTGAACCCGGCTCCGCCGAATCCCAACCCATTGTAGGCGGAGCCGTTTTTCACGAACAAAGAGCAGTTCATCACTTTGGCCATCCGGGACAACTTCTCGATATTGCGGGAGTGCATCACCGCGGTGTGGCGGAATCCGTGCTCGCAGGCCACGGCGAGGTCGATCGCCGCATCCACATCTTTGCAGCGGACCAGGGGAATCACCGGCATCAGCTGCTCCGTCCAGACGAGGGGGTGCTCCGCATCCACTTCGCAGAGCAGAATACGGGTGTCTTCCGGGACCTCGACCCCTATGGCCCTGGCGATCAGACTGGCGTTCTTGCCGACATACTCTTTGTTCACGGCTCCCTCGTGCCCGGGTTTCCCTGGATCCGCTACAACCAAACGTGTAACCGCGTCAATCTGACTCCGGTTGAGCTCGTAGGCGCCGTTTTTCAACAACTCCGCCTTCAGAGCGTCCGCTATCGAGTCCACCGCCAGGATCTCCTTCTCGTCGATGCAGACGATGTTATTATCAAAACCGGAACCGCTGACGATATCCCGGCCCCCCTTGATCAGGTCCGCGGTTTCATCGACAACACAGGGTGGATTGCCGGGGCCGGCGGCGATGACCTTCTTGGTGCTTTTCATGGCAGCCCTGACCACGCCGGGACCACCGGTTACCACGAGAAGGTTGATTTCGGGGTGCTCGAACAGCTTCTGGGCACTCTCGATGGTGGGCTCGGACACTGTGCAGATCATGTTGCCCGGCCCTCCCGCGCTGCTGACAGCCCTGTTCAGAACATCGATGGTGAAAGCGGACACCGCCTTAGCCGAAGGGTGAGGATTGAACACCACCGTGTTCCCGGCGGAGATCATCCCAATTGCGTTGCTGATAATTGTCTCGGTCGGGTTGGTGCTCGGAGTAATCGAGCCGATCACCCCGTAGGGGGCGCGTTCGACCAGGGTCAAGCCGTGATCATCGCTGAAAGCGACGGGCTTCAGGTCCTCGACCCCCGGGGTCAATTCCGCGGCTACCCTGTTTTTCAGTATCTTGTCTTCCCGCCGTCCCATGCCGGTTTCTTCCACGGCCAGCTCGGCCAGCCGCTCGAGATTCCGCAGCACCCCGTGACGCATGCTTGAGATCATCTTGCACCTGGTTTCCAGGGTTCGACCCATCAACTCGTTATGGGCGCTCCGGGCGGCCCGGATCGCAGCGTCGATGTCGGGAAATACCCCCTTCTGTTCCCCGGCTTTGGATCTCCCGGAAGTGCTTCTCAGTATCTTGCCGTCGAGGCTGAGCAGTACCTGTTCCACCAGATCACGAACACCTGCCTCAGTTATTTCCATATCTCATCCACCTCCCGCTCAGCCTTGAGAAGATGTCCCCAGATATCCGGATGAGGTCTGGGGATCAGCACCTTCCGGCAGAGCAGCCCTCTTCCTTGCACGTATCCCGCCCCGGCGGCCAGCGAAGCCTCTACGTCCTCCAGCCTGCCCATCACCTTTATTGTGGACTTTCCCCCCATTCCGCCGGCCAGACGAATCTCCGGGATCTGGACTTCCGCCTCCTTGGCGGCCAGATCCGCCGCCACAATCCCCGCAGTGACCGATAGGCTCTCGATGATCCCCAGAGCGTCCCACTCCTGAACCGAAACGGGACCTGCAATGGCCGGAATCACCTTTCGATCCAGGTTGGAGATGAACAGCTCATCAAGCAGGTCCTCTCCGCAGCTGGTCTTGCCCGCAGTCAGGGAGGCGTCCACGGAAGCCACGTCCCCGGTAAACAGGACGATGAGCTTTCCCGGAGTCACGATGCGGGTTGCCAGGATACGTACCGGTGCTGCCTTGACAATAGCGTCCAGTGCCAGGAATCCGGCGGCGATGCTGGAGAACTCCTGAACGCCGATGACATCCACATCCATCGCACTACCCCTCCCTACTTGCGAAAAACAACCGCACCCTGCTCGTCCACCAGATCCACGATCCCACAGATCAGGGCATCTATGGGCTTCCTGTCGCTCACCTCGGTCTGCCGACAGGAGGAGCCCTGGGAAATCATCACCAGCTCTCCCACCCCCGCATCGACCACATCCAGAGCCACGTGGTAGCCTCCCCGCGGTTCACCCCGATGACTGCACTGCTCCACCAGAAGGTACTTGGCGCCGGAGATCGCATCGGCCCTGCGGGTGGCCACTACGGTGCCGACCACTTCAGCGAAGATCATGTCCGATCCTTTTGATAGACCATTTCACCCTTTACATCGATGGAATCCACGATGGCGATGATGGCGGCATCGCTGGGCTTACCCTCGGTGACGGTGGTCATTCTGGAGCTGGATCCGGAAGCGTAGAACACAACCTCGCCGATCCCAGCGCCGACCGCGTCCATAGCCACAACGTAGTCCTTCTTGCCCTGCATTGTGGCGGCATCGATCTTCTCCAGCAGAAGGAATTTGATCCCCTCGATCCGCTGCTCCTTGCGGGTGGAAACAACGGTCCCGGTCACTCTGGCCAGCAGCATGGTTAGGCGCTCTTGGCGGTTTTCTTGGATTGCTCCGGCCCGGAGCCCTGCGGCCCCCGGCCGAGGGGAAGCACGCCGTCCACGTTCGTGTGGGGCCTAGGAATGATGTGCACGGAGATCACCTCTCCGACCCGCTCCGCAGCCCGACCGCCGGCGTCCAGAGCCGCCCGGACCGCAGCCACATCACCACGAACAACCGCGGTCACGTAACCGCCGCCGGTCTTCTCATAGCCCGTAAGTTCGACCTTGGCCGCTTTTACCATGGCATCGGAAGCCTCCACCATGGCTGCAAAGCCGCGACACTCGATCATTCCCAAAGCATCGGAATAAATCTCATCCATGGCTCATCTCCTCTTAAGCTTTGTATTGATTAGGCTACTCCGCCTGACCTCCCGGCTCTCGACCGGAGAGGGAAAGCAGGCGTGATTCCACGATATCCTTGCTGACCAGCACTTCCGCTTCTTCCCCCGCGATGTACACACGGCCGAAGCGTCCTACCCCCTGTACATTGATAATGTTGATGTGGGAAGCCTTCTCCGCTTCGTTGGCGGCGAAGTAGGCGTACCCCGAGGGCTCGATCTCCAGCACGTAGAGGGTATCCCCTCTCAAGACCATGTTTCCATAGCGGACCTTGTTGATCAGCTGGGCGTGGTGATCGGAGATGTTCTTGATCAGCTGACTGGTAAGGATCCGCGGTTTCATTCGCTCCTCTTCGACGCGCCCCAGCTCTTTGAGAATGGCCGCTCCGGCCTGGCGGGCGTCGGCTTGACTGTCTGAATGGACCTCCAGCAGCCCGAACAGGCGCTCGACAAACTGGATACCCGGGGTCACATTGGTCGCTTTGAGGGCGATGTCCGTAAAACGGTTGATTTCGATTCCCGGAGAAATCTCAATGATCATACAAGCCTGCAGCGCCACCGGGTAGTAGCCCCGGGAGGTGGTGGCCATGAGAGAGGCCATTTGGTACTGCAGAGAGTCGAGAAAGATATAGGTCCTCAAATCGATACGCTCATCAGCCATAACTCACTCACCCTACCGCGTTTCCTGCAGACCCAAGGGCAGCGCGCTGTCCACGTTGCTGTGGGGTCGCGGAATGATATGTACGGAGATCACCTCTCCGATCCGCTCGGCGGCCCTGCCGCCGGCATCCAGCGCCGCCCGGACAGCCGCAACGTCTCCACGAATGATCGCGGTTACGTAGCCGCCGCCTGTTTTCTCATAGCGCATCAGCTCCACCTTGGCCGCCTTGACCATGGCATCGGAGGCCTCCACCATAGCGGCGAAGCCCCGGCACTCGATCATCCCCAACGCGTTTGAATATACCTCAGCCATGTTTCCTCCTGAACATTATGTTCTTTTCTTTGTTAATATCGAGACATAATTTTATAATATTTATTAAAAATTTTATCAATTCATTGTATAATATGTGAAATATCCCTATTTTGTCAAGAATAAATGAGAAAATTTTAACACAACTATTCGATTTTTCTTGATATTCACAGATTTTCTGTTATACTGGGTAAACCTTATCTTCATTCACAGAAGCGAGGCCGGATGAGCAAGCGACGCGATCGACTGGCAACAATCGTTCAGATTCTTCAGGTACAGAACGCCGCCACGCTTCCGGAACTGGCGGAAAAACTATCCGTATCGGAGATGACGATCCGGCGGGACCTGAATCTGCTCGCTCAGGACAACATCGTGAAGGTCCTTCATTCCGGAGCCGTCCTGAATCCTGGCAGTGTGGGAGCCTCCCGCTACTCCCTGGCCGAAGCTGGAGCCCAACGGAGAGAACTGAAGATGGCCATCGGCAAAAAAGCCGCCGCCCTGCTGGAGGAGGGAGACATCGTCATTATCGACGGGGGCTCCACCACCGAGTACCTGGCCAGAAACATCCCCGACACCCTCCAGCTGACCGTAATCTGCTGGGCTCTTAATATCCTGGTCGAGGTTCACCGCCGCGAGGCCTGCTCCGTCCTCTTTGCCGGCGGCAGCCTGCACGAGAACAGCCTGGTGTTCGAAAGCCCGGAGGGTGTCGAGCTGATCAACCGCTATCGGGCAAACAAGGCCTTTATCTCCGCCAGCGGTGTCAGTGACAAGCTGGGTGTAACCTGCACAAACACCTATGAAATAGAGATGAAGAAAGCGTCGATCCGATCCTCTCTCAGCCGTATCCTCCTGGCGGATTCGAGCAAATTCGGTACCATCCAACCCGCCTACTTCGCCGACCTGTCCGAGTTCTCAACCGTGATCACCGACTCCGGCATCCCGCCAGAGTACGCCGAGCATATCCGCAGCCTGGGAATTACCCTTTATGTCGTCTGAGCAACCTTGATGGGATGCCGGAATCCCTCTACACTGAAAAGCAGGCGATGGCAAATCTAATCCTCGTATCCAACAGACTGTCCGTGTCTGTGGAACAGAAAAAGTTGAAGTTGGAGTTCAAACCCAGCATGGGCGGCCTGGCCACGGGTCTCAGCTCCCTCGAGAGCAAGGATGAGCTTCTCTGGATCGGCTGGCCAGGTCTTGCCGCTGACGATCTCACCCGGGACGACAGCCGGGAGATTACGACGATTCTGAAGCGGGACTACAACAGCGTACCGGTGGAGCTGACCCGGGAAGACCTGAAAACCTTCTACTACGGGTTCTGCAACAATGTGATCTGGCCCCTCTTCCACTACTTCCCCAGTTATGCGATCTACGACAACTCCCTCTGGGAATCCTACAGGCGGGTAAACTCAATATATCTTGAGAAGGTGCGCGAAACAGCGGGGCCGGAAGATACGATCTGGATTCACGACTACCAGCTTATGCTTCTCCCTGAACTGATCCGGGAGAAGTTTCCCGACGCCCGGATCGGATTCTTCCTGCATATCCCCTTCCCCTCCTTCGAAGTGTTCCGCCTGCTGCCCTGGAGGACCGAGATCCTGACCGGCCTGCTCGGCGCCGATCTGATCGGTTTTCACGCTTATGATTACGCCCGCCACTTCATCTCCAGCGTTCGCCGCCTGTTGGGAGTGGAAAACAATATGGGCTACGTGCAACATGAACACAGACTGACCAGGGTCGATGTCTTTCCCATGGGCATCGACTACAAGAAGTACTCCGGCGCGCTGTCGAACAGCAGCGTTCAGAGGCAGATGGCGAGCGCGGCTCGGGAGCTGGAAGGCTTCAAGGTGATCCTCTCGGTGGACCGCCTCGATTATACCAAAGGGATCCCCGAACGCCTCAGGGCCTATGAGCAGCTTTTGGAACACAATCCGCAGTACCGGGAAAAGGTCGTGCTGCTGCTCATCGCCGTCCCCTCGCGAACCAAAGTTCATCGCTACCGAGCGCTGAAGAGGGAGGTTGACGAGCTGATCAGCACAATCAACGGGAAGTATGGAACCATCGGCTGGGTCCCCATCCACTACTTCTACCGGGGATTTCCCTTCGGTCGCCTGTGTGCATTCTATGGCCTGGCGGATGTGCT
Source organism: uncultured Spirochaetaceae bacterium (assembly GCA_964627715.1). Lineage (GTDB taxonomy): Bacteria > Spirochaetota > Spirochaetia > SZUA-6 > DRHE01 > JAFGQJ01. Next base: position 25,219 of record CAZVHJ010000007.1, on the reverse strand, counting down.
GCTGGTAACGCCTCTGCGGGACGGAATGAACCTGGTGGCCAAGGAGTATGTGGCTACCCGCAAGGGCGGCGTATTGATCCTGAGCGAAACAGCCGGCTCGGCCCGGGAAATGGGCGAGGCCCTGCTGATCAACCCGAACAACAGCGAGGAGATAGCCGCGGCCCTGAAGACGGCTCTGGAAATGAATGAGAAGGAGCAGATCGAGAGAAACCAGATCATGAACGAGCGCCTTAGCCGCTACGACATCAGTGCCTGGACCAAAGACTTTCTGAACAAGCTGTCCCAGGTCCGGGAGATTCAGGAAGGCTACCTGGTCAAAAAGCTGACCGGCGCATTCAAAGACGAGCTGATCGCAGCCTATCGACGGGCCGAGAAAAGGCTGATCATCCTCGACTACGATGGCACCCTGGTCTCGATCCGCGGCCGGCCCCGGCAGGCGGCCCCGGATCCGGACCTGATCGCTCTGTTGGATCGTCTTGTACGGGATCCGGCAAACGACGTGGTGGTGGCCAGCGGACGCACCCGAGACGCCATGAGCGACTGGTTCGGAAGCATGGAGCTGAGTTTGATCGCCTGTCACGGCGCCTGCCTCAAACCCAAAGGACAGGGATGGCAGCTCATCGACGGGCTGAACGATACATGGAAGGGGCAGCTCCTTCCCATTTTCGAACTGTTCAAAGACCGGACCCCCGGATCCATGGTCGAAGAAAAGGAGTACGCCCTGGCCTGGCATTACCGAAATGCCGAGCCGGAGCTGGCCGCCCTGCGGGCCGGCGAGTTCAAAGACATCCTGTTCAGTTTGACCGGAGATTTGAATCTCGATGTGCTGGAAGGCAAGAATGTTCTGGAGGTAAAAAACGCCAATGTGAGCAAGGCCAGGGCCGTCTCGCTGTGGTTGTCCCGGGAGAACTGGCAGTTTATCCTGGCTGCCGGAGACGACAACAACGACGAAGCTCTGTTCACCCAGCTCCCGGATTCGTCCTTTTCGATCAAGATCGGCCTGGATATCTCCGAGGCCCGATACTACCTTGAATCCCCAACTCAGCTGCGCCGGCTGCTGAACGAAATCGTAAAATGATGGAGTTCCACATCTCCCGCCAAGCCCGGGACCTGTACGATTTCGATGAGTCCCTGTTCTCCCTGAACGGCAATGTGATCCTTGCCAACTTTCACGCCTCACGGGTCTTCGCCCAGAAAATGAACAACCGCCGCGATCTCATTCGCTATCCTGAAACCGCCGTCAAAGCCGGCCAGGTCAACGCCATGGGCCTGATCGACGAGATCCTTCACTTCGTAGTGCAGCGCTTCCAGGCGGAGATAAGCCCTGAGGCCATCGATCGAGCCCTGGCATTTGCAGAGAAACGGATCGGCAAAGAGGAGCTGGATCGGACACTTGTCCGCTTTATCGATCACTTTCCTCCGGTCACGGTGCATCGCAGCCGTACGGCCCCGGAAGCCTGGCTCAAAGGCGCAACCGCCGGTGTTTCCCACCGCCGGTTGGCGATCGAAGAGCTGCTGCTCCTCTGGCTGGCCAACCGGAACCCCGCCTTCTCCCCCTACCTGGAACTGTTCGATGACGGAGCGCTGGAGAAGGCTACCGCCTATCTTCCGGCGGTTGAAGCGCTCGGTGAGTTCTTCGACGGCGAACCCCCCTTCGGCCCGGAGGAGCAGGATCTGATTACCATGCTCCGCAGCCCGGCGATCGCCCATCCCCACTCGCTTTTCGATCAGCTGGAATACATCCGCCAGCGGTGGGGATACCTCCTCGGCGACTACCTGTACCGTCTGCTGGGCAGCCTGGATCTGATCCAGGAGGAGCAGAAGCTCAGAGGCCTGGGAGCCGGTCCGACCCGGGTCGTTGATTTCTCAAGCTTGGAGTTCGAGGCGGAGGCTTTCAGCCCCGATCTGGACTGGATGCCCCGGGTGGTGATGATGGCGAAAAACGCCTACGTGTGGCTCGATCAAATGTCGAAGCGCTGCCAGCGGGAGCTGCACCGCCTGGATCAGGTTCCCGACGAGGAGTTGGACCGCCTGGCCCGCTGGGGATTCACCGCTCTTTGGCTGATCGGCCTGTGGGAGCGAAGCTCCGCCTCGAAGCGCATCAAACAGATGTGCGGGAATCCCGAAGCCGAGGCTTCGGCCTACAGCCTGTCCAGGTACGACATCTCGCCGGATCTCGGCGGCTGGGAGGCCTTCAACAACCTCAAAGACCGGGCCTGGCAGCGGGGTATCCGCATGGCCGGAGATATGGTTCCCAATCATATGGGAATCGATTCCCACTGGGTCATCGAACATCCCGACTGGTTCATCTCTCTGCCCTACAGCCCCTTTCCCGGCTATACCTTCGCCGGTCCCGACCTGTCGCCGGATTCCAGAGCGGCCATCGTGCTGGAAGACCATTACTACAGCCGCAGTGACGCGGCGGTGGTCTTCAAACGCATCGACCGCGGCAGCGCAGAGGAGCGCTACATCTACCACGGCAACGACGGCACCAGCATGCCCTGGAACGATACGGCCCAGTTGGATTTCTGCAAACCCGAGGTGCGGGAAGCGGTGATCCAGACGATCCTCTATGCGGCCAGGTCCTTTCCCATCATTCGCTTCGATGCGGCTATGACCCTGACCAAGAAGCACTTCCAGCGCCTCTGGTTTCCCGCACCCGGGTCCGGCGGCGACATTCCCTCCAGAGCCGATCACGGGATGAGCCGGCAGGAGTTCAATAGGGCCATGCCCAAGGAGTTCTGGCGGGAGGTCGTGGACCGGGTCGCCCGGGAAGTCCCCGACACCCTGCTTCTGGCTGAGGCCTTCTGGCTGCTGGAGGGCTACTTCGTGCGCACCCTGGGCATGCACCGGGTGTACAACAGCGCCTTCATGAACATGCTGAAGAACGAGGAAAACGCCAAGTATCGTCAGGTCATCAAGAACACCCTGGAGTTCAATCCGGAGATCCTCAAACGCTTCGTCAACTTTATGAACAATCCCGACGAGGAAACCGCGGTGGCTCAGTTCGGAAAGGGGGACAAGTACTTCGGGGTCTGCCTCCTGATGATCACGCTTCCGGGCTTGCCGATGTTCGGACACGGTCAGGTGGAGGGATTTACGGAAAAGTATGGAATGGAGTACAGGAGAGCCTATTGGGAGGAAACACTCGACGAGGAGCTGATTCGACGGCACGAGCAGGAGATATTTCCCCTCCTGCATAAACGGGCCATGTTCGCAGGTGTGGAGCACTTTTTGCTCTACGATCTCCACTCCGCCTCTGACGCCGGGGTAAACGAAGACGTGTTCGCCTACACAAATCGAATCGAGGGCTCGCGGGGCGGACGGGTGTTGGTCATCTATCACAACCGCTACGCCGAAACCAGCGGCTGGATACACCTCTCCTCCAGTGTCTCGGTGCAAAGCGGTCAGGACAGGGTCCTGGTGCGGCGCTCCCTGGGCGAAGGCCTCGGCCTGTCCACAGACGAGGAAATGTATTGCATTTTCCGAGACCATCTGAGCGGTCGGGAGTATCTGCGCAGCTGCAGCGAACTGCACCGACGTGGTCTGTACGTGGAGCTCCAGGCTTACAAGGCCCACGTGTTCCTCGATTTCCGGGAGGTGAAGGTCTCGGGCCGTCAGCCCTACGCCGAACTGGCGGACTACCTGAACGGGCGGGGTGTGCCGAACATGGATGCGGCTCTCCGGGAGATCCTGCTCAAACCCGTACATCAGCCCATTCGCCGGCTGATCAACACCGCCACCTTCCAAAGCCTGATCGCAGCCCGGCCAGCCCGCTTCAGGCAGTTCCGACCTCACCTCCCCGCCGAAGAGCTTTCCGGGGCCATCGACGATCTCAGCCGGAGTGTGAAGGAATTCTCCGGCTCTCCCGGCGACGCCGAGGCCCTGGCTGCGGAGCTGAAGGTCAAACTCCTCGCCTGCCTCGATCTTCCCTCCCTCAATACTCTGCTGCCTCTTACGAAGGAGGACGTGGCGATCGGAGAAGATCTCCGGGCTCTGGCCGAGGGCAGCGGAGGGAAAACAGGAAAGACCAGGTGGATTCTGGGCAGCGAGCAGTTCACCTGGGCAACGCTGCTCGGATGGCTGTTCGTCCATGCCCTGGGCGGCATCACAGACCGGCGGGAGCGGGCCCTGCAGAGCCGAAGCTGGATCGACGAATGGCTGCTGGGGAAGCTGCTCAACTCGGTACTGGAGGAGCTGGGACTGAGCGGCGAGGACAGCCGGCTTTCGCTGACCCTGATCAAGATCCTCACCTCCCATCAGTTCTGGTTCGACCCAAAGACCACGGAGGCGCCCGAGCCGGAACAATCGGGGAGGCAAGGGATCGATTCGGCAGAGCCGGCACAGGTGCTCCGCGCTCTCCTGGCAGATACAGAGGTCCAGGAATACTTGAGGATCAACCGTCACCGGGATATTCTCTGGTTTCACGGCGAGTCCATGGATCAGCTTTTAGCGGGTCTTTTTCTCGTGGCCGTGGTAGATGCCCTGGCCAGAACGCCGGAGGATCCGGGAAGGTGTCTTCGGACGATCCGGGCCCGAAAAGCCATCCTCGAGGAGATCCACAGGGCAAAGGCAGGCTCCAAATACCAGGTCGAAGAGCTGCTGGCTGCAGCTCAAGGCACGGGCAGCGATGTGGTATAAAGACGCCATTATCTACGAACTGCACGTAAAGAGCTTCTACGACAGCAACGTCGACGGCATCGGCGATTTTCTAGGGCTGACAGAAAAGCTCGATTATCTGGCGGATTTGGGCATCACGGCGGTATGGCTGCTGCCCTTCTACCCATCACCCCTGCGGGACGACGGGTACGATATCGCCGACTACTACCGGGTTCATCCGAACTATGGCACCCCGCAGGACTTTCGCCGTTTCTTGAAAGAGGCCCACAGGCGGGATATCAGGATCATCACCGAGCTGGTCATCAACCACACCTCGGACCAGCACAGCTGGTTCCAGCGCGCCCGACGGGCTCCGGCGGGCTCTCCGTATCGGGATTTCTACGTTTGGAGCGACACCTGGGACCGCTACACCGAAGCCCGGATCATCTTCAAGGACACGGAAACGTCAAATTGGAGCTGGGATCCTGCAGCCGGGGCTTACTACTGGCACCGTTTCTACTCCCATCAACCCGACCTGAACTTCGACAACCCCCAAGTGCGCATAGAGATCTTCCGGGCGCTCGATTACTGGTTCGAGATGGGTGTGGACGGCATGCGTCTCGATGCGATTCCCTACCTCTACGAGAGGGAGGGCACCAACTGCGAAAACCTCCCCGAAACCCACGCCTTTCTCAAGAGCCTGCGGGCTCACACGGACCGGAAATTTCCCGGCCGGATGTTTCTGGCCGAAGCGAACCAGTGGCCGGAAGATGCGGCCGCCTATTTCGGAGAGGGTGATGAATGTCACCTCTGCTATCACTTCCCCGTGATGCCCCGGCTGTACATGGCCCTCACCATGGAGGACCGTTTTCCCATCGTGGACATCATGGAGCAGACCCCGGCGGTCCCCGAGAACTGCCAGTGGGCGATGTTCTTGAGAAACCACGACGAGTTGACCCTGGAGATGGTTACCGAGGAGGAGAGGGATCAGATGTATCGGGTGTACGCCCGAGACCCGAGGTCCCGACTTAATCTGGGAATTCGCCGCCGACTGGCTCCCCTGCTCGGCAACGACAGGAGGAAGATCGAGCTGATGAATATCCTGCTGTTTTCCCTGCCGGGGACACCGACCCTCTACTACGGGGATGAGATCGGAATGGGGGACAATTACTACCTCGGTGACCGGGACGGTGTGCGCACCCCGATGCAGTGGAGTGCGGACCGAAACGCCGGCTTCTCCCGAGCCGGACCGCATCAGCTCTATCTGCCGGTGATCATCGACCCGGAGTATCATTTCGAAGCCTTGAACGTGGAAACCCAGTCGAAGAACCCCTCCAGTCTGTTGTGGTGGATGAAACGTCTGATCTCGATCCGAAAAAACACCCAACCGTTGAGCAGGGGAGATCTTCAGTTCCTCTATCCGGAAAACCCCCGCGTACTGGCCTTCACCAGAAACTGGGAAGAACAGACCCTTCTGGTAATAACGAATCTGTCGCGCTTTCACCAGGTGGTGGAGCTCGACCTTTCCCACTACCGCTCCTACACCCCCAGAGAGGTGTTCAGCCAGAATCGGTTCCCGGATATCGGAGAGGAGCCTTACCGGTTGAACCTGGGTCCGTACGGTTTTCTCTGGCTGAATCTGACTCGGGAACGCGAAGCGGTGCGGGTCCGTGAAGCCGGAGAAACGGTGGAACTCAGTGTAGAGGGCCAATGGAGCCGTGTTCTTCAAGGGGAGACGCGGAAAAAACTTGAAAAAGAGATCCTCCCGTCCTTTCTCGCGGGTCATTCCTGGTACACAGACGGAGACAGATCCCTGAGAAGGATGCGGATCATAGAGGAGATTCAACTTCACACCAAGGATGGCAGCCCGGTATTGCTGATCCTGGAGGCGGAGTACAGCAACGACCCTGCCCCGCTGTACCTCCTTCCCCTGGCTTTTGCCGGCCAGGAACAGACCCTGGAGGTCATGGAGCGCTTCAAATCCGAGGTGATCGCCCGTTTGACCGTAGACGGGTCCTGGGGGCTGCTGTACGACGGCGGGCACAGCGAGGAGGTCCATCGCCTTCTTCTCGGCCTGCTCCGAGGACGGAGGAAGGTTAAAGGACGGATGGGCGAGTTGTCAGGCCGGCCTCCCAGAAGAAAACGAGACACGATACGTGCCGAAGAGCCCGATCTTTCCTCCCGAGTGCTAGGGGAGTCCACCGAACTGTCCGAGGGAAACGGGCAATCCAACACCTCCATCGTTTTCGATAATCGTCTGTATCTGAAGCTGTATCGGAGATTCGAGGACAGCTCCAATCCCGACAGCGAGATGATTCGTTTCTTGAGCGATGAGGCCCGCTTTCCGGGCGTTCCCCACTTCCTGGCCAGTCTGGAATACCGCCGGCCGGATTCCGATGCCCTGGTGTTTGGCATGCTTCAGGAGTACGTTCCCAACCAGGGGGATGCCTGGAATCTCATCCAGGGTGCGCTGAGCCGGTACTACGAACAGGTTCTGATGGGCGATCAGGGGATTCCCGCAGCGGCATTCGAAGCCGGCTCACCGTTGGATGCCGATCACGGGCAGATAGATTCAGCTGTCCAGGAGCTCATCGGCAGCCTCTACATCCAATTCGCCGACCTGCTCGGCCGGCGCACCGCGGAGATGCACAGAGCCCTGGCTTCGAACGAGACGGATCCGCTGTTCTCTCCGGAGCCGTTTTCCAAACTCTACCAGCGATCCCTCTATCAATCGCTGCGCAGCCGGATTCTCCTCGGCTTCCGCGTGTTGGAAAAGGCACTGCCCGGGCTCGCGCCGCATGAAATGAAAGAGATCGAGGAGGTGCTCTCCCGAAGAGATCACATCCTGGCGGCAATGCGGGAGATTCTCGAGAACAAGATATCCGGTATGAAGACCAGGGTCCATGGGGACTACAATCTCCGCCAGGTGCTGTTTACCGGACGGGATTTTCTGATCATAGATTTCGAAGGAGAACCCGAACTGCCTCCCAGCGCCCGACGCCTGAAGTACTCTCCTCTGAGGGATGTGGCGGATATGATTCGTTCGTTCTACTACGCGGCCTACGGTGCACTGCACCAACAAACCGCGGTACACCCCGAGGACCTGCCTTCCCTGGAACCCTACGCATCCCTGTGGTACCGATCCATCAGCCGCCTGTTCCTCTCCTCCTATCGTGAAGCCATGAGCCAGGCGGCGGTGCTTCCGGCAAGCGAGGTCGAACAGAGGATCCTTCTGCGCGCCTTTCTCCTGGACAAAGGCATCTCTGGTATTCTTCACGAGCTCAAGAACAGACCAAAATGGCTGGCCATTCCGGTTCGCGGGGTCCAGTCGATTTTGATGGAAAATGATTCGGGCAGGTTGATTGTTTCCTAAAAAACCCGATAGGGTAGGTTGAGATCCCCGATTCCGGACCGAGGGAATGCAGCAAGAGATACGAACGATTCAGCAGTTCTATGCCGTCATGCAGGAAACGGGGGAGGTGCGCCGCAGGCTGGTCGCCCGGATGATGGGGGGCAAGAGCCCCGATCCTCAGGATCCCGAGCAGCTCAGGTCATTTCTCAACGCTCTCAGACGCATCCCCCGCCGGGACGGTCGCTTCGAACTGACCGCCGGACAATCCCGGAGTGGGCTCTATCTGGAGCTGGATTATGAAATCGGCGAGCTGGAAAAGGACCTGATTTTTCTCAAAAAGGGAGAGGGAGCCCTTCTCAACCATCTGGCCGAGCTCCATCCCGGTTTTCAGGACGAGCTGGACGGCGCCCTCGAGTTCTGCCGCGCGTTGAGCCTTCCCTTCGGCTGCCTGATCAGTGACCGCGACGGGACTGTGAACAACTACTGCGGCCGCTACCTGTCCTCGATCCAGTCCACCTACAACGCGGTGTTCCTGTCCCGCTTCGCCCAAACAACCGTGCAAAAGGCGGTAATCCTGACCTCCGCCCCGCTGTCCGGAGGCGGCCTTGAGGAGCTCACCGTCAGCCCCCCCGGGCTGTTCATTCTGGCCGGTTCGAAAGGCCGGGAGTACCTGGATGGCAAAGGGCGGCGGGGAGCTCTGGCTATCGAGCCGGATAAGCAGAAGATGCTGGACCGGCTGAATCGCCGGCTTGCACAGCTGCTGCGAGATCCACAGTACGAGCTGTTCGGCCTGATCGGTTCGGGCCTTCAGTTCAAGTTCGGGCAGACCACCGTTGCCAGACAGGATATCTACGGCTCGATTCCCGTTAAAGAATCCGAGGGATTCATGCGCAGGATCGAGGAGCTGATCCGAGCCATCGATCCCCGGGGCGTGTACTTCCGCACTGAAGATACGGGAAAAGACATCGAGATCATCCTGACCGTGGAGGGAGAATCGGGACTCAAAGACTTCGACAAAGGAGATGGAGTCCTGTTCCTGGAGGCGGAGCTCGGTCTGGGTTTGACCCAGGGAGGTAATCTGGTTTGCGGTGACACCTCTTCGGATATCGCCATGGTCGCGGCTGCGCTCACCATATCCCCTCAAACCTCGACGATTTTTGTCACCCGGGACGACGCGCTGCAGGAGGCGGTCCGCCGGGTCTGCGGGCGCGCGCATTTTGTAAGCGAACCGGACGTTCTGGTCTGTCTGTTGAATCAACTGGGAAAGGAGGGAGTATGAGGGAAACAGAATGCTGTGACGGAGCGATTTTCGATCTAGACGGTGTGATCACCCAGACCGCCAAGGTACATTTCAAGGCCTGGAAACAGACCTTCGACACTTTTCTAAAAAGGCGCAGAGGGCTGTCCGCGGAGCAGAGACGGCCCTTCACCTACGAGGAAGACTATATCCCCTACGTGGACGGGAAACCCCGCTACCAGGGGGTGAAGTCCTTCCTCGACTCCCGGGATATCTCCATCCCCTTTGGCAAGCCGCGGGATCCGGCCAACCGGGTACGTGTATGCGGCCTTGGCAACAGAAAGAACCAGCTGTTCAGGGATCTGGTCGCTTCCGAGGGAGTGGAGATCTACCAAACCACGATTGACTTCATCAAGAACTTGAAACAGAGCGGCGTTAAGGTGGCAGTGGCCTCCTCGAGCATGAACTGCCAGTTCATCCTGGAAAAAACCGGTTTGGATAGCCTGTTCGACGAGGTTGTGGGGGGCACCGTGTCCCGGGAGCTCGGTCTGAAGGGAAAGCCCGAACCGGATATCTTTCTCGTGGCGGCGGACAATCTGGGGGTGGATCCCGGTTCCTGCATGCTTGTTGAGGATGCAATCTCCGGAGTCGAGGCGGGCCGGAGGGGGAATTTCGTCCTTGTGATCGGTATCGCCCGGGGCGTAGAGATCCAGGCTCTAAAAAGTTACGGTGCGGATATCGTGATCCGGGACATGAAGGAGCTGTCCTGGAAGGACATCCAGCGCTGGTTCGAGCGGGATCTGGAACGGGACAACTGGATGCTCGTGTATCACGGCTTCGAGCCGGAGCGGGAGCGGCTGCGGGAATCCCTCACCACCGTGGGAAACGGATATTTCGGGACCAGAGGCTGCTTCGAGGCGAACCGGGCCGACGATGTTGTCCACTACCCTGGAACCTACATCGCCGGGGTCTACAATTCCCTTCCCAGTGTCGTGTATCGAAAAACCATCACCAACAACGATCTGGTCAACTGTCCCAACTGGCTGCTCATCGAGCTGCAGATCGAAAAGGACAAGTTCCGCTCTCCCCTGGACTTTGAGCTTATCGATTATCGGCACACCCTGAATATTCGCAGCGCCCTGGTGAGCCGCTCCCTGACCTTCAAAGACAAGAAGGGCCGGGTTACGACGATCGAATCGGAACGATTGGCCAGCATGGCCAATCCACACCTCGGCGCGATCCGCTTCAAGGTGCGCCCTGAGAACTGGTCGGGCAGTATCACGCTTCGCTCTTCCCTCGACGGCACGGTGATCAACTACGGGGTCCCCCGCTATCGTGAGCTGAACTCCAGGCATCTGACTCCCATCTCGGTAAGCGAGGCGGGCGGAGCGATCAATCTGGAAGTCCAGACCGTCACATCGAAGGTCAGAATCTACATGCAGGCCCGGCACAGCTTACTCTGTGACGGCAAACAGATAGACCGGCAGCGCCGGGTGGAACACGATGTCGGCTTGATCGCCGAACATATCGTCTTTTCCGCCGAACAAGGACGGGAGTACGTCCTGGAGAAGATCGTCAGCATCTACACCTCGAGAGACCGGGACGTCACCGAACCTCAGGCGGCTTCCAGGGCTTCTCTGCGGGATACACCGTCCTACTCCCAACTTCGGGATGCCCACGAACAAATCTGGTGCGACCTCTGGGATCGGGCGGATATCCACGTTGAAGGGGACCGTTTCGCCCAACAAGTGTTGAGGCTTCACATTTATCACATGCTCTGTACGGCAAGTCCCAATAATCGTCGTATCGATGCCGGCATGCCCGCCCGGGGTCTGCACGGCGAAGCCTATCGAGGACATATCTTCTGGGATGAGCTGTTCATCTATCCCTTTTACAATCTTCACTTTCCTCAGATCTCCCGTGCCCTGCTGCTGTACCGCTACCGGCGGCTGGAAGGCGCCCGGGAGTACGCCCACGAGAACGGTTACCGGGGCGCCATGTACCCCTGGCAGACGGCGGACAATGGTCACGAGGAAACTCAAGTTATTCACTTCAATCCGGTCTCCGGGAAGTGGGATCCGGACTTCAGCAGCCGCCAGCGACACGTCTCCATCGCCGTGGCCTACAGCGTCTGGGAGTACTTCTACTGCACAGGCGATTTAGAGTTCCTCAATGAATACGGTGCGGAAATCCTCATCCTGACGACCCGCTTCTGGGCCAGCATCACGGAGTATGACGAGGCGGACCGGCGATACCATATCCGGGGTGTCATGGGACCGGATGAGTTCCACGAGAAGTATCCGGAAGCGGATGCGGAGCAGGGCGGTTTGACCGACAACGCCTACACCAACATCCTGGTCAGCTGGTTGATGCACAAGACAATCGAGACCCTGGAGTATCTCCCGAAAAAGGAGATGAAAATCCTGGTGGAGAAAACGGGATTCAAGCCGGAGGAGATGGAACTGTGGAAGGACATCGTCAGCAAGATGAATGTCGTCATCTCCAAGGATGGTGTCATCTCCCAGTTCGACGGCTACATGGACCTCAAGGAACTTGACTGGGAGGACTACCGGAATAAGTACGGCAACATCGGCCGGCTGGACCGCATCCTCAAATCAGAGGGGGATTCTCCGGACCGCTACAAGCTGTCCAAGCAGGCCGATGTATTGATGACCTACTACCTCCTTTCCCCTGGACAGGTGAAGCACATCCTCGAGCTGATGGGCTACAGGATCGGGAACGAGCTGGAGCTGATGCGCAAGAACTACGAGTACTACTGTCAGCGTACCAGTCACGGTTCCACCTTGAGCTTCATCGTACACGCAGGATTGTTGAAGTATCTGAAAGGACACCGCCAGGACATGTGGCGCTGGTTCCACACCGCCCTGAAGAGCGATGTTGAGGATATCCAGGGCGGCACCACCGAGGAGGGAATTCACACCGGGGTGATGGGTGGTACCCTGGACCTGGTGATGAAGGCCTTCGCCGGCATCAGCCTGTTCAAAGACGCGGTTCTGCTCGAACCCCAGCTTCCCTCCCACTGGCGGCGGCTGGCTTTCAAGATGACTCACCGCCGCAACTGGTTTCACATCGCCATTACTCCCGGTGAGCTGACGGTTAAAAAGCTCGCCGAGAGCAGGAAGCAGCCGGTAGACATTATGGTAGGGAAAAAGCGTTACGCTCTGAAGGAAAAGGAGTCGGTAACCATTGCCCTGCCCCGCGGGTAGAGAGGGCCGCGAGTCGAGATAGTGAACGAATCAAAACCGGGCTAGCTTCTTACGCCAACGGCGGAAGTAGGCAGTGCGCAACACCTCGGTAAGGCGGTATAACCGGTACAGAAACGGACGGAACGCCAGGTCGTAGCAGCCCGGCCGGTTGATCACCCGCCCGCCGAATCCGGTCTTGAAGCGCAGCAGTCCGTGCATCGGGTGTCGCGGATCCTCATTTGGGGGAATCCCGAACAGGTCGTAGAAGCGGCAGCCCCGTTGCCTGGCCAGCAGGATCGCCCGCCACTGCAGGCCGTAGCTGGGCATCAGATTGCGTTTTCGATCCGAGGAAGCACCGTACAGGTACCAGGCCCACTCTCCCTTCAGGGCGACGATGATCCCGGCGAGAAGCTCTCCCTGGTGCCGGGCGGTGAGCAGGTACAGCTCCGGCGCCCCGGCCCCGTAGCTGCCAGCCAGGGAAAACAGCGCTCTGTAGTAGTTCTCGCTGTGCAAGGTGATGCGGTCCCGCCGGGCCGTCTCCTCGTACAGCCGATACCACTCGGCCAAAGCAGGCTCCAAGCGCCGAAGCTCCCCCGATTGCGGCCGGTAGAGCGAAATCTCCACACCCTTCCTGGCGGCCAGGCGGATATTGTAGCGGGTCTTGCTCTTCATGGCAGCCAGCAGCTGTCCTTCTTCGGCGTTCAGCTCGAGGATCACCGTGCTCGGGGGTTGAACATCCATCGCCGCTTTACGCAAGCCGGGGGAGTTCTCCAGGGCTTGAGGATGATTTCCCAAGCCCTCGGTGCTCCAGGCCAGATCGAAGCGCAGGAATAGGCAGCCGGGCAGGTGTGGTCGTAGAGCCTCGGCAAGGTCAAGCAGAAAGCTCTCTCTACCGGAAAGGGGCTCCTCCAGCTCCGGCCCGTGAGGCACGTAGGCCAGACCAAGTCCCAGGGGCAGGCGACGCACGAGGACAAGCAGGAAAAACCTTCGTTCCCGGTAGCGGCAACGAAATGCCCGAGCCCGCCAACCGAGCTGCTGCCGAAAGGCGCCCCAAAACCCACTCTGAAGCAGACCCTGACTCCCGTCCAGATCACGAAGCTCGGCCGCTTCTGCGCTGATCTTCATCGATGCTCCGCTTCCAGGATCTCCGCTTCCACCCCGCCCACCACCTGAAGCAGGGAAAGACTCAAGCAGGCCCAGACCGGCTCGCCGGGATCCATCACTCCAATCCTGATTTTCAAACCGTAGGGCCGGCCCCCGGGAAATGAGGGATCCAGCCAATGCCACCTTCCGCCGGTAAACAGCTCAACCCAGGCATGACCGATAAAGCCGCTTTCAGTCAAAATGAGCCCATAGGCCAGGCGGGAGGGAAGCGCAGCTTTTCGCAGGAGGGCGACCAGCAGCAGGGCGTGCTCCGTGCAATCCCCCGCTTTGCCTTCGAGAACCTCTTCCAGGCCGGCGAATCCGTAGGCCAGGGATTTGTTTTCGATATATCCATTCACCAGACGTTCCAGGCAGACCACCTCAGCGGTACCGATTGCGGCGGCGGTTCCGCACCGGGCAAGCAGTTCCGCCAACCTGGGATCTTCCAGATCCAGATGAAACCCGCCGCCGAGGTAGCTTTCCATCTCCTGCGGGAGCGATCTCGACCGGGAGGGGATCGCCTCGGCCTGGAAGGGCCTGTTTTCTAGATACAAGATCAGCTCCGTAGTATCCCCCCAGGCATCCTTTCTGAAAGATACGATACGCGTCTGGGCCTCCTGCCCATTTACCAGATCTTTCTCCGCGAACCCCACCGCCTCCTGCAGGGTTGCTACGCCCTGGCCGCGAAACAGGACGGTCACCGCCCGCGTTCTCTCAAGGGGCAGAGCCTGGAGTCCCCGGACCGCAACGGTCAATGAAGCCACATCGAACACGGCAGGCACGGGAAGCTGCGGATCGGAATCGAGGCGAAGGATCTCCAGAGCCAGTCCCACGGGGGTTTTGGAGTATAGGAACTGTGCCTCTTCACCGTATACCTCCGTGGTGATCACACCGGGCAGGCCGGAGAACCTCTCCTCCACCAGGACACCTTGGTGTCTCCGTCCCAGGGAATCCTCAACTTCCCCCCGGCCCAGGATACGGAGCTGGACTTTTTCCACCTTCAGCGATTCCGGGGAAAAGAGGTGGTAGCGCAGCTGACCCTTCTCTGCGCCGTCCCCGTCTATCCCCTCCCATGCGCCGATCATTGCTCTGACCTTCCGATCAGCGGTGTACACTCCCAGGGGTTCGCCCTCCACAGGTAGGAAAAACTGTTCCTCTCCGGCACCATGGCGAAGGCGAACCTGGAGTCCTCCGTCCACCGCCCGGACCTCAACGCCCTGATGCTGTCCGTTCATGTCGAACTCGGAGCTCAGAGAAACCAGCCCGGAACCGGCTTCCTCGATCCATACATCCCTCTGGCTCAAAGAGAAGGGTTCTCCGAAGCGGCGGATCTTCATGGTTTGCTCGATCTCGCTGCGCACCAGGCCATCGGCGGTTGCCCAGATCGTCTGATGCAGGTAGCCGACGGTTCTGCTCTCCAGCAGAAGGGAATACCACTGCTCGTCTATCTTCTCCTGCGCGTGAACCAGAAGGGGGAGGAGAAAAAACAGTAGAAGCGGCCGCTTCAGCACGTTATCTGACCTGGCCCGTTTTCACCTTTTCCGTGGTAACGGTTTTCCCGCCACATTCCAAGGGGACATCTTCGATCAGCACTTGACCATCCTTTACCTGAATGGGGATGCTGAAGAATTCCTCGATATCGATCGCCGCCGCGGCTTCTCCCTGCGTCTCCAAGCCTGTTAGCCCCGCTAATCCAACCGGGTCACCCGCCTTGGCATGGTCGGCAAACAGCACTTCAACGGTCTGGCCGTCATCAGCGGCAAGGAGCATGCCCTGACTTTCCACTCCACGCAGCAGGGCGGGTTTCAAGTTACAAACCAGCAAGACATTTCTGCCCTTGAGTTCATCAGGCCCATAATAGGGAACCAGCCCGGAGACGATCTGGCGGTTCTCTTTGCCCAGATCGACGGTTTCAATGTACAGCTTATCAGCCTTGGGGTGTTTTTCCACTTCGATGATCTTGGCGACTCTGAGATCCACCCGGGAACGGAACTTCTCAAGCGTCTGCGAATCTGCTCCCATTTCCTGCCCTCCTGCAAATCTCTTTTTAAAATTCTCGATCTCTTCGTCTTCCAGCTTGCGGAACAGAAGCACAGGATCTTTCACCGCCTCGATTCCTGAAAGCATCCCGAGCTGGTCCGTTCCCGACCGTTGCAGGCCGAGAAAAGAATTGATTTTGTTCGCCGTGTCGGGGAGAAAGGGATGGATAAGTACGGCCAGATCCCGGATCAGGTACACCAGATCCCGCAGCAGCACTCCGGTTTTGCCGCGATCCTCCTTTACCAACTTCCAGGGCTCCTCGTCCTGAAAACGCTTGTTGCCGATCGAGGACAGGGCGAAGATGCGTCGCAGTGCATCCCGGAGCTCGACCCGCTCCAGGGTGTCGAGGATCTCGCTTTCCGCATGCTCGACCTCCCGCCAGAACACCCGGGAGGCTTCGGCTGCCGCAGCGCCGCCCTCCGCCGTCCCGTCGCCCCCCGTTACGCCGGGCAGCTTACCGTCGAAGTAGCGATTGACAAAGGTAAGGGTCCTATTGACTAGGTTGGCCAGATTACCGATCAGCTCACCGTTGACCTTTTCCTGGAAATCCTTCCAGGTGAACAGGGAGTCCGCCCTCTCGGGGCGATTGTAGAACAGGTAGAAACGCCAGACGTCGGCGGGAATCCCCGAACCCACCGCATCGGTACCGAACACTCCGATTCCCTTGCTCTTTGAGAACTTGCCGCTCTCGTAGTTCAGGTATTCGCTGGAGGACATGCTGTGCAGCAGTGTCCAGGACTCCCCCGATCCGATCAACGAACAGGGGAAGATGACCGTGTGAAAGGGGATATTGTCTTTGCCGATGAACTGAACCAGCTTCACCTCCTCAGGATTCTTCCACCACTGTTCCCACTCATCGGTGAGGTTGGCCGTGATGGAGATGTAACCGATCGGAGCGTCGAACCACACGTAAAAAACCTTGTTCTCGAATCCCCGCTTGGGTACGGGGATACCCCACTTCAGATCCCGAGTGATGGCCCGTTCGTGCAGGCCGTCCCGGATCCAGGCCTGGGTCATCTGGACGGCATTCTTGGCCCAGGCGCCCTCCACCGAGGTCTTTTCCATCCAGGCTTCCAGCTTCGGCAGGATCGCCGGAAGATCGATATACAGGTGGGTGGTTTCCCGTACCACCGGAGTTGTGCCGCAAACCCCGCAGTGGGGCTCCAGCAGATCCGTTGGATCGAGGAGTTTGCCGCAGTTTTCACACTGGTCGCCCCGGGCTTCCGGATAGTAACAGTGTGGACAGATCCCCCGGACGTAACGGTCCGCCAGAAAGCGGTCGCAGTTCTCGCAGTAGGTCTGTTCGATGGTTTTTTCCTTGATATAGCCATTTCTGTCCAGGCCAAGAAAGATCGACTGGGTGATCTCGGTATGCCTGGGAGTTGAGGTTCGCCCGAAGCTGTCGAAGGCGATGTTGAACCACCTGTACACGTCCGCATGTATCCGATAGTAGCGATCGCAGAGCTCTTGAGGGGTGATGCCCTCCTCCAAGGCCCGGGTTTCCGTGGCCGTGCCGTACTCGTCGGTGCCGCAGACGTACAGCGTGTCGTAGCCCCGGAGACGGCAGAAGCGGGCGTACACGTCCGCCGACAGTACCTGGATCAGGTTTCCCAGATGGGGAATATTGTTTACGTAGGGCAATGCCGAGGTTATGAGTATCTTCTTCATGGGTACAGCTACTATATTTTTAGATTTCACGAAGAGTCAAGGGCGTCTGTCGTACGGTAAAACCCGCCTCTACCCGTGACGCTCTCTACCCGCGCAGGGCTTCCTCATACATGGCCACGATGTTCTCCGGGGGAATATCCGCTTGAAGATTGTGGATCGGGGCGAAGACGAAGCCGCCTCCGGGCTGCATTACCTCGAGCCGGTGGCGCACATCCCGGCGCACCTCCTCGGGAGTACCCCTGGGAAGCAGGCTCTGTACATCCGCGCCGCCGCCCCAGAACACGATGCGACCGCCGAATTGACTTTTAAGTCTCTCCACCTCCATATCGGCGGCCGAGGTCTGTACGGGGTTGAGGATATCCACGCCGATCTCGATGAAATCTTCGATAAACTCGTGGACCGATCCGCAGGAGTGCAAAAACACTTTGGCCGGACTCGAGGCATGGGCGGTGCTGTAGATCTCTTTCAGCAGAGGCTTTACCAAAGAGCGGAACAGCTCGGGTGAAATCTGCGGGCCGTTCTGAAAGCCTAAGTCATCCCCGAAGCCGATGACCTGGATATACTGCCCCACTGCATCGAGGTAGAGCTTCAGATCTTTAACGACAGCCTCGGCCAGACGTTCCAGCAGCCGGCGGCTGAGCTCCGGTTCTGCAGCCAGACGTATGAAGAAGATGTCGAAACCGCTCAAGAATTGAGCGCTCTCGAAAATACTGCCATTGAACCAGCCGAACAGGGCTTTGTCCGTGTTCTTGTAAAGATATTGGGCTCTGCTGTGGAGGTATTCCAGCTCCTGATCGGTTATTCGGGGTAGAGGGTAAGTCTCCAGCTCCTCCATGCTGATTTTGGCCAGAGGAAAATGAGTAGGAATGAAGGATCCGCTCCCGGGGCTCAAGACTTTGGTCAGCACCTCACCCTCGAAGAGCTTCCACGTGCCGTCTTCTTCGATCACCGGCAAGAAATCTTCGGGAAACAGAGCCGGTGCTCCGTCCGGCAGGGGGTGGGGCTTCCAGCGGCCACGCAGAGGAACGCCGGGAGCGGCAAAGTAACGGTCGATAGGAAGTACGTCGATTCCCCAGGCATCGATCAATTCCGGCTCCACTTCGGCCAACAGGAGAATGATGTTGGTCACCTTGATCGGCTCTGCGTCGAGCTTCCATCCTCGTGCAGACAGATACCGCTTCAGCTTCGCATAGGCTATTGCGTTGATCCCGGTTACGATCGAACCGCCCAGGTCGACGGGGAGTCGATCCGGTTCTTTGTGGTCTAATGCGGTAAGCACCCGCTCGCGGGAAGTCATTGGTTTACCTCTCACATGGCGTTCAATTATAGCCCAGATTGAACCCGGAGGAACAGACGTGCTATCTTTTCTCGCCCCTTTCAGGCAATCTCTACCCGGCTTGACCGCGGGGTGGTAGAGCAGTACTATATAGATAACTGCTAAAGGATTCACGGTTGCAGCCTATCCGATGATTTGCCCGTGACGCAATGCGTCGAGGTTGTTCCGGAACTTCAAGTGCGAACCAGCCGCATATTTTTGTCTCGGCTGGAAACTATCATGTACAAGGAGGGTTTATGTCAGAACGTGACGTAACTCCTGGACGAATGCCCAGACGATTGACACCGAAAGCGATCATCATCGTGGTCGTGGTCATTCTGGTATTGATCACGGTATTCTCCAGTTTCTTCGTTGTGGACCCGCAGGAAACAGCCGCGGTGCTGTTGTTCGGCCGCTTCATAAGAATGGCCGAACCGGGTCTGCATTTCAAGCTCCCCTTCGGAATCGAGAAGAACTATAATGTACCGACACAGGTGGTCCTGAAAGACGAGTTCGGCTTTCGCACCGAACGTCCGGGGATCACCACCATCCGTGCAGCCCAGGACTTCCCCGGTGAATCGATCATGCTCACTGGAGACCTGAACATCGTTGATGTGGAGTGGATCATCCAGTACCGCATCATGGATGCCTTCAACTGGCTGTTCAAGGTCCAGGATAAGGAAAAGACCATCCGGGACATGAGCCAATCGGTGATCAACGAACTGGTCGGGGACCGGGCGATCTTCGATGTCATTGGTGCCGAGAGGGCCAACATCGAAGCCCACGCCCAGGACAAGATGAACCAGCTCTTCGACAAGTACGAGCTCGGTATTCGGGTCACCACGGTGAAGCTCCAGAACATCGTGCCCCCCGCCGGTCCGGTGCAGGAAGCCTTCGAGGATGTCAACAAGGCTATCCAGGACAGAAACCGCCTGATCAACGAGGGTCAGGAAGCCTACAACCAGGCCATCCCCAGAGCCAAGGGCGAGGCGGAGCAGCTGATCCAGGAAGCCGAAGGATACGCGATGGAACGAGTCAACAAGGCGGATGGTGACGTGGCCCGTTTCGCCCGGGTGTTGGACGAGTACAACCGCAATCCCGGAGTCACCCGGACCCGTCTGTACTACGAGATGTTCGAAGAGGTGTTCAAGGACGCGGAAAACGTCGACCTGATCGACAAGAACCTAGAGAACTTCATCCCCTTCAAGGCTCTCGGATCCACTTCCACAGGAGGTGTCCAATGAAAAAGACAGTCACGGTTCTGGTCGTCATCGCGGTCATCATCATCCTCTTTCTGATTACAGGACCTTTCTACGTGATTGAGGAGGGGGAACAGGCGGTGGTCATCCGCTTCGGCCGCATCATCTCGATCGAACAGGAAGCGGGTCTAAAGATCAAGGTACCTTTCGTGGACAACGTGAACAAGTTTCCCAAGAAGATCCTGGCCTGGGACGGGGAATCACAGCGGATTCCTACCAAGGAGAACCAGTTCATCTGGGTGGACACCACCGCCCGCTGGAAGATCACCGATCCCAAGCTGTTCTACGAATCTGTCGGCACCATCACCGGTGCTCAGTCCCGTCTCGACGACGTGATCGACTCGGCGGTGCGCAAGATCATCTCGCGGAACTCCCTGGTCGAGGCGGTGCGAAACTCGAACGTGATCAACGAGATCGAGCGCCCCAGTGTCTACCAGGCGGGAGCGGAGATCGAGGGTGAAGAAGCGGAAGCCCTGGGCATCGACACTACAATCGTCTATGAAGCTATCCAAAAAGGTCGGGCGATTCTCTCCGATGAGGTGTTTCAGGAATCCAGCATCATCACCCCTCAATACGGAATCGCGCTGATCGACATCATCATCCGCCAGATCAAGTACTCGGACGAGCTCACCGAAAGCGTGTACCGGCGCATGATCAAGGAACGGAATCAGATCGCCCAGGCCTTCCGCTCCGACGGGGAAGGAAAGAAAGCGGCGATCCTCGGTGAGATGCAGCGGGAGCTGCTCTCGATTCAGTCCGGCGCCTACCGGGACGCCCAGCGGATCAAGGGCGAGGCCGACGCCAGGGCGGCGGCGATCTACGCCAATACGTACAACAGGAGTCCGGACTTCTACGAGTTCTGGAAGGCCGTAGAGTCCTACCGGACCATGCTGCCAAAGTTCCGCAAGACCCTAACCACCGAACCGGAGTACTTCAAGTACCTTTACGATCAACAGGGTCGGTAATCCCTGAAGGTATCAGGCAGAGTATTTTGATGAAAAGACCCGCTTCCAGGCGGGTCTTTCATTTTATCGACCGCCTACGAGTAACGAACAAAACTAGGAGGATTCACTTTATGCCAATTATCTTGAAAAATGGTATTATAATAGGATTGAAGAGGAGTATACAGCTATGGAACTGCGGCGGGAACTGTACGGAACCACCCCCGACGGGGTAAAAATCGACTCTTTCATCCTGAAAAACTCCGGAGGCATGAGCGCCAGGGTGATCACCTATGGGTGTATCCTGACCTCCCTGCGCATGCCCGATAAAAAGGGAAAGACCGGCGAGATCACGTTGGGCTTCGATACCCTAGAGGAATACCTGGCCGGACATCCCTATTTTGGTGCACTGGTAGGGCGATTTGCCAATCGCATTGCCGGGGGACGCTTCGAGCTGGACGGAAAACCTTATACCCTGGCCTGTAACGAAAAAGGGGTAAACCATCTGCATGGTGGGGAGGTGGGTTTCGACAAGCGAGTCTGGAGCGCCGAGGAGCTTCAGTTAAAAGATCGGATCGGAGTCCGTTTCACCTACACCAGCCCCGATGGAGAGGATGGGTACCCCGGAAATCTGGCGGTCGCCGTCACCTATACCCTGAACGAACAAAACGAACTCACCTTCGATTACCAGGCCGAGACGGATCGACCCACCCCGATCAACCTCACCAATCACGCCTACTGGAACCTTACCGGGGCGGGATCAGGACCGATCTACGATCATGTGCTTTCTCTCAACTGCTCCCGCTATCTTCCGGTGAACGAGGAGCTCATTCCCACCGGAGAGATCCTCCCGGTCAAAGGCACGCCTTTGGACTTTACCACCGAGAAGGCGATCGGTCGAGATATCGATCAGCTTCCGGCCGGCTATGATCACTGTTTCGTGGCTGACAAGGACGATGCCTCCCGGACAGCGATTGCCCGGCTCTACGATCCCGCCAGCGGCAGGGGCTTGGAGATCTCCACAACTAAACCCGCGGTTCAGCTCTACACGGGGAATTTCTTGACCGGAATAAAAGGCGCCAGCGGAGCGGTCTACAACAAACACAGCGCCCTCTGCCTGGAAACGGAGTTCTATCCGGATGCTGTGAACCACCCTGAGTTCCCCCCGGCGGTGCTTCGGCCGGGCGAAAGCTATCATCACATCACTGTTCAGCGTTTCTTCACTGAATGATCTTCCTCTGCTTCACCGCCATCCTCGTGAATCCTCGGATTCGGCATGGGTTGCGTGTGGCCGACCCTGGTTGCCCTGGCGGGCGGCAAATTCCGGGGAGACGGCGGCAGCGCCGTGGGCATTATGGTCGCCGCCGGCGTCCTGTCCATCCCCTTAATTCAGATCGTGATCGGATTTACCTCCCAACCGGATGTCCTCGGTCTGCGGTGTAGCCTGCTTGGGCTGAGCGGTCTAAGTCTGCTGAATCTGCTGCTGATCTTCAGGATCTTTCCCAAGCCCTCGATCGCATAAAGATGACAGCCGCGCTCAGATTTATTATCTTACCTGTATGAAAACTCGTATATTCCGATTTGGTTTCATAATAATAACGGCTCTGACCGCGCAGGCTCCCAGTGCGCAGGGAGGCTTGCCTGTGGACAGGATCCGGCTTCCGGAGGGGTTCTCGATCGAGGTATACGCCTCGGGACTGCGAACAGCTCGAGGATTGAGCTTCGCTCCCAACGGTACCCTTTTCGTCGGTTCAAAGGCGGGAGAGGTCTACGCAGTGAAACCGAACGGTACGACCGTGACGGTGGCCCGCGGCCTAAACATGCCCGTAGGCGTGGATTTCTTCGAGGGGGATCTGTACATCTCCTCCCTCTCGGAGATCGTCAAGATCGAGAACGTCCTCACGAACCTGGACAACGATCCGACACCACAGGTGCTGATCGACACTTTTCCCCGGGATCGACACCACGGATGGAAGTTCATCAAGATCGGTCCCGACAGAAAGCTGTACGTCCCGGTAGGGGCGCCCTGCAACGTGTGTGAACGGGAAGACGAGCGTTACGCCAGCATCCTGCGGATGAATCTGGACGGCAGCGGCCTGGAGCTCGTAGCCAGTGGAGTAAGAAACACCGTCGGCTTTGACTGGCACCCGGACAACGACGAACTGTGGTTCACTGACAACGGCCGGGACTTGATGGGGGACGACATCCCCCCGGACGAACTGAACCGGGCACCCCAAACGGGTCTGCACTTCGGTTTTCCCTATCTGCACGGAAGCAGCGTCAGGGATCCACGGTTCTGGAACAACCGTCCAATGGGGGTGACTTTCCAGCCTCCGGAGCACGAGTTCCCTGCCCACGTAGCCGCCCTGGGCATGCGCTTCTACACGGGCGATCAATTCCCTGAGGAATACAGAGGCGGCATCTTCGTGGCGGAGCACGGCTCCTGGAACCGCTCGGAGAAGATCGGCTACCGGGTGAGTTTTATCGGCTTGAGGGGAAACCGGGTCACTGATTATCGCATCTTCGCCGAGGGCTGGCTGGAAAGCCAGCGTGCTTGGGGCCGTCCCGCCGACGTGGAGATCGGGCCCGACGGTGCGCTGTATGTAGCCGACGATACGGCCGATGCAGTCTACCGCATCAGCTACAACCCGTGAGCCCGAGCAGGAGTGCCCCGTGGGCCATCTTCGCCCGCGTTTTCGCCCAATCCACCTACACAAACATAGAGTTGCCGCCTGTACACGAATTTTCTAAAGCCGATCCCTCTCTACGTATTAGTCTGAAGCGTATCGTATCATCCCCAATCGTATCATAGAACCAACCCTAATTGAGGCTGTCTGAAAACTTGTCCGCGGCTGTTCCGCAGTGGGGGTCGGCCGCCGTTTGAGTCGGCCGGGCGCTCGCGAATCTTCGCGATATACGTATACCCCGAAGAATAAGCCCCCCTTCTATCGATCGGCTCAATCACCGTTGACCCTCGTTCTCTTCCACCCGCCCCAAGTCCCGGCTCAGCCAGCTACGGTGAGAGGGCCATGATCGCCGCAGGCTGGTAGCGAACGATCTACCCAGGTTCGTCGCGATCCGGATCAACAGGAACTCCAGCGACGCCTTCGAAAGCCCTCGAAAGTGGTGCTGCCTCCACCCCCGGTTCTTCTGGTCATCCCCGTGTAACGGCTCGGCAATCCCTTGACGTTTCATGTATGTTTCCCGCCCTCAGTTACTGCGTAGCTTCCCGCGCATCTCCTCCCGAAAGCGTTGCCGGCTGTCGATCGATACCGTACGCCGCTCACCCTTGGTGCATTTCTCTCGTGCCGGACACCCTTCACAGGCCGTGCCTTCATAGCGGCTCACCGTGTGCCCGTCGTCGAAGTTCTCCACATACCCCAGCCGCATCGGCTTGCCCTCGGGACAGATCACACTCCCATCCTCTTGTCTCTGAAAGCGGCTGTTGTCGTAAGCCCCCCGACCTTCCTTGTTCCCCTCGGTGTGCTCAAAGCGTTTGTCCGGAAGAATAAGTCAAATTTCTCCTGCAAATAGCCGCGTTCGGAGCTTGATCCAGCTTCGCCGAATTAGATTTCTGTCCACTCCATTCTCGCTCTCGGAGGTTTAGTGTTTTCCTATCATTTTTTGAGAAGAAATGTACGAGGCCCGTTCTTCTCTTTTTTCGAGCAGGCTCATTGTACTCGAACCGGTCCAAGCGAGCACTTACCTCGTTCTTAGACAGTCCTTTTCGGTATGTCCGAAAACGTATAAAAGCGTCTGCTCATTTGCCAGCCCGTAATCCCCATACCATATGAACCCGAAGCATCTGGTATCGGCTCTTTCATATCTATTTTGCAGCCGTTTATGTTTTTGCAGGAAGCTGGAAGTGTGCCAAAGTGGATCACTAAAATTATCGCTATTTACCCAACCTGGGTAGTCAAAAAGATAGGCAAGGGCATTCGATGGCACTTTTGTCATACGGATTATTTGTTTTCGGTACAAATAATAATACTGGGCTGGAAAAAAACAATTGGGGTATCCACTTGGCTCCAGTAGACACAACATATAGTATGCCAGGGTATGGAAGAGTATCCGTAAACCCTGGCCGAGTTTGGTAGCTAATTTGCTACGGAATAGGCCCGTGCGCGGTACCTTTTTTCGATTCAACCACAGGTTCTCTCGGTACCACGGCAAACTCTATTGCCGGCTCATTCAGCAAGCTGTGGTGATCGATCCGGTTCCATACTCGACCCTGGGCAAACACGCGAGAGGGCTGAAGCCCAGGCACCACAAGATATAGTGGTTACTTGAGCCAAGAGGATACCCCAGTTTTGATTATTAGTCATCTTGTCCATTGTTTCAACACCGACGATGCGGCCACCAAGTTTGTTTCTCTCGAGACGTTTCTTCAACTCACCCCTGGCCTCACCGGGGCCAAATATCAGAATAGATTCTGCATCACGAATACACCCGATTACCG
>CAZVHJ010000006.1:0-109913 GCA_964627715.1 uncultured Spirochaetaceae bacterium | reverse complement strand
GTTCATGTCTTGACAGAAAGGAGAAATCCGCTAGCATGCCCAAGAGGGGGACGACTCTGACGGGGGGGTTGATCATCTCCGACAGAGCCTGGAAAATGATTCCCTCTGAGCTTCTCTGCCGGCTCAAAGCGGGTACTGAGACAGACAACTTCGGGTGGCGGCATAGCAACAGGCAACGAACGGCATAGCGAACATGATATTAGTAACGGGAGCAAACGGCTTTCTAGGCAGAAATCTGATCGATGAGTTGAGCAGCAGGAAGTATCGAATCAGAGCATTTGTCGGACCCGGAAACACCGAGATTTCCCTTGACGACAAAGTTGCTGAAGTTCGCCACGGAAACATCTTGGATAAGGAAGCGTTGCACGAAGCCGCCGAAGACTGCGATGCGATCATTCATGCAGCCGCGGTAACCTCGATCTGGCCGCCGAGAAACGAGCTGCAACGGCAGATCAACATCAACGGCACCACCAATATCATGGAAGCCGCCCGGAAGGCCAAGGTGAAAAGAGTCGTCTATGTCGGCAGTGCCACGTCCTTTGGCTACGGCAGCAAAGAACTGCCCGGCGACGAGACTCAAGCCTACAAGGGGGGCAGTTATAAACTGGACTATTTCGACAGCAAATACAAAGCCCAATCTTTGGTGCTTCAGGCCGTACAGAGGGGTGATGTACCGGCGGTGGTAGTGAATCCGACCTACATGTTCGGGCCTTACGACGCAAAACCAGGCTCCGGAACTCTCATTCTTGGCACCTATCATCAAAAACTCCCGAGCGGGGGCCCCGGCGGCAGAAACTACGTATCGGTGAAGGATGTGGCCGTGGGGATAACCAACGCCTTGGAAATGGGAACCATCGGGGAGTGCTACATTCTGGGAAATGAGAACCTCTCCTACAGCGAACTTTTCGAGAAAATTTCCAGCGTGATCGGAAAACCCGCCTCCAAAGTCACCTATCCGGTGTGGCTGGGAAAAATCGCCGGCTTGGCCGGATCGATCTACGGAAGAGTATTCAAAGTCATGCCCCCGCTGACTCTGGTCTTGGTAAAGCTGGCCTTATCGGAGCACTACTATACGGCGCGGAAAGCGGTGCAGGCTCTCCAATTACCCCAGACACCTGTGGAGGCGGCCATTGATGAGGCATTCGGGTGGTTCAGAGACAACGGCTACCTTGATATCGAGGTTCTTCGCGACAAAGTGCAGAGGAACAGGTCAAGCTAGCCGGACCTTTGTCTCGGGATTTGCCGCCAGGGCGACGTAGTCATTGAGCAGTGCGATCATCAGGTGCACCACATAGGCGGTCCAGATATTTCCCGTATGAACCGTGGCTAAACACATGGCCAGTCCGAGAGGCAACGAACCTAGGGTGACCCAAAAACCGTAGGGGATGTGAACACACACGTAGAGAGCTACGTTAACCAGGATCGCCGGCCAGACGCCGAAGCTTCCCAGAGTAACCCCGAGAAGAAATCCGCGAAAGAGAAACTCGTAGATCAGGATATACACGCACCAGCTCAAGGTATTCGCCGTTATGAGAAAGCCGTCCCAGGTCTTTTGCCGGATCAAGGGGTAGGTCTCGAAAAAACTTGGAGTCCGGGAGAAACCGAAAACCAGGGGAATCACGACGGCGCTGATACCCAATATCCAGTACAGCGTTGCCGCCGAAGAGATCGTGGTCAAACCTAGATCTCTGAATCGAAACTTCAGCAGAAATATCGTAACCAATACGGCGGGCAAACCTAGAAAAACAATTCCGACACACCGCTGAAAGAGGATATACATGGTTTGGGATTTCTCGCCGGAGCAGCGCTTATCGCAGTAGTTTTGCAATCCGGAGGAGTGGGCAATAAACCAGTAGAGAAAATAACCGCCTGTAAATGTCGCCAAGGCGGCGACCGCAACTCCGTAGTCACTACTCCAGGCCAAGGAATTGGTCACTTGATCCACCTCGCATCGATCAGTATTTGCCGAAAACTTTCCTCAATAGAGGCTTTTTTACGAAAATAGCGCCTTCCGGACAGGTCTCCTGGCAGCAGAAGCAGCGGATACACCGTTTGTGGTCGTGCCGCGGCGCTTGGCTCTTGTCCCCGTTGACCCAGTCGATCGACTTCGGTTGGGTCGGGCAGATCTGAATGCATATCCCGCATTTGACGCACCTGGAAGCGTCGATTTGAGGTTTGGTAATCAGCAGGTGGTCGAACAAACGACCCCCCGCCTTGGTCTTGATGATGGCCAACAACACCACGGCCAGCTTGGAGCCACTGCCGGAGACGTACTTGTCGATCGGTCCGCGATCGATGTCAAAATCCGGACAGAAGAACTCCTGGAACGGATCGCCGGATAACTGTATCTCCTCCTCCAGATAGGTTCCGCAACCGAACTCCTGACCATACACGATGGTCGGGATCAGTTCCGGATCCACGTCGATCAGACGACAGGCCGTGGCATCGATAGCCACAGGGTCCTCAGAGAGCATCAAAACGTTCATTTTTCTGGGGTTTCCGCTCCGCGGACCGTTGCCCTCCATTGCCTCTACAGCATCCAGGATGTACAAACGGGGATGAACAAGGTTGGTTAGATCAACCAGCATACGTCCGAACTCTAAGGCGTTGGTTAGCTTGGCGTGGAACTCCGCTTTGAGGAAACCGGGAATGCAGCCGAACTGGTTCTTCACCCCGCCGGTGATCTTTTCCAGCGCGTGGGACTTGAACTTGGGCAGGCTGATCACTCCATCCGCTTCCACCACCGCCTTGGCCAGGGAAAACTTCTTATTCTGTCTTCCCTCCTTGTAGGATACCTCGACTACTGTATGAAAGTCATCAAGGGGGATGCCTTCTTCGGCGGCGACATCATGCAGCCCCGCCTGGGTGGCGACACCGGCCGAAGAACCCCGCCCGGGGGAATCGCCGTAGGAAACCCGCGCGCCGGACTCCTTGAAGATACGGCAGACCGCCCTGAAGACAGCCGGGTGGGTCGTTGTACACTTCTCGGGAGGATCGGCAGCAAGAAGATTTGGCTTCAGCAGGATCCTCTCTCCCATTTTGGCGAATCTCTTGACTCCGCCGAGCAGCTCGATACCCCGACGGATCGCTTCTTCTACCTCGTGATTGTCGTAGGACGTGCAGCGAATGAGAACGACTTCAGCCATAGTGTGCAGCAAACACGGTGTGTACGCACATTATCTGCGTTCACCGGACAATGTCAACACAGGATCGAATCGGCTGCCCGCCAGCCTACCCCCCGCCGGCGAACTCCGGGTACAGCACCATGCCACCGTCGATGTACAATACCGCCCCATGCACGTAGTCCGAGTCATCCGAGGCCAGCCAGACGGCAGCCCTGCCCACGTCCTCCGCTTCCCCGATGCGCCTGCAGGGAATCAGGGACAGGAGGGCTTCGTAGGACTCAGGAGTGGTGAGCTTCTCCAGATTCATCGGTGTGCGGATCGCTCCAGGGGACAGGCTGTTCACCCGGATGCGCAGGGGAGCCAGTTCCTGGGCGATACTCTTCATCAGCAGCATGATTCCGCCTTTGGCCGCGGCATAGTTCACGTGCCCGGCCCAGGGGATGATGTCGTGTACCGAGCTGATGTGGATGATCTTACCCATGGCGTAGGAAATATCCCTGTTGATCCCCTGCCGTTTGAAGGCCCGCACCGCCTCCCGGGCACAGAGAAACTGACCGGTCAGATTGATGTCGATGACCCGCTGCCACTGCGCCAGGGTCATCCTGTCAAAGGGAGCGTTGAGCTGGATGCCCGAATTGTTGATCAGGATGTCGATACGTCCGAAGGTCTCGATCATTCTGGCGAACATCGACTGGACCTCCTCCTCTTTGGCTACATCGGCCTGCACAACCAAGGCCTTCCGGCCGGTCCGGCGAACCTTCCCGGCGGTCCTCTCTGCACCCTCCCTGTCACTGAAATAGTTGACCAACACATCCGCTCCGGCCTGAGCCAGGGCCACGGCGATCCCTTCGCCGATACCCTTGCTGCCTCCAGTGACAAGGGCTTTCTGCCCGACCAGCACCGGCTGGACCGGCCGGGGCGGCATTTCGTTCGGCGGAACGTAGGCATGTTCTTTCGTCATGACATCCTCCGGCACGTGTCAAGATAACTCGAAGTACAGACTCATATGCTGTAGGAAGAGAATCCCCCGTCAATCGGCAGCACTACTCCGGTAACGAAAGCGGCTGCATCGGAAAGCAGCCAGACGACCGCACCGATCAGATCCTGCGGGTCACCGTAGCGACCCAACGGTGTGTGGGCCATCACCTGCCTGGCCCTGGGAGTCAGCTCTCCGGTCTGTTGGTCGATATGCAAAAAACGGAGCTGCTCGGTCATGAAAAAACCAGGCGCCAGGGCGTTGACCCGCACCCCGGTGTGGGCCAGATGCACCGCCAGCCAGCGGGTGAAGTTGGCCACAGCCGCCTTGGCTGCTGAGTAGGCGCCCACTTTGGTCAGCGGGGTGAGAGAGCTCATAGAGGCCATGTTGAGGACAGCTCCGGAGCGTTTCTCGATCATCCCCCGGACGAACACCTTTGTCGGCAGGAACGTTCCCAGAAAATTGAGCTCGAAAGTGCTGCGAAACCCATCCATCCCCAGGTCGAAGAAGGTGGTCACCTCCGGGCTGCCAAATTGATCGGCTTCCAGGAACTCAACGGAAGTACTCCCCTTCGGAATGTTCCCGCCGGCCCCGTTGATCAGGATGTCCGGCGCTCCCCAAATCCTGACAACCTCCTCGTACACCTCGGTCAGCTGCTCTTCGTCCAGGACACTGCAGGTAAAAGCTCGGGCTTGCCCGCCCCTGTCCTCGACCGCCGCAACTCGGGCTTCGGCGTTGGTAAGATTGATATCAAGGACAGCCACCTTGACACCCCGGGCAGCCAGGGCTTCCGCCATGGTCCCGCACAGCTCTCCGCCCCCGCCGGTGATGACGGCCACCTTTCCGTCCAGGGCAAATAGTTCATCGGTCCCGTTGCTCATGTCCACCTCCAATAATCAATTACATTGAAGTCAGAAATCTTCAGGTGGTCAAGAAAAAACTCAGGTACACCCGATTATTGACAGAATTCTACCCATGCCATAGGATGTTGCCGTCTTCTGCGTTTAAAAGGAGTGTAAATGAGTGACAAGAAATACAAAAGCCTTCTGCACCAGATGACCCAGACCACGCCGACCTGCCTGTGGAACGACAGCGCCTCGGTGCAGGAGCTGACCTACGCCATCGAGCACGGAGCGGTGGGCGCTACCTGCAACCCCGTGATCGTCCTGAACGTTTTAGACAAGGAAATGCACCTGTGGAAGGACCGCATCTACCAACTGATCAAAGAGATGCCCAAGGCAACGGAGGATGAGATCGGCTGGCGCCTGGTCGAAGAGATCTCGATCAAGGGCGCGGAGCTGCTCAAACCCATCTTTGACAGGGAGAAGGGGAAAAACGGCAGGCTATCGATCCAGACCGATCCCCGTTTCTACCGCAACACCGAAGCCATCGTGGAGCAGGCGCTGCACTTCTCCAACCTGGCGCCCAACATGATCGTGAAGATCCCGGTGACCCAGGCGGGGGTGGCGGCCATCGAGGAGGCCACCTACCGGGGGGTGAGCATCAACGCCACGGTGTGCTTCACCACGCCCCAGTGCGTCGCCGTGGCCGAGGCGGTGGAGCGGGGACTGAAGCACCGGGAGAAGGAGGGCAAGAACATCTCCACCATAGGTCCTGTGTGCACCATCATGGTGGGGCGGATCGACGACTGGCTGAAGGTGGTGATGAACAAGGAGAACATCATCACCGACCCGGGCTACCTGGAGTGGGCCGGCGTGGCGATCTTCAAGAGGACCTACAGGATCTTCAAGGAGAGGGGTTACCGCCTGCGGCTGCTTTCAGCGGCTTTCCGCAACCACATGCACTGGAGCCAGTTCATCGGCGGGGATGTGGTGATCTCTCCGCCCTACAAGTGGCAGCTTCGCTACAACGCAAGCGATGTGGAGATGAAGAAGCGCATCGACGATCCGGTGGACCCGAAGATCGTGGCAGAGCTATCGAAGAAGTTTGCGGAGTTCCGCCGGGCCTACGAGGAGCACGGGATGAAGCCGGAGGAGTTCGACGGCTTCGGGCCTACGGTCAGGACGTTGCGCCAGTTCACCGGCGGCTGCCATCAGCTTGCCTCCCTGATCCGCGACTTCATGATGCCCAATCCGGACCTATAGGTTTTTAGCCCAGGGGTTCACGCCGGAACTCTGAGACCGGCTTATCTTTTCCGGCGGTTACTCACGTAGACGATCAGCAGGACAAACAGGACGATTCCGAATCCCGTCCATTTCCCCGCATCCCCCCAACCCAGGGCGACGAGCAGGTTGGTCAGGGTCTGCAGGAAAATCGCACCCAGGATGACCCCCAGGTAGTTGCCGTCCCCTCCAGTCAATGACACACCGCCCACGACCACGGCGGCGATGCTGGGCATGACGTAGTTCGACCCCATGTCTTTGAAGGCGATGCCCATGTTTCCGAGGAGCAGCAATCCGAGCAGGCTGGCCAGAGTACCGCTGATGATGAAGGCGGTACAGCGCACCATCTTGACGTTGACACCGCTCAAGTAGGCGGCGGTCTCATTCGAACCGGAGCCGAACAGCTTCAAACCCCACTTGGTCTTGTACATGACGATCATGACGATGGGGGCAACAATGAGCAGGATGAAGAGGATGTTGGGGAACATACCGGAGGATTTGGCCGCGATGATCTGCAGCACCGGAGAAGGTCTGCCGGTGATATTCTTGCCCGCGGTGTAAACGTTGATCACGCCCTGGAGAATGTTGGCCATGGCAAGCGTGACCACCAGCGGAGGAAGCTTGAAATAAGCGGTCAGAACCCCGTTGGCCAAGCCTATGGCGATTCCCAGGCTGAGAGCGACCAGTATCGCCATCCACAGATTGGCGTTCTGCCCGTCCATGATCGCTGCGGTGAACACTGCGGTAATCGTGGCCGTGTAACCCACCGACAGGTCGAGTCCGCTGCCGCCGGAGGCGATTACGACCATCTGACAGAGACCGAACAGGGCTATAAATGCGGCCAGTTTGATCGTAAGCAGGATCTGGCCGACGCTGAAGAAGGTCTCGACTACGATTTCCCCCAGCACGAAGAGAAAGATGATCAGCAGAAAGGCGATGATGAGCTTCTTGTATCTATCTACGAGTTTGTAGGCGGAACTGTCCCGGATACCGGTCACCACGCTCATGTGAGTTTGCTCTCCTGCACGGCTCTTCTGCTGGACAGCGTATATATTTGAGAACCGGCAATGGCTACGATGACGATCACTCCGCCGAACAGGGTTTGATAGGCGTTGGGTATATTGGCGAAGAAAATGATCTTACTGACAAAACTGAAGATCAGGGCGCCGATCAGGGCGAAGTAGACGCCGCCACGGCCGCCGGTCAGGGCGATGCCGCCGACCACCGCGGCGGCTATTGCTTTAAGGGTGAGCGGATCTCCCATTCGGGCATCTCCGGACCGGTTTTGGCCTACGAAAAACAAGGCCGCCAGGAAGATGAATACGGAATTGATTATACAGGCCTGCATCTGAACCCAGGCGGTGTTGATCCCGGTTTCGTAGGCGCTTTCGCTATTGCTGCCCACGGCATAGATGTATCTACCTGTCTTTGTTCTGCTGATGACCCACCAGAGAAGGCAGCCGATCAGCACCAAAATGAGAGCCGGCGGAATGATCTCCCCTGAAGCCTGGAGGAAAGGGGGAGCGCCCTCTATATTACGGATCTTGTAAAACGCCTGGAACCACTCAACGGTCTGCCCACCCGGCGTCGGTCGCAGGAACAGGGCGATGCCGAGCCAGATGAAGGAGGTGGCAAAGGTCACGATCACCGGCGGGATTCTCAGGTAGCCGATTCCGATGCCGTTGATCATACCGATCGCCGTGGCAACAGCAAAGGTCACCGCAAGAGCGTAGAAGCCGGTGATAGGGACACCCTCTTTCATCACCGAGGTCAGCACGCAGGTCATCAGAGAAAGGGCGGTTCCGACGGACAGATCCAGTCCACCGGAAAGGATCACCACGGCCTGGCCCATAGTCAGCAATATCAACGGGGTGAAGGAGTTGATGTTTCTGACGATGGACTTCATGGCAAAAAAGTTTCTCTGCAGCACCGCAGTCAGTGCGAACATGAGGATAAGGATGAGCAGCCGGGAAAAATCCGGATTGGAAATCAATCTCTTCAGGGCAGAATTATTGTTCACTTTCCACTCCCCATCTCAACACGCATCGATGTGGCTATGATGGTGTCGTCGTTGATGTCGCCCCCCTCCAGCGTAGCTACGATCTGTCCTTCGTACATGATCACCAGCCTGTCGCAGTACTCGATCAGCTCCTCGTTGTCGCTGGCGTACAGGATCACGCTCATCTTGTTCTCTTTGACCTGGCTGACGATGTATTCATAAAGGTCCCGCTTGGCCCCAACATCCACGCCTTTAGCCGGGTCGGCCAGTAGGAGGACGTTGGTGTCGAAAGAAAGCCACTTTCCTACGACCACCTTCTGCTGATTCCCGCCTGAAAGGGAGTTCACGGGCATGTCGAGATTGTGGGTTACGATAGAAAGGACATCGACGACCTTTTGACACTCTTGTCTGTACTTCTTTTCCGGTGTGAACAAGGGTTGCGCCTTTAGCCCCAGCTTGGGGAAAATGATATTGGTGAATACCGAGTGCCCGAGAAAGAGGCCTTCCAGCTGCCTGTCCCCTGGGACGAGAAGGATACTGTTCTGGATGGCGTTGGCCGGTCTGTTCAATTTGATCTTTTTCCCGTTCAGCTCAACATCGCAGGTAACACCGGGATAATTGCCCGCCAGGGCCAGCATCAACTCGTGCTGCCCCTGTCCGGCAAGTCCCCCGATTCCCAATATCTCGCCACGTTTGAGCTCAAAGTCTATATTCTTCAGAAAGCTGCCGTAGTTCAGGTTATTGACCCGCAAGACGACATCATCGCCGACGGTTCTACGGGCTTTTTCAATCTTTGCCTTCCCTGCCTCTCCGGTGATGTAGTTGACTATCTTTTCCGGATCCTTTACGTCTTTTGAAAAATCCACGTCGGCTACATTGGCGCCGTTTCGAAAGATAACCACGTCGTCGCAGATCTCCATGACCTCCCAAAGTCTGTGGGAGGTGAAGACGATGGCCACGCCTTTGTCCACCAATGCCCGCATGGTATCGAAGAGGCTCTTCACCTGAGCCTGTTCGAGGGCTGCGGTGGGCTCGTCCAATATGAGAAGTTTGGGGTCCTCCGAGATCGCTTTGGCGATTTCAACGATCTGCATCTCCCCCGGATTGAGCTCGTGGACCATCCTGCGGATATCAAGACCCGGAAGGAGTTGATCGACGATTTCCCGGGACAACTCCATGGCAGCTTTATTGTCCAGGAACACCCCCTTCTTTTGTTCTGCACCTAAAACGATGTTCTGCCAGACGGTAAGATCCGCCACCAGGCTCAGATTTTGAAACACCATGGCGATCCCGTCTTTTCTGGCTTCGTTGGGATTTCGATAGCGAACCGGATTCCCGTTGTACTTGATTTCACCGGCGTCGGCACTGTACACGCCGGTGATGATCTTCGACATGGTACTCTTCCCGGAGCCGTTGGCTCCCAGTAGCCCGGTGATTCGTCCCTGCCGGCAGGTCAAATTGGCGCTTGCAAGAGCGACGACTCCGCCGAAGTGTTTTCTGATGCCTGTGGCTTCCAGCACCGTCACGGTATGCGACCCATCCTTTATATAAAAAAGGGTTTCAGGAGGCAGAACTCTGCCCCCTAAACCCTAATCGAGTTCAGCGAATCAATCAACAGCAACTGCTATTGAAAGAGTTTTACCACCTCTTCCTCCGGCATGATTTCACTGAGCAGGTAGTCATCCGGTTTGTCTTTCAGCAATTCCCAGCCTTCGTCGAAGTTCTCGTCGGTGATGAACATACCTACCTTGTAGTAGTAGGTCATCCCGTCCTTCAGAATGCCGGGCTTGAACTCTTTTCCGTTGTACAGCTGCAGAGCCATTCGAAAGGCGGTGCCGCCGATTCCCGGAGGATTGGGCTGAGCACAGGCCTTGAAATCGGCGCCCTGTTCGCGGAGCTTCTTCCACTCTTTGAAGAAGGCGGTGCCGGGATCTCCGAACATGACCTTGGGCAGCTTGTTGGCATCGAGGAAGGCGGAGAGCATCCCGAAGGACATACCGTCCTGACCGATGGCTGCGTCGATCCTCTGTCCGCCGCCGATGATCTGGGTGGTCACTTCCTTGGCCTTGGTCTGGTCCCAGTAACCGGTGGTATCGGCGATCAGCTTGATGTCCGGGTAGTTCTTGAGCACATCGTAGGTAGCCCGGATGCGGTCGTTGTTGGCCGGGTGTCCTTCCAGACCGTAGACCTGGATGGCATTTCCACTCTTCAGTGTGGAGAAGATGAACTCGACGTTCTTCTTCATCCAGGCGTAGTGATCCAGGGTCACATTGAGGACGTTGGGAGCGGTCACCGTTGCATCGTAGGACACAACTAGAATACCCTCTTCCTGCGCCTCTTTAATGACACCGTTCAGAGCATCAGGAGAGTTGGGGTTGACCATGATGATGTCCACACCCTGGGAGATAAAATCCCTCAGGATGTTGGCCTGCTCGGTGGCATCACCGTTGGTGACGTTGTTCACCAGCTTGTAGTCAGCGATCTTGCCGGATGCTTTATATTCGTCACCGACCTGCTCCAGAGCATCGATCATGATGTTCCGCCAGGATGTCCCCGAGGAACCCGTAGAAATACCCACCACAGGCAGTCCCTTGGCTCCCGTGGCCTTTTGTCCGCCCGCGCTCAGAGCCACAGTACCTGCCACCAGGAGCACCAGGGCGATGGTGATGAGTTTGGAAACCTTTCTTTTCATACAAACCTCCGTAATTTTTTGGTTTCTCTTATTGGTCTTTGTTTCTCTCAATTCTTTTTCTCTCACCTCCTTTATATAGTTATTTTCCGGAGTCGACGACTCCCGTTGCCTCTGTACGTCTCGCTGGCGCTGCACCACCTCCTTCCTCTTCGACACCTGCAGGGCGGATGCCCGAACAGGCATCTGCTCCGTCTACACATCCTTATACCTTACAACTCGGGTCAGTGGGAAGACTCGCGATGATCTCGGCATTGGCATTGATCTTCAGGTCCTCATTCAGAGTTAAGCCGATATTGGCGCCGTCGGTGACTGCACCGCGCAGGTTTCGCACTTTCTTGGCATCACCGATCTTGGTTGCCACCAACCCGGCTTTCCGATACTCCGCGTACAATTCGTCATTTACCTGAACGTCCGCAAGAACAACGTTGTCGACCTTCACGGTGGAATGTTCGAACTTACCATCGATCAGGACAACCTCACCGTTCTTACCGATCTCAAGCACCGACGAATTGGGGATGACCGTCACCGGATGATCGAGGGTCTTGCTGGAAAGCCCCTCACCTTGGCCGCCGTTGAAGCGCTTGACCATGATGTCCTTGTGACAGGGTTCCATCCAGGGAGCAAACTCGCGATTCTTGGTCACGATGTAGATCTTTTTGCCCGCAGTCCCCAGCTTTTCCGCCGCATCGACTGCGCCGTAATAGTCACCCCAAATCAGTACGGTGTCGCCGACCTTTACGGGTTCCGGTTTTCCGCCCTTGGGCCAGTGCTCGCAGTTCT
This sequence comes from uncultured Spirochaetaceae bacterium, assembly GCA_964627715.1. GTDB lineage: Bacteria > Spirochaetota > Spirochaetia > SZUA-6 > DRHE01 > JAFGQJ01. Next base: position 98,218 of record CAZVHJ010000006.1, on the reverse strand, counting down.
TCATCTGGCAGCGCAGCACATCCTCGAAGGTGCATACTCTGTCCGAGTCGATGCCGGGGATGTCCGGCCTCACCACCCGGCTGCCGGTGGAAACCAGGACGGCGTCGAAAGATTTGAGGTCCGACGGTTTCGGCACCTTTTCGTACTTGACTTCTACGCCCAGGTTGGCGATCTGACGACGGAGCCAATCGGCATACCATTTCATCTTGTTCTTTCCATGGACAGTACAGCAGTACAGTATGGCTCCACCGATCTCATTGCTCTTCTCGAATACGGTGACCTTGTGGCCTCTAAGAGTCGCAATCCGCGCAGCTTCGAGACCCGCCGGCCCGCCGCCGACAACCGCTACGTTGAGCTTCTTGCCGGCAGGACCGAAGTCGATGAACCGTTCGTCCCCCACCGCCGGATTGATGGCGCAGCGCATATGTCGTTTGATCATCAGGGATTCCTGCCAGCAGCCGACCAGGCAGGAAATACACTTGCGGATCTCCTCCTTCTTCCCGGCCGCCGCCTTGTTGGCCCAGTAGGGATCGGCGATCAGCTGGCGGGAGAATCCGACTATGTCGGTCTTGCCCTCGGCCAGAATCTTCTCGCAGTAGTCCGGATCCCGCAGAGTGTGGCTGGTGATTACCGGGATCTTCACGTGCTTCTTGATTTCTTCGGCGGTATATGTGTTCCAGCCCTGCTGGTAGTACATCGGATCCATGGTGGGACCGGGCATCTCGAAAATACCTGCGCTGACATCGAGGAAGGCCGCACCGTGTTCCTCGAACAGCTTGGCCGCTTTGGCGCTCTCTTCGAGCCAGCGGCCGCCCTCGATCCACTCCTCGCCGGAGTAACGGATACCGATGGGGAAATCGGGGCCGCACTTGAACTGGATGGCATGGACGATCTCGAGGGGGAAGCGCATGCGGCTGGCGAAGTTGCCTCCGAATCGGTCGTTTCGCTTGTTCACATACGGGCTCATGAACTGGGCGATCAGGTAGCCGTGTGCTCCGTGCAGCTCCACCGAATCGAAACCGGCCTGCTGGAGCCGCCAGGCGCCTTCGGCGAACTTGTCGACCAGGTCGTAAATCTCCTCGACGGACATGGCTCGAATGGCTTTACCCTTGGCTTCCGCTGCGGCGTAAACGACCTCGTGACCGGCGGAAGCGGGGATGTCCGCAACCTGATCCGTAGCCGAGATCAGGTCCTTCCGCGGCCAGGCAGCCTGCCGTCCAGGATGCTGGATCTGCAGGGAGGTCTTGGCTCCATGGCGGTGCATGGCTTCGGCCAACTCGGCGAGACCCGGAATCAGAGGATCTTCGTCCACGGCGATACAGGTCGCAGTAGGGCGGCCGGTTTTCTTGTCCGGGGTGGAAGCCCCGCAGATGATGAAGCCGCAGCCGCCTTTCGCGATCTCCTCATGGTAGGTAATGACCCGCTGGCTCACCGACCCATCGGCGTTGGCCGAGGAAATATCGGTCGGCACGTGGCAGACCCGGTTCGCCACCTCGAAATTTCCGATTCGGATCGGACTGAATAGATGGGGATACTTGTTTTCGCTCATACAGGTTTCCTTGCTCCTTCCTTTATTCTTCAAAGCGAACGATATTCGTTGACATCAAGCTCGACTCCCTTGGTCATCCCGCGCATTGTCGGCGGCCTTCTGCTCCATCAGGTACTCGACCAATCGATTGGTATGGCAAGTCAGAAGCTCAGCCACCCTGCCGGTTTCGTTGGCCTCGATAGCCTGCAGAATCTCATCGTGCTCTCTTGCCAGTTCGGTCGGATCTACGATACGCAGAAAGTCCATGATGAAGCGGGTGCGCACATCGAAGGCGAGAGAATCCCAGAGGCTGAGGAGAATCTGATTCCCCGCAGTCTCTACGATCAATCGATGAAACAGCTGATTCTGATCCTGGTACTGCACCCAGTCGTGGCGACGGGCCGCTTCCTGGATATGCTCGCTGTACTGCTGCAGGGCCGCTAAGATACACCCGAGCTTTTCCCCCGCCAAACGGGCGGCCAGTGCTTCAAGAACCCCTTTTACATGAAGCGCGTCAACGGTTTCGGAAACCGTAACCTCCCGTACCCGAGCCCCCCGATGAACCGAGTAGTCCAGTACACGCATAGCGGCCAACTCCCGGATCGCCTCCCGCACCGGGATGGTGCTCACGTGCAGCTCCTCGGCGACACGGGCTTCTATGACCTTGTCTCCCGGCGCAAGCGCCCCGGTGGCGATTTTGTTGAGGATATGATTGCGAACTTGTTGGCTGAGGGAATATCGACTGGCCGTTGATCCACCCGGAACATCCATAGCAGAAGTCCTATATTATATATGATATAGTATTTTGTCAAGTACAATTCGAGCATCCAACCTGTAAATTTTACCTAAACATCGTATAAAATCCGCTATGAATAGACTTGGGCAGTAAAAGTTGATTCTTCAAAGGAGGAGAGGTGAGCGCCGTAACTGTTACTCAGAGCAACCCGGGCGAGCTGATCGTCGGCCATGCCGCTGGAGCCGAAAGAATCCGGATTCAACTTCTATGGGATGCTGTTCTGCGGATCGAGCTCTCCCGACCGGACGGAAGTTTCTGCGACCAGGCAACCTTTGCCGTTTTCGCCCGGGAGTTACAGGGCCCACTCACAGCAGGCTCGGATCGAAGAGGCGAGGTTCTGGCGGCGAAGCGTGATCTGACCTTGCGGGGCATGCCCGGGCCGCCAGACGTGCGGGAGCTCTACCAATCTCTGAGACTTGAGCGAGAGGGCAGGACGCTCTGGTCCGCGGAGACGGATATCGGGCTCCGCAGTAAGCCGCCGCAGCCGGACAGCCTTCCGCGGCCAAGCGAGGCCGGGCCCGTTTGGGTCCTCCATGACCGGCCCCGCGCCATCCCTCCCGAGTGGGGGAGTCTTCCGCCGCCCGAGAGTTACGACGGTGGACAGTCCGGCTGGCGGTTCGAGCCGGAGGCGCTGGACCTATATCTCTTTCTGTACGAGGACGATGTACGGAAGCTCTACAGGCTGTTAACCCTGCTGACCGGTGCGATTCCCCTTCCGCCGCTCTGGACCTTCGGTTTCTGGCACAGCCGTTACCACCCGTATACCGAGCAGACGGTGCTGGAGACCATCGATCGTTATCGCGCCGAGGGCTTCCCCCTCGACGTTTTTGTGATTGACACCGACTGGCGCGTGGGAGGCAGCCGTGGGTACGACATCAGCACCGAGCACTTCCCGGACATGGCACACACCCTCCGGGCGTGTCGGGAGCGTGGGGTTCGCACCCTGTTCAATGACCATCCGGAACCCCGCGGTTTCTCGCCGCTGGAAGACGGGTTGTTCCGCTACCGCCGCGAGAACCTGACCCGGATGGTGGATTTGGGGTTGACCACCTGGTGGTTCGACCGCAACTGGAGGGATATCATCCCGGGACCGGCACCCGGATTGGAGACGGCTGTTTGGGGGCAGAAACTGTTTTGGGACATCCTCAGCGCCCACAACCCCGACCGACGGACCGTCTTGCTGAGTATGGCCGCCGGCCACCCCGCCTCCCACCGCCATCCCATCTGGTGGACGGGTGACATCGAGTCGGACTGGAGCGCCCTGGGTCAGGCGGTACGGGACAGCGTGGACGAAGGTCTACAACTGCGTCCGTACACGGGCCAGGATATCGGCGGGCACGTGGGGTACCCCTCTCCGGAGCAGTACGTGCGGTGGATGCAGTGGGGTGCGGTCTCACCGACCTTCCGGCTGCATTCCGGGCCGTTGAACCGTTTTCGCTATCCTTGGCGCTTTGGGAAGAGGGCGCTGCGGATCAGCCGCGACTATGTTCGCTTTCGCTATCGGCTGCTACCCCTGTTCTACACGCTGGCCCGCGAAGCGTACGAGACCGGCGTCCCGATGCACCGCAGCATGGAGCTCTTCGATCCACAGGCGCCCTCATGGACGAGGGAGCGTCAGTTCGCCCTGGGCGATGACCTGATCTTCGCACCTGTGATCGACCCGGCCGTGGAGATGGCGGAGCTGCGCAGCCCGTTTCGGTTCAGGACGCCCCTGGAGAGAAGGATCTGGCTGGAGCCGTACTGGCCGGAGGGCGCAAGAGGCGGCGGAGAGCTCCCGTTCGGACCTGCGGATGAGGTCGGCTATGACCACGAGATCCGTATCGATGCATACAACTCGTCCGAGAAAAGAATGGCCTGGAAACCCGGTTTCCACGTGGTCTGGGACGGCGCCTTCGAGGTTCCGGAGAACGGCTGGTATGTCCTCCGTCTGGAAGGAAACGGGATGAAGAGCCTTGTGGTGGACGTAGACTTCCCCGCACAGTTGATGAGCTCGTTCGACACGGGGGATAGGGAGGTCGCGCTTCTACTGTCCGCAGGCAAGAAACACCGGATCCGGGTGACCTATCAGGACGACCGGCTGGTGAATCCCGCCATCCAGTTGAGCATCGGGAGGGCGGCAGATCTCGGAGAGCTGCCGCCGGGGAAAAAGCAGGCCTGGATACCGCCCGGTCTCTGGCGAGATCTTTGGAGTGGAACGGTGCACCGGGGACCTGCCACGATCGAGCTTCCCGTGCATATTCACCAGATCCCGACCCTGGCCCGATCCGGCGCGATTCTGCCGCTTGGACCTATCCCGCAGCACACGGGGCGGGCGGTCTGGGATCCGTTGACCTGGGAGATATTCGCCCCGGAAGAGGGCGAGACTGGCAGCTTCACCCTTTACGAGGATGACGGACAGAGCAACTGCTATCAGCGGGGACAGTGGGCGCGAAGCTCTATCGAAGTGCAGAGGATCGACGGCGCGCTGTTGGTTCGGCTCGAGGAGCCGCGGGGTGAGTACGCCGCCTCGATCAAGCGGCGCAGTTTTCTTCTTCGGGTCCACCTTCCGCCCGGCATCGGGGTGGCGGGGGTGAGCCTGGCGGGGGAGGAGATCTCCGAGACGGCCTCTGTTCCGGCGGCCTGCTCAGAGAAACCCTGGTGGAAACGGCTGCCCGCCGCCGGTGCACCGGAGCGCCGTACACCGCTATCCCTTTCCGACGACGGTCCGGGATACCTGAAGGGTGAGACAGCGTTGTTGAGGGTTCCGGCGGTAGCCATCGAGATCCGTGTCCGTTTGAGGAGCGCCTGAACGGATAATTTTACAGCTAATCCGCAAAGAGGGACAGCGTATCCAAACCGAATGGGCCACTCAAGCCTGCGGCAGGAATTGGCGCACGAAATTCCGACTCTGGATCAATGAGTCTTTTCGATCCTGGAAGGATTCCTCGAAGGCCCGGTCCTCTACCTCGACACAGGCCGAACCCTTGAAACCGATATCGGTCAAGGCGGAAAAGTACTTGCCCCAGTCCACATCCCCCAGCCCCGGTAGTTTCGGGCAGTGGTACTCCAGCGGCGCGGCCAGAATGCCGGCCTCGGCAAGCTGGTCGGGCAGGATCTTGGCGTCCTTGATATGAGCATGGAAGATGCGGTCCTTGAATTCGTAGATCGGCCGGATGTAGTTCATCTGCATCCAGATCATGTGGGAGGGATCGTAGTTCAGCCCGAAGTATTCGGAGGGGATCGTTTTGAACATCCGCCGCCAGATCACAGGGCTGAAGGCCATGTTTTTCCCTCCGGGCCACTCATCTCCGGTAAAAAACATCGGACAGTTCTCGATACCGATCTTCACCTTCTTTTGCTCCGCATGCTTGATGATCCCCGGCCAGAGCTTCTCGAAGAGCTTGAAGTTATCTTCCAGGCTCTTGGTGTGGTCCCGGCCGATGAAGGTATTGGCAATGCCCACGCCGAGTTTGGCCGAGGCCTCTATGACCTTGAGAAAGTGCTCCGCGTAGGTCGAGGCTTGCGGGCTGTCTTCGAGATAGTTGGGATAATATCCCAGGCCGGAGATGGACACGTTCTTCTTCTCGCAGTAGTCCCGGATCTCCTTGACCCTTTTGTCATCGAGTCTGTTCACGTCAATGTGGGTCACCCCGGCATAGCGGCGCTCCGCCTTGCCCACCGGCCAGCAGAGCATCTCTACGCAGTCGTAGCCTATCTCCGCCGCCAGATCCACGGTTTCCTCGAAAGTGAGCTCTTCGACAACGGCGCTAACAAAACCAAGTTTTATCATCATACTTGCTCCTTACTGTTGTTTTTTGTTCAATCTTTCACCGGCAGCCAGGCCCGTTTCTTGCTGCTCTGCAGTATAGCATCGCAGAGCTGCAGCTCCCGCAGCCCGTGCCGGAATGTAGGATATCGGGGATCTTTATCCGGACCGCCGGCGCGTACCGAGGCGTAGAACTGTTTGAACAGCTGCTTCGAGGTGTCCGGGAAACCTTCGTTATGCCCGCCGGGAAAGCCGATCAGCTCACGGCTATCCTCGTGCACCAGGGAGGGATCGCGCAGCAGCAGCTCGTTGGGACCGTCGCGCCGCCCGACCCACATCTGGTTCGGGAGCTCCGACTCCCAAGCCACGGATTTCTTCGAGCCGTCGATCTCGAAATAGAGCCGATTCTTTCTGCCCGCCGATACCTGACTGACCGTGAATACACCACGAGCTCCTCCGGCAAAGCGCAGCATCACCGTGGCGTAGTCTTCCGTGCCGATGGGAATATCCTTGTAGTCCTCGGGTTTCAGCAGCTTACCGGCGAAGGTCTCCAGCGGCTTGAGAGGCTTCTTTCTTATTTTATGGATAGTGGCGAAATCCGCACACACCTCCCCGATCTTCCCGCCGGTCAGGTATTCGATCAGATCCATCCAATGGGAGCCGATGTCGGCGATAGCCCGGGATTCTCCCGAATACTCGGGTTCCAACCGCCAGTTGTAGTCCGTGTCGTAGAACAGCCAGTCCTGCAGGTAAGAGCCATGAACAGCGTAGATTTCGCCCAACTCGCCACCGGCAATCATGTTCCGTATATGCGCCATGAGGGGATAAAAGCGGATGTTGAAGTGCACCGCAGTGACCAGACCGCTCGAATCAGCCAGCTTCACCAGTTCCTGGGCCTCCATGACCGTAACCGCCAGAGGCTTCTCACAAACAACGTGTTTCCCCGCCGCCAGGGCGTCCTTGGTCTGAGGATAGTGCAAATAATTCGGTGTGCACACGTGAACGGCGTCGATCTCTTTGATCTCCAACAACCGCCTGTAATCGCCGAAGGTTTTGTCCACGCCCAGTTCCTCCCCCTTGGCCTTGGCCTTGGCGTCGCTGGAATGAGCGATAGCAACCACATCAATACCCGGAATCCGGCGCAGCGCTTCCACATGAGCCGCGCCGATGAATCCGATCCCGATGACTCCGATTTCCAGCTTCTTCATGCTTCTCTCCTGGTTTGATGTTGAGATGTGCCGAACTCTACCTGTTTTCTAAGGATACTAAGATCGTTTCCCCGGGGTGTCAAGGACGATCCACCCGGATCAACAGTACGCCTTCGCTACACCCCCCGGCGGCTGCGGCGCTGCAACTCCTCGAGGCTCTGGTCCGAGCTCACCTGATGACCCGGCAGGGGCAGCAGACGTTCGTGCACCGCGTCGACGATCCACTCCACCTGTGGAAAGAAAGTATCCTCCATCTCGGCGGCAGGGGTGATCCAGTTGCGGCTTCCCACCACTACCGGAGGTCCGTCCAGCTCGTCGAAGGCCAGTTCAGCAATATGGACGGCCATGGTGTTGAGAAAGCTGCCCCGTTCGCAGGCATCGGAGCTTAAGAGGATCTTTCCGGTCTTGTTCACCGATTCGGCGATCAGGTCGTAGTTCAGCGGGTTGATGAATCGGGCATCGATCAGCTCCGTCGACACGCCGTACTTCTGCTGTAAAAGCTCCGCCGCCTCCACGGCACGGTACAGGGTGGCGCCGATGGTAACGATGGTGAGATCCGAGCCTTCCCGGCGCAACACCGGCTCTCCCTCGGGCACCTCGTAGTAGCCCTCTGGCACCCCATCTTTGACGAACAGCTCGCCGATATCGTAGATCCTCTGACTCTCGAAGAACACCACCGGATCACTTCCGCTTAAGCATAGGTTTAGCATCCCCTTGGCGTCGTAGGGCGTAGCGGGGAAGTAGACCTTGAGTCCGGGGATATGGGCGGCGATGGAGGTCCAGTCCTGGGAGTGCTGGGCCCCGTACTTGCTGCCAACCGAAACGCGCAGGACCACCGGCATCCTCAGAACGCCGGCACTCATCGACTGCCACTTGGAGAGCTGGTTGAACACTTCGTCCCCGGCCCGTCCCATGAAATCACAGTACATCAGCTCGGGTACAGCCCGCCCCCCGCTCAGGGCGTAGCCCGTAGCGGCTCCGACGATCGCTCCTTCGGAGATTGAGGTGTTGAACAGACGATGATAGGGAAGCGTCTCGGTCAACCCGCGATACACGGCGAAGGCGCCGCCCCAATCCCGGTTCTCCTCGCCGAAGGCCACCATGGTGGGATCGATGTAGAAGCGGTGCAGCATAGCTTCGAACAGGGCGTCCCGAAACGAAATCACCCTGGCCTTGGGCAGAACTTGGCCTTTTTCGTCCACACCGCAGCGGCTTTTGCGCTTGTTGGCCTGGGTTCGTGGATTCTCCTCGTAAGGGATTAGAACCTCCGGTTCCCGGTCGTCGAACTTCTCGACCTTCTGGTAGCTGAACATCAGCTCCCCGATACGGTCCCGATCGTCGGTCCGCAGCCGGGGGGAGATCTCCAGGGATGAGGCCAGCTCGAGAGTGCGGGCGATGCGCTTCACCACCTGTTCTTTGAGCTCCTCGAGCTGTTTCTTGTCAGCATGGCCGTTGTCCACCAGATAGCGGCCGAAAGTAGCCACACAGTCCTGTTTCTCCCAGAGGGCGATCTCATCCTTGGTGCGATAAGCGGAGGCATCCGAGGGGGAATGACCGGATAGACGGTAGGTGATCACGTCGAGAAGCACCGGCCCCTTTCCGTCAAGGAGGATCTTCTTCTTTCGCTCGATGGCGTCGGCCACGGCCAGGGGATTGTAGCCGTCGACCCGCTCGGCGTGCATGGCCTCGGCATTCACGCCGGCGCCGAGCCTGGCCAGCTGCCCGAAGCCCATGGTCTCCCCTTCGGGCTGCCCGCCCATGCCGTAGAAGTTGTTGAAGAAGTTGAACAGAATCGGCGGTGAACCACCGACATCCTTGGGCCAGAGGGTTCGATACTGCTCCATGGCAGAGATCATGATCCCCTCCCACACCGGACCGCAGCCGGCCGAAGCATCCCCGATGTTGGCGATGACGATACCGGGCTTTCTATTGATCCTCTTGAAGAGGGCCGACCCCACGGCGATATCACCGGATCCACCGACAATGGCGTTGTTGGGCATACTACCAAAGGGTGCGAAGAAGGCATGCATCGAGCCGCCGAGTCCCTTGTTGAACCCGGCCTCCCGGCCGAAGATCTCCGCGAGAACTCCGTACAGTATGTAGTCGATGGCCAGATCCTTGACGCTTCCGTTGCCGCTGCCGTCCTTCTCCAGGACGGACAGGGGCTTTCCGTCCATGTAGGTGCGCATCACCCGAAGCAAATCCTCGTCGTCAAGCTTGTGTACGGCGGAAAAGCATTTTGCCAGGATCTCGCCGTGGCTGCGGTGGGAGCCGAAGATGAAATCCTCGACATCCAGATGAACGCACTGCCCCACCGCGGCGGACTCCTGCCCGATGGACAGGTGGGCCGGTCCCTTATGCTCGTAGGCGATGCCCCGATATTCTCCTTGGGTCTTGATAGTATTGAGCATCGACTCGAACTCGCGGATAAAGAGCATGTCCTGATAAATCTCGTTCAGTCGCTTCTTTCCGAACTTCTTCCCTTCCTTGGCAGGGTCGGGCACGTACTGATTGACCGGAATCGGCGGGATTTCGATCTTTCCTGATTTCCGTACGGCCCCGGGATCTACAACTATGGATTTTGGCATGGTTCTACCTCTTGGTTATTGTTCTCCTTGCAGCAATCGGATCATTCATCGGCGGTTTGGGTTCTTCAAAGGTTCGAACGTCAACCCGCCAGGAGAAGCTCGAAGCTCTCCAGGGCCCGGCAGAGCTCCCTGAGGAAGCCCGCCGCCGGGGCACCGTCGAGTATCTGATGGTTCGCCGTCAGGGACAGGCTCATGGTTCTTTCGAACACCACCTCCCCTTCCCTCTGCACCGGTTTGAGTTGAACAGAACCCACGCCCAGGATGGCCACCTGAGGAGGATTGAGCACAGGAGTGAACTCCTCGATGCCCATCGTTCCCATATTGGATACGGTGAAGGTACCACCGTTCAGCTCTTCCGGGGTCACGCTGCCCTCCAAGCAGGCCTTCTGCAACCTGGCCGCTTCCGCGGTCATCTGTTTCAATGAGAGCATACTGGCATTGCGGATCACCGGAACCATCAATCCGCGCGGCGTATCCACGGCGACAGCCAGGTGCACCCTCTCGAAAAGCAGGCTCTTGTCGCCGACAAAGTGGCTGTTTACAGCGGGAAAGCGGAGAAGCACCCGGGTGACAGCGTAATTCAGCAAATCGTTTATTGTAATGGCCTGAAGATCGAGCTCTTTCGAACTGGATTTCAGCTTCTGCCGGTAGGCGAGCAGGGCTTCGGCGCAGGCGGAGGAATGCAGCGTGTACTGGGCGCTTCCCTGCAGAGAAGAGAGCATACGCTCGGCAATGAGCTTACGGATCCCTCTGACTGGCACCTCCTGTACGGGCCCTGGGAAATCTGCAGCCATCGGGGCAGTCTCTGCGGCACCGGCCGCCTGGTCCACGTCCCGCTCGAGGATTCGCCCGCGGGGACCGCTTCCTCGGCCCTCCGGAAGAGCTGCGAGGATTTGCGCGGGAATCAAACCGCGTTTCGCAGCTTTTCGCCTGGCCCGCGGGGATATCGCGATCTTCTGCGTATCAGCGGCCGCCTTAGGTTGCGGCTGGGCTGTGCCTGTCAGGGAAGTGATGTCCTCCCCGGGCTTTCCCACAACAGCCAGAGCGGATAGAACAGGAACAAGATCGCCCTCCTGATGCAATATTTTCAGCAGGGTGCCTTCTGCTGTAGATTCAACTTCGAAAACCGCTTTGTCCGTTTCCACCTCGACGAGGACCTCTCCCTCGGAAACCGGGTCTCCCTCCTTTTTCTTCCAGCTTAAGACCAGACATGTTTCTACGGATTGCCCCTGTCTGGGCAGGATGACTCGTTCCGCCATACTCAGCTCTCCTCTACGGTTAATTTCAGATTTCTCACGCCTGGATGACCTCAACTCCGGTTTCTACCAGCTCTGCCCGGGCGGATTCCGGCAGTTCACTGTCGGTAACCAGGGTCTTGACCTGGCGCACCGGCAGCACATGTACAAAGCCTATTTTGCCGAACTTGGATGAGTCGGCAATCAAAACCGTACTTTCCGAACGTTCCGCCATTCGTCGAACGATTTCCGCACCTTCGACCAGGTGGGTGGTCAGTCCACCCTCCATTGAAAAACCATCTGTTCCCACGAAAGCCAGGCGGACATGAAAACGCTCCAGCTCCAAAAGAGCGATCGGGCCGACGAAGGATTCCGTGGCCGGGCGAAACTCGCCGCCGGCAACGGTCAAATGAATCCCGGGATTGAGACGTGCGAAGGGCAGAATCAGGGAAGAGTTGGTCACGATGTTGACAAATCGCTTGCCTAAAAGATACTTAGCGATCAGAGCGGTTGTTGTTCCGGCCTCGATCATGATGGTATCCCCGTCGTTCACCAGATCCGCCGCGGCCTGGGCGATCCGGTTTTTCTCCTCCACTCTCAGGTTTTGGCGGACCACCACGTTGGGGTGGAAGGCGGGGGCTGCACCGCCGCGGGTCCGTACCACCACTCCCTTCTTTGCCAGGTTGTTCAAGTCGCTTCGGATCGTTACGGCGGACACACCGAGCTGCCCGCTCAGCTGCGATACGGGAATTCCCCGGTCTTCCGCCAACAGCCTGACAATTTCCTTTTCCCTCTCGGTCAAATTTGTATTAACCATACAAATATCTTACGAAACTATTTCTATTTACTTTCGTTTTGATTTTCTAAATTAATTATACAGCTTTTCACCCCGTTGTCAATAAGGGGCGGAAAAAAAGGAAGGTACTAACCGTTTTTTATCTCGATGGCACCCAAGGGACAGGCGGGGACACAGGTGCCGCAGCCGACACACATTTTAATGGAGAGCAGCATCGGCGATTCCTTCTCTTCTTCCTGCTCGAGAAGCTTGTGGGAGCAGGATCGGGCGGCTTGACATATCCCCTGGTTGCCGTTGCAGCTCATGGGGTCGCACTTTTCGAAGTCGATATTCGCGTGCTTGTTCACATCCAACGCTCTTCTGATGTCTATATAGAAATAACTATATAGTAAATATAGAGAAAAACAACAAAAGATGCAATAATCGGATGCCAAACCGTGGACGGTTCCATGGAGGAATGTTGCCGGAAGCTCGGAAACCACCTATAGTGTAGAGACCTCAGAGGGTGGGAGAAGGAAGCATGAAGGAATGACGAAGGCTCTCTCTGGAGAAAAAAGAGAACACCTGGTCGGCCTCATGTTTACCGCCGGGGCATTCTTGTTCTGGGGCTTGTATCCGCCCTACTGGAAACTCCTTGGAGGGGTCCCTCAATTTCAGGTATTCGCCCACCGCGTGGTCTGGTCCTGCGCTTTCACCGCCTGTGTGATCACCATTCAGGGAAGATGGATCGAGGTACGGGCGGCACTGCGTTCACGAAAAACAGCGCTCACCCTCCTCGCCTCCGGGGTGTGTGTTGCTACCAACTGGTCCATCTACATCGTCGGTGTTCTAAGCGCAAGATTAGTGTCGGTAAGCATGGGCTACTTCATCAATCCCCTGCTCAGCGTGCTGCTCGGAGTGCTGATCTTGCGGGAACGGCTGCGTTTCTGGCAGATCGTTGCGGTGCTCTGCGCCTTCAGCGGCGTGCTCTACATGTCCCTGGGATCCCTGGGGCTGCCCTGGATTTCCCTGTCCCTGGCCTTCTCCTTCGGTCTGTACGGTCTGCTGCGAAAGACCGTGGCCGTGGAATCCATTCCGGGAACCTTCGTGGAGTCCCTGCTCGTATCCCCGATCGTGATCTCTTTTCTCCTGTTCGAGGCGGTTCAGGGGCGAAGCGCCTTCGGTACGGCCGGCGCATCGACCCATCTGCTTCTCATCGGCGCCGGTGTGGTAACCGCCCTGCCCATCATATGGTTCGCCAACGGGGCTCGGCGAATCCCCCTCTCCCTGGTCGGATTCCTCCAGTACCTTGCCCCGACCTCTCAGCTGCTGATGGGAATTTTCCTCTACGACGAGGAGTTCACCCTGACCCACCTGATCAGCTTCGGCCTGATCTGGGCGGGGATCCTCGTCTTCACCTTCTCCGTCTTTCTGCAGAGAACTCCGGGCAACCCTCACGGTAGAACGAGAACATGAAAATTCGAGAAATCGAGGCCAAGTCCGTCCTGCTCAAGCGCAAGTACATCGATTCCTGGTTCGTGTCCCGCTACGGCATGAATCTGTACCGGGGCTGCCAGCACAACTGCTCCTATTGCGATGGGCGGGCTGAAGGGTACTACGTGGAGGGAGAGTTCGGCCGGGATGTCTGCGTTAAGATCAACGCCGCCCAAATCTTAAAACGGGAGCTGGACCCAAGCCGGAGGCGCAAACCACTGAAAGGAGGGTACTTCTTTCTAGGCGGTGGAGTGGGAGACAGCTATCAGCCTGTGGAAGAGAAGTACCGCTTGAGCCGGCAGGTACTCGAAATCATCGCCGACTTCGATTATCCCGTACAGGTGCTGACAAAATCGACGCTTGTCCGCCGAGACCTTGACCTGCTGCAGCAAATCAACCGGCAGAAGCGGGCCCTGGTCTGCTTCAGCATCTGCTCTGTAGATGAGCGGATCAGCCGGATCTACGAGCCCGGTGTGCCCTCCCCCCGTGACCGTTTGGAGACCCTGCGGTATTTCAAGACTCGAGGCATTCCCTGCGGCCTGTTTCTCCTGCCCGTGATTCCCTTTGTCACCGATCAGCCAGAGATGTTGGAGCAGGCGGTGCGGCAGGCAAGGGATGTCGGGGTGGATTACCTCATTTTCGGGGGCATGACTCTGAAGGAGGGACGGCAGTCGAGCCACTTCTTGAACACTCTGTCCCGCCATCGTCCGGAGCTCCTGCCCAACTATAAGAAGATCTATAGAGACGACCGCTGGGGTCAGGCCACAGGGGAGTATTACCGGCGCCTGCACAAGCGTTTTTGGGAGATCGCCGCCAAGCACAGGATTGCCCTCCGCATGCCCCCGGAGTTGTACAGCGATCTTCTCAGCGAGAACGACAATCTGGTGGTGATGCTCGAACAGATGGACTACCTGCTGAGGCTTCGGGGCAAATCCTCTCCCTACGGCTACGCCGCCCGGGCGATCGCCCGGTTGGAAGAGCCGGTTTCGCAGCTCCTCCCGCTGGACAACCAAATAAGAGGGATCAGCGGCAGAGCCGGTGCTCTCATCCAGGAAATCCTATCAACAGGAAGCGCCAAAGAATACCAACAGCTGCTCTAACGCACCGGCGTAGACTCCTTGCGCTCTTGCTCGGCAGTGGCGGCCTGTCTACCGGGTTTCGCCGGCGCCACACGCCGCAGGTAGTCGATCAGGGGCTGGGAGATCAGCGGCACCACATCGGGCAGCATATGGGGAAGCAGGTTGTCGAAGGCCCGCGGCATCAGATCGTGCATCTGCTCGCGCATGAAATCCGGCATGGGAACCCGCTTGCCCACCGCCTCGAGCATGTGCGGCATGACCCTGGGCATCATGGCCGGCATGAGCATGGGAAAGAGTACGGGAAACAGGGGCTTCATGGCCACGAGAAGCAGCCCGCCCACCGGACCGAGCTTCCCGATGAAGCGCATCATGCCGCCCATACCGGCCGGCATGGCCTCAACGAGCTGGGGAAACAGCTCCTCCATCAACGCCGCCATGTTCTCCGGCAGCATCAGGGCGATCATGGCCTCGAAGGTCGCCCAGGAGGAAAGCACGTGGTCCAGGTCCTCCTTGACTTCATAGCCGCGGGCTTTGGCCAAGAAGGTCGCCAGGTCGGTGACCTTGACATCCATTTCCCTCTTGTCGGCACTGACCCGCATCTGAAACTCGCAGCAGGGACAGAGGGCCAGCACCTCTTCGGCACCGGTCTGCTTGACCTCTTCGAGCTTCATGGCCCCTATGTCGTGAGCTACCTCGGGCTCGGAGATCAGGGTAAGGACCGATCCGCAGCAGTGTCCGTGCTCCCGGTTGTGCTCCAGTTCATGAAACTCCACACCGGGGACCGCCTTGATCAGTTCCCGGGGCGGTTCGTACACACCGCCGGCCCGACCGATGTGGCAGGAGTCGTGCCAGGTGACCTTCTTATTCACCTTGTTGAACTTCAGGCTTCCGCTTTCAAGGGCGGGCTGCAGGGCCTCCGAGTAGTGCAGCACATCGATGTTAAACTTGAGGCCCCGCTTTTCCGCCCATTCTTTGTAAAAGTGAGACCAGGACAGCCAGCAGGCGGGACAGCTGGTAATCACGGTCTTGGCGCCCCGCTTCTGTGCCTGGGTCAGGTTGTGCTCGACGATCCGTCCGAACTGCTCCCACTTGCCGGCGACCAGCATGGGCAGTCCGCAGCAGCTCTCATCCTCGCCCATATAGGTAAACTCGATCCCGGCGTCCTTGAGAAGCCGGACCGAAGACTGACCGATGTCGTTCTCCACGAAAGAGGCGGTACAGCCGGCGAAATAGAGGATCTCGCCCTTGTCCTGGATGTGAGGTTGAACATCCTCGGGCACCCAGTCGGCACGGTTTTTCTTGTAGTAGGCCCAGATGTTGAGATTGTCCTCCAGGGATGCGGACATGATCTCGAAGGGAGGGATCGTCATCTTTTTCTTCTTCTCGATGGCGAGCTCTCTGAGCTTCAGCCAGGAGGGTTCTATGGGAAGCTTCTCCGAGCACATCACGTTGCACAGCTCGCAGGTGGTGCAAACCATGAAGGTGTTCACCGCTTCCTGATCGAGTTTCTCCCTTCCCTCGACCAGCTCCCTGATATAAAACCACTTGCCCCGCGGGGACTGACTCTCCCACATCCGCCCATAGTACTGATCGCACTCGTCCACGCAGAAACCGCAGGAAGAGCAGGAGTAGGCGTACCACACGACCTCGGGGGGAACGCCTTTGATGGGATGGCTGGCGATGCGCTCCTCGAGCTTGACCTTGGAGAGGTTACCGAATCGCCTCAGCAGGGGCTCAAAACGCATGGCCAAATTGATCATCCCGGACAGCTTGCTGCGGACAACCTTCCCCGGGTTGAGGATTCCCGCAGGATCGGTGCCGGCCTTGAAGGCCTTGATGGCCTGAAGCCTGTCCTGGCCGAAGACCGACGGCGCTTCACCGGCGAAGTACAATCCCGTGGAATAGGCCCGGCCGCCATGGCGTTTCGCCGTCTTCGCTACGGTCAGGTAGAGGGGGAAGGTCAAGCTGTAGCTGAAGCGACGCTCGTCCTGTGGAATGAATCCGAGCAGCACGATTTCGTTTCCGGACACACCCATTCCCTCCAGAGCCAGGGGCTGGCCTATCCTGGCTTCCAGCTCCTGGAGGACATCAGCCAGAGTTGACAGAGGTACTACCGCCTCCGTCGGGACCACGGAGGGCCCCAGTCGCTTCACCTTCATAATGTGAAAGCGCTCCGCCCATTCGTGCTCGGCCAGCTCCTGGGAGAGTATCTCCCCGCCGGAGTTGTTCACGACCTCACCAATTACATCGGCCACGATACCACTGCCGTCGGCGGAGGCATCTTTACCGTAGGCCAGCAGGACCAGGTACTTTTCCGGAAATAGGACCCGCTGTTCCACCGGATGACCGTGGTGGGTGCGCAGGGGCGCACGGTTGGAAAGGCGCACCATGTCCGGATTCACGAAGGACAAAGACCAGATGTCCATCTCCCCCAGGGAACCGACGAAACGGGCCAGCTCCCGGGCCGTTTCGAAAGCGGCCAGGCTGAGCGCCAGATTCAAGGAGGGCATGACTTTGAGAGTGATCTCCGTGATCAATCCGCAGACGCCCTCCGCATCGGCGATCAGGGAAAGCTCCTGTCCGGAGATCTCCTTGACCGCGCCGCTTCCGAGCACGATCCGGGCGGATACTACGTTTTCCGCAAACCAGCCGTGCCGCCAGGACCCGAAACCGGCGCCGCCCTGGGCCAGCCAACCCCCCACGGTTGAGGAAGGATAGGAAGAGGGATACAGGCGCAGGGTCATTCCATGCTTTTTCAGATACTCGTCGAGCTTCTTCCAGGAGATTCCGGGCTGAACCGTCACCTCGTCGTTTTTCAGAGAGATGACCTTGCTCATGCGTACGAAATCAACGACCAAACCGCCCTGCACGGGCAGCACCCCGCCATAGCCCGAAGTCGATTTCCCCCGGGGCACCAGGGGTACTTTCTCACCGGCTGCCCATTGCACCAACCGGGCAACTTCCTCCTCTGCTACCGGTTGGACTATTCCGGCGGGCAGGGTGTTGCCGATAAAAGGTTTGATCAACCCCGGCAGTGATCCCACATCGTGACTGTACATGCTTCGTTCGCGCCGGTCGAAGCACACCCGACCCGGCATGAGCTCTTCCAGACTCTGGGCCTGGACGGCGGTTGCAGCTCTCATGGTTAATCCTCCAAAATGGTAGAGTTGTAATTGATTCCAGCCCGGAAGCAAAAAGTATCACTAAAAGTTAATATAAGGGCTTTAATAGATAAATATTGTACTATATAAGGAATATTCAATCAAGAAGGAAAATAAAGTTTTCCCCCGGTTACTGCGTTCTTGATCGGTGGCGTCAAAACAATGTATAAACGTTGGGACTGATTACAATGTTCGCCGAACAATTTCTAACGACGTATATGCGGGCTCGCATGCGCCGGGCGATGAGGTTTCGCTCTGCATCCCACGTCAACGGCTGGACCCCCCCGAAGCAGGAGAACGACGATCCCATCCTTCTATATCTGCATATTCCTTTCTGTGATCAGCTATGCCCCTACTGTTCCTTCAACAGGATCAAGCTCGACCTTGCTGTAGCCAAAGACTACTTCGCCTGCCTGCGAAGGGAAATACGCATCTATCACCAGCTTGGCTACGGCTTCGACTCGGTATACGTCGGTGGAGGCACACCAACTATCCTGCCCGCCGAACTGGAATCCACGCTCTTGCTCGTAAAGGAGCTGTGGCCTATCAAACGTATCTCCACGGAGACCAATCCCAACCACCTGACTCACGAAACTCTCGGCCTGCTTCGTGAGCTCGGCGTCAACCGGCTGTCGGTAGGGGTGCAGAGTTTCAACGATCAGGTACTACAGGAGATCGGGCGTTACGATAGATACGGTTCGGGAACACAAATCCGGCAGCGGCTTGCCGCGGCTCGCGGGTTTTTCGAAACTCTGAATATCGATTTGATCTTCAATTATCCGATGCAGAGCGCCCAGATGCTGCTCCAGGATCTACGAGCCGTGAAAACGATCGAGGCGGATCAAGTCACCTTCTATCCGCTGATGTCCGCCAAAGGCAATGAGAGCAACGGCAGCGGCTTACAGGCCGGTCAGAGGAGCAGGGAGAGAATGTTCTACGACTTGATCCGGCGGGAACTGGCGGATGCCTATCTTCCATCTTCGGCCTGGTGCTTTTCCCGCAAGGATTACCCGATTGATTGCAGGCAGAGCCTCATCGATGAATACATCGTCGACCATGACCACTACGCCGGGCTGGGATCCGGCAGTTTCGGCTATCTGCAGGGAACGCTCTACTCCAATACCTTCGAGATATCTCAATATATCGATCTATTGAACAAGGGGATTCTGCCCATAGTGGCAAGAAAACGGTTTTCCAAGCTCGAACAGATCCGGTATGACTTCTTGATGAAACTATTCGGCGGCTCCCTCCAACGGCGCTACCTCGAAGGCAAGTATAGAGGGATGGCTATTCTGCACGTGTGGAAAGAGCTCCTGTTCTTCTTGTCGGCCGGGGCGATCAAGGTGAAAAACAGGGAAATCATTCTGACCGAGAAGGGTTATTATCTCTGGGTTGTTCTAATGCGGGAGTTCTTCACCGGGGTGAATATCTTCCGGGAGCACTGTCTGTCCATGACTTCTAGGGGGGCTGCCGCCGCTTCAAAGCACCGGCGGAACTTCGATTAGCAGGCAACGAGTCCTCAGGGCCTGTGTAGCAGATTGTCTACTTTTTCGAGAAGAACATCGGGAGCGACGGGCTTCTCAAGAAAATCCTGCACGGGCATCCACTCCGGGTCTATGTCCCGGGAAGAAAAATCCATAGGAAACTCCTGATTGATCGCCGTCAACAGAATCACGGGCAGATCCTTGAGGGCGGGGGTGTTACGGATCTCTCTGGCCAGGTCAAAACCTCCCGCCGGGTTTTCGGGAAACATAACGTCCAGGATGAGCAGGTCCGGTTT
Organism: uncultured Spirochaetaceae bacterium; assembly: GCA_964627715.1. Classification (GTDB taxonomy): domain Bacteria; phylum Spirochaetota; class Spirochaetia; order SZUA-6; family DRHE01; genus JAFGQJ01. The sequence goes on along the minus strand of CAZVHJ010000006.1, from coordinate 78,829 downwards.
CTCCTCCATCAGCACCGCCACGGCCCCTTCGGTATCGTCCCTGGTGCTTGTCTGGTGCCCGGCATTTTTCAACAGCAGAGATAAATCTTCCGCCAGATCCAGATCATCATCGATTATTTTTATCTTTGCCATACCAAATCCTCCTATCTACCTTTCACTGTGTTGAGGTATGTATACCTTGAAGGTCGTCCCCTCCCCCGGCTCGCTTTCGACCTTGATTTTCAAATTGAGGTTTTGAGCTATTTCCTTGACAATGGACAACCCCAGTCCCGTGGAATTGCGGTTAAACCTTGCCGCTTCCTTGGTGCGGTAATACTCGTCGAAAATATGGGGGAAGGCTTCCTCCTTTATTCCGATTCCCCGATCCGAAACAGACAAACAGACATTCCCGTCTTCGGGGCGGGCCGCCACGGATACCTCTCCCCCTTCATGAGAGTAGAATATAGCGTTCGAAACAAGGTTGGAACATAGAATCGCCAATTGCTCCGCGTTGCTGAAAACGGTGATCCCGGGCACCTGGATGTCAAGCCTGACATCCCTGCTCTCAGCTTTCTCCGCCAGCTCTTCGACCACTTCCTCGACACACTCTTTTAGATCAACGATCTCCAGCCTCGAGTCCTTCACTGCCCGAGACTTCAGGTCGCCGAGAATAAGAATATCCCGAATCCGCTCCCGCAGTGTCTGGGCCCGCTGGTCTATGCGTTCGATAATTGTCTTTACCGCACCGGAAAGGCTCTCCCAATGTTGACTCTTCAGGACCTGGATGTTGCTTTCTATTCCTGCAAAAGGAGCCTTCAGATCGTGGGTTGTCAACAGCACCTGCCTGGTTTTCTCCTCATCCGCTTCGGTAAGCTGCTGATTCGCTATGCTCAACCTTCGATCCCGTACGCGTACCGCCTCGGACAGTGAGGAGACCAGGTACCATTCGATGAACCAGACAAATACGGCGGAAAGTGCAAAGATAACCCTCAAGGTAACCGTGTTTTCGGATATACCAGGTCCCGCGGCCAGGACGCCCTGGGAAGACCAGATCCCGGTAAGCTCGATGATCACGCTGGAAAAATAGAATGTTGCGGCGATCACCGTGACCAACAGGCTCTCCCGTTTTGGGAAAAAAATGCAAGACAGGGTTATATGAAAGAGAAAAGTAAAGGGGATGAAGGTGTAGGTGCTGCCGATCATGTGGACCAGGAAGGTAACCACGACCAGGTCGGAGACGATCTGGAGCCAGAGGTTGGTCTTGACCAAGCCCACCGTGGATTCGGATTTCAACCTTCTGGCGAACAGGAAAAAGAAAAGATTGGTGGCGCACAACACTCCCGCCAGGATCCAAAGCCCCCGGTACGGAACCGCCAGCCCGCTGGTCCACAAGGCATCCGCCAAAAACCTGCCGGCTAAGCCGACCACTGCGAAGACAGCCACCACGATCCAACGGAAGGTCATGAACCAGAAGGCATTCTTCAACAAGACCTGCTTGTCCAGCCCCGCCGAGGAATGAGGCTTGACACTCTTCGCCGGCTGCGGGGACAGCTCAAAGCTCTTCATTCATCAATCCCGGCTGTCGGCCTAGAAATAATTCATGGCAATCATTTTTTTCAGCATCACGATATCCCGCTCTTCGATCCGGACAATACTTTCCAGCAGCTCCGCAGCTTCTTTGGGAAGGGGCTGGTTCAAAATGGATTTGTACAGCTTCACCAACGTGCCGTCGTACTGTACCGCAGCCTCCAGGACGTCCTTTCCCTTGACCCGTTCGGGGGGCAGCTCCATGATATGAAAATCCTTTTCAGGGTGAAACTCGACGTCGTGTTTCAGCTTGATGCCGCGAATGCGGGCAAGCTCGGCGGCATTGACATCTCCCAGCGCTTCTTGGAGATGCCGGCGATGACGGCTCAGATAGTAGGTGAGCAGCCTGACGCCATTGTCCTGGGATTGATCCCGCAAGGCTGCATAGTAGCTCTCGAGTTTGTCTTCAAACTCCTGCGCTCTATCCAGCAGGTCCGCAAAATCTACGATCATTAAGCTTCACCTCCATGAGCCGTTCCAGACTCGACATTAGAATTTGTCATAGAAGATATCTTCATTTCTGAAACCCTTCTCCTGCAATACCTCGGTGACTGCTTCGATCATCGGTGGAGGTCCGCAGAGGAAAGCCTGTCGATTCTGTTTGACCGGCAGCCGCTTGTCGACGGATAGGTGGATGAACCCGGTGTCTCCATCCCACTGCTCGTCCTGCTCCAGTGGATCGGAAAGGCCGTATACGACTTTGAAGTTAGGATGCTCCTCCGCCAGTCTCTGGAACCTGTCGAGATAAAACACATCCTTTTTCGTGCGACACCCGAAAAACAGATAGCAGGGTCGGTCCGGCCATCTCTGATAGATCGTATGGATGATGTTGGAAATCGGCGCCATACCGGCGCCTCCGCCCACACAGATGACCGCTTTACCCGGATCCTCCGAAAGCCGGAACTCTCCAAACGGTCCGGTGAAGGTGACTTCATCCCCTTCTTTCAGATTGTGGATGTAAGTGGAAGCGATACCCCCCGGGACGAGCCTGACGACCAATTGCACCTTGTGAGTTTCGTGGGCCGGGGAGCTGATCGAGTAGGCGCGAAACACCGGTCCGTCCGGGCCGGGCGCCAAAATCTGGATATACTGGCCCGGGCGCTGTTTGATTTCAGCGGGCTCGATCAGCTCGAAGTTCACTTCCCTGATATCGTGGGTAAGCTTGCGGATCAGGGAAACCCGGGCTTTGAACTCCCGAACGTTCAACAGGTCCTCGGGCAATTTGAGGTCCATCGGCTGCTTTATCTTGACCTGACAGGCCAATCGCACCCCTGCCTTGGCCTCGGAGCGATTAATATAGGGAGTCTCGGTGGGAAGCAGCGGTCCTCCCCCCTCCAGCACGATGACTTTGCAGTATCCGCAGGATCCCTTTCCCCCGCAGGCGGAAGGGATGAACACTTTGTGTTCGTAAAGGGCAGTCAGAAGCGTCCCGCCCCCGGGCTGCTCGAACTCCACCGATCCTTCATTGATCCGTACCAGGCAGGAACCATAGTTCACCAGATATCGCTCGGCGATGAGCAGCAGCATTGCCAGTGAAAGGAAGATTCCGGCGGTAACCGCCAGCGCCAGTACACCTGTAATCATATCTATACCAATCCTCTACTGTAGGCTCATCATACCGGCAAAACCCATGAAGACCATGGCGATCACTCCAGCGATCAGCATGACCGCTCCTGTTCCCCTTAAGGCGACCGGCACGTTGGAATACCCCATCTTCTCTCGCAAACCTGCCATCAGCGCAATAGCCAGCGCCCAACCCAGCCCGGCGCCGCAGCCAAAGGTCACGGATTGAATGAAATTGTACTCCCGCAAAACCATGAACAGAGACGCCCCGAGAATAGCGCAGTTTACGGTAATCAGGGGAAGGAATATTCCGAGGGCATAGTAGAGTTGGGGACTGAAACGCTCCACAAACATCTCTACAAACTGGACAAAGGCGGCAATGACCGCGATGAATATTATGAAAGTGATGAACTCCAGGTGCAGCGGGACGAGCAGGTAGTGGTAGATCAGGTAGTTGATGGCCGTTGTGAAGGTCATTACGAACGTCACCGCGCCGCCGAGTCCAATCGCCGTTGGAATTCGATTCGAGCACACCAGGAACGAACACATCCCCAAAAAACTGGCGAACAGGATGTTGTTGGTAAAGATGGAGCCGATAAAAATGACCAGAATCGGTGTCGGGTTCATTTGCCTACCTCCGCCGGTTTGGGCGGATTGATAAAGTTGAGCACCCAAATCAGGAAACCGGCCATGAAAAAGGCTCCCGGGGCCATGATGAACAGAATGTTACGTTCATACCACTCTGAGGGCAGCACCGTGTAGCCGAGGATCGTTCCAAATCCGATAAGCTCTCGAAACAGTGCGATCAGCACCAGAATCAGTGCGTAGCCGATTCCATTGGCTATGCCGTCCACCAGGGACGGAAACGGGGGGTTCTGGATGGCGAAAGCCTCCGCTCTACCCATCACGATACAATTCGTAATAATCAGGGCCACGTAGGGTCCCAACTGCTTGGACATGTCCCAGTAAAACGCTCGAAGGAATTGGTCAAAAAAGATAACGAATGTAGCTATGATCGCCACTTCGGCGATCATGCGGATTCTTCGCGGAATCGCGTTGCGCAGGAGTGAAACGAGCAGGTTGGACATGGCGGTGACGAAGATCAGCGCAAAACCCATAACCAGAGCATTCTCTACTTTCGTGGTTATAGCCAGAAAGATGCAGATGCCCAGTACCTGGTAGGTAACCGGATTCGCTCTATACACGCCATCCTTCAGAATTTCTTTGTATTTCACCCGCGAAACGGGAAGCGCCGTGGATTGTCGACTTTGGGAATCACTGGACATTGCTGTGTTTCTCCTTCCAAAGCTCTTTGGCCAGATTATCGAGGATTGCCTGTACCCGGCTCGAGGTCATGGTCGCACCGGTAATCCCGTCTACCGAGTTGACACCCTCCGGGCCGCCCGGTTTTGTGATTTCGAATCCGGGTTCCCCTTCCGGGGAAAGAATCTGCTTTCCGACAAATTGATTCTGGAACCAGGCCGTGCCGATCTCTCCGCCCAGGCCTGGGGTCTCTTGTTGATCGAAGAAACGAATACCCCGGATCGTGTTGAAGTCCGGTTCCAGGGCCAAAACACCCCGAATCGGGCCCCACAGGCCGACCCCGGAAAAGGGAACGGCCACGGCCGTCGCTTCGGCCTGCGATCCCGAACCGGGTACGTATTGATAAACCGTTTTTTTACCGAGTTTCTCGACCCGGACGTTTTGCTCGAATATATCGAGCAACTCCTGCGAGCTTGCCCCTTCCGGTCCGGGCACTCCGAGGGCGGCGAGGTAGTTGCGAACCTCTTCGGCTTTTTCGTTGGCCTGCCTGTACGCAGCGGTTAGCTGGCTCACCCCGGCAAGCGCCAAGGCACAGATCAATCCCAATACCCCGGCAAAGAGCAGGGTGCGTGTGTTATCCTTCACGCGCGTACCTCCGCATCCTGGCGCGTATCACAACCTCATCGATCAGCGGCGCAAAGATGTTGCCGAGAAGTATGGCGAACATCACTCCCTCAACAAATCCGGAGAAGGTGCGGATCAACAAGGTCGTGCATCCGATCAATATTCCGTACGCCCACTTCCCCGTTTGCGTGACCGGACCGGAAACCGGATCGGTGGCCATGAAAAACGCGCCGAAAAGAAAACCTCCCGCCAGCAGGTTGAACCACAGAGGCGCGCCCAGGTCCGGCGCCGCAGCCCGAAGAATCGCATTGAAAACCGTAAACGAAGCAACGATTCCGGCAACCGTCCGCCAGCTGGCCACTCCTACGACAAGGAGGAAGACTCCCCCCAGAATGATCGCCAGAGCCGACGTTTCCCCTGCGCTGCCGAGCACGCGGCCGAGAAACAGATCCAGCGGAGCCGCCCACTCGCCTCCTTTCGCCATGACCAGAGGAGTGGCCGAGCTGACCGCATCGCCTGTGGCCCGGACAATCGGCATGAGGATCCTCCCCCATCCGCCGGAGGCAGGATCGATCCAATTAGAGGTCATGGCCGCCGGATATCCCAGCGCCAGGAAGACCCTCCCGACCAATGCGGGATTAAAGAGGTTACGACCCGTTCCTCCGAACACTTCTTTCCCTACCAGAACGCCGAACAAAATCCCCACCGCCGCGATCCAAAGGGGCAATCCCGGGGGAAGAATCAGTGGAAAAATGAAGCCGGTGACCAGAAATCCCTCATTGACCTCTTCTTTCCGGATCACTGCGAAGAGCACCTCCACCACTCCTCCAACCACGTAGGAGACGATCAGAAGCAGCAGCACCCGCCAGCCGAAAAAGTACACCGAAGCGACAAAGCAGGGCGTCAGAGCGGTAATGACCAGGGACATATACCGTTTTACATCGAGGGGATCCCTTACAAACGGCCGCTGCTCAGCTTTCAGGGCAGCGGCGAACAGGAAGTTATCCATCGCCTGAAAAACATTGTGGAACCTGGAAAACCTGCCGTTTTCCTCGAAATGCGGCCTGGCGTTGTCCAGAATGCGCTTGAATAGTTTCATTCTTCTACTCGCCTCTTTCAACAGATTCGATCGCCTGTTCCCGTTCGGCCTCAAGCAATGCTTTTGCCTCTTCAAATTGCCGCACCAGCTCCAGCTTGGAAGGGCAGACATGGCTGCACAGCCCGCACTCGACACAGCGGTGAAGACCGGCTTTTTCCGCTTCTTCGTACAGCTCGCGGTGGATGTACCTGTGCAGGACTTGCGGAAGAATTCGGGCCGGACATACCCTCTCGCAGGCGCCGCAGGTGATGCATGGGCGCCTTTCGCCGCGCAGGGAGTTGGAGATCCTGCGGTCACTGCCCCCGAACAGAGCGGATGCAAAGGTGCGAGAATAGGAAGTGCGGTCAACCCCGGGCCGTAAAAAGCTCAAGAATTCCCGGTCAGTCGCTTCGGGAAGAAAGAAAAAGCCGTCGTCGTCGTATTGCACCGCATCTTCGGCCGGATTCACCGGCTCGCCGGTCAAAATTCCGCCGCGGAGAATCTTTACGAGGTGATCATTCACGGGCTGGGAAAAAGCGCTGATCGGTGTGCCGACCCGAACGGACAAGTGCCGGGGATTCGAATGACCCGGACCGGAAGCGACCACCACCCGTTGGTGCAACGGCACACCATCGGCCAGGCAGGCCCCCACCGCCTCGATTCCCTGCACATCGGTCACCCAGATCTTGCTGTCCTTGTTGATCGAGGCTTCACTCTGTCGAAACATTTGAAGCAGCATGCGGGGATTCTCCACGGGATAGAGAAGCGGCACCGGGCGGAAGCGGATCCAGGCGAAGCCGGCAAGATCGGAATACATCATCTGGGCGATCGGGTCCCGAACTTCTGTCAAAACGATATAAATCGTCCCATAGTCGGCCATAAGCCGGGGCAAAAACTTGATTCCCTGTACGATTCGGCTCCAGGAACGCCGGAGAATCACCTTGCCTCTGGCACGGAACGGCTCGCTGATGACCACGTTGACCACGATGGCCTGGGGCGGTTCATCATCCCCGGCGGAAGCCGCGCCGCCGGTTTTGGAGCTCCAAAAAAAAGGCCAGACACCACCTTCGGACAGGGCTTTGATCGTCTGTTCCCGGCTTACCCGTTCAGGCTGGTATCCCGTTCCCGGGCTCACCTCCCCCTGCAGGTTCTCGAGCACAACGGCCGTTTCGTCATGAAACGCCACAGTTCCCGCCGCCGGTGCCGGCAGGCAGAGCCGGTGCTCAAAAACCGATGTCTCGGCGAGTGCTTCGCCGAACTCCACCCGCTGGCCGTCTTTGACAACGGGCGTATAGCTGATCCCGCCCCGCCGGAGATCCACCGACAGTCTCCGGGGAAGCGGAATTTCATCGACGCTGCTCGAAGGTCTACCGATGACTTTTGGCAAATAACCGCCGTGAAATTTCATTCCACCGCCTTTGAAACACAAATACAGTTTGTTATTGGTTTACCGTAGGTACAATCCGCTACTAGTATCACGATATTATAGGGTGTTAACCTGACCTCGTCAATAAGGATTGCTGCAAAAAAACAGTGGGACGCCCTTCGCTACACATACTTGCTAAGGAGAACAAATTGTGGTAGCGTGTTTTACCTAACCGAAACAGTAGTATTAGGCTGGCTCGAATGTGGCTAAGATAGTAATAATCGACGACGATCTTGATGTGCTGGAAACCATCGGAGCATTACTGGAAAATGCCGGATTCGAAATGCACGCATCCGATTCCGTCGAAGGCGGATTGGAAATGATCGACAGACTTTCACCGGACCTCATCCTACTCGATCTGCTGTTTCCCGAAAACACGTCCTTGGGATTTTTGGCGGCCGGGACGATAAAGGATAGGTATCCCAATCTGCCATTGTTCGTACTGACTTCAATCAACAGGGAGTATGCCCTCGATTTTTCCAGGGATGAGGTGCGGGCCGACGAGTTTATCACAAAACCTGTAGGAATAGATCGGCTGGTTGAATTGATACGCCGGTACATTTCATGATATCTATCAATAACAACCATAGTGAGGTTACTAAACCTTGGAAGCGTTATACAAATTTTTCAAGTCTATAAAGCTGGCGGTGGTCCTGATCCTGATCATCGCCGTTCTTTCCATCCTGAGCACCCTGATTCCTCAGGGAAAGGACACGGCCGTCTACTTCCACACCTACGGCGCTTTTTGGGCCCAGGTGATCCTGAGGCTTCGCTTCAACGATTTCTTCCGTTCGCTGCTCTTCTTCATCCCCGTGGGTCTGTTTTTCATAAATCTATCGGTATGCACCGTCGATAGGTTGGTCAATCAGGAACGCCGTATGGCGCGGCGACGTCACGGTCCCGACCTGATTCATATCGGTCTGCTCCTCCTCATCATCGGAGCGATGCTCTCCGTATTCGGCCGCAGAGAAGGCATGGTCTATATGGGGGAAGGAGACGAGATTCGTCTGCCCGGTGAGTACACTGTTCGGCTGCTGGACTACGAATACATGGAGTACGAGAACGGCAGGCCCAAGGATTGGATCTCCACGGTCGAGGTGAGCCGGGACGGGGAAGTCCTGATTCCTTCATTCCCCATCGAAGTCAACAAACCGTTGAAAATCGGCGGGATCAATGTCTATCAAACCTCCTTCGCCCGGGAAGATCGGGCCATCCTGCGAGATGCCGAGGGAACGAGCAGTCCCATATCAAGCGGCGAGGGTTTCGAGTGGGAAGGGGCTGTTTTGATCTTCCAGGGCATCGAGGGCAACATTGCCCTGTTTGAAAAATGGGAGAAGCACTCCCGTTCCGAGGCCTATCAGGTCGGGGTCGGTGAGACGATCGGAGAATACACCGTGGAAGAGCTGGGCAGCCGGGACGTTACCGGCCTGAAAGCGGTGAAGGACCCGGGCTTCATCCCCGTAGTGATCGCCCTGATCATCGTTGCCGCCGGTCTGACCCTTACATTACTGCAGAAGAGAAAGGATAAAGACATATGATTGCCACCATCGCCTTCGGCCTGTTGATCCTGGCGGCGGGTATCCAGATCGCCTATCTGCTTCGGAGGGAGCGTAAGATTGACAGCTTCAGTCACTATATTCATCTGGCAGCGGCGGTGCTGCTGTTCGCTGTGACGATCGACAGGAGTATTCGCATACGCTTCGTCGCGGTGACCAACACCTTTGAATCTCTCGTATTCTTCGCCGCCGTGATCGCTTTGGTTCTGTTCATATACAGGCTGCGGGCCAAGGACAAGACAATCCCCTTCATCACCTTTGGGGCTACGATGGTGGCGGTCGCTCTACTGGCCGTCGCCTCCTCTCCGATCGCTCCCAAGGAGGTTGTCCCGCCGATTCCCGCCCTTCAGTCCTACTGGCTTGTGCTGCACGTGACCCTTTCCTTCATCGGAGAATCCTTCTTCGTAGTTGCCTGCGTCTGCTCGATCTATTACCTGGCTTCAACGGATGAGGAGCGGAAGAAAAATCTCGACCGCCTGACCTACACCACCATCGCCGTCGGCTATCCGATCTTCACCGCGGGCGCGTTGATCTTCGGTGCGGTCTGGGCCCAAAACGCCTGGGGCAGCTACTGGAGCTGGGACCCGAAAGAGACCTGGGCGCTGATCACCTGGCTGATCTACACCGCCTACCTGCATACCCGCTTGGTGAAGCGATTTCGGGGCAAGGTTTCGGCGGTCCTGTCTATCGTGGGCTTCGCCTTCACCATGTTCACTTTCTTCGGTGTGAACTATCTGCTGGCGGGCCTCCACAGCTACGCTTAACCCCTCCCGCCGACAGGTAGGAATGACATATAAAATTTTTCTCGAAAAATCCTGCGATTTTTCAAAATATGTGATAGATTTGTAGACGCTAACCAACCAAGTACCTAAAACACCAAGTCAATTCAAAACGTCACACAAAAGAGGGACATATGGGTGAATTTTTGTGTGTACAAAGCGCCTCTTCCCGCCCCCGCAGGGTAGGACTGATCGTCATCCTGGTGTGGGTTATTATTATGCTGTTCGCCGCAGGGAGCGCCCGTGGGCAGAGCTCCACGGCAACGGTCGAGCGAAGAGGTCTGATTCTGGCAATGAACCGTCCATTGGATAGCGAGGCGGAGCAACTGTTTCAAGGAGTGGTTGCCCAATCGGTACGCTGGAGTCTCGAGCGCCAGAAGCTCGGGGTAATCGAGACAGCGGCCCCCTCCTACGATGTCGCAACCTTCCAGAACCCAACCGATGTGCTCGACAGCTCGGTCACGGGGAAAGTCGATTTCATTCTCCTCACCGAGTACGCCAGCCGCGGACAGGAGCTGGAAATACGGATGGCTTGGTACGATCCCAAAAACGGTGAGAAGACCGAAGAAGTCATTCGGCGCGGGCGCAAAGATCTGGTATTGGACAAAATCATCCGTGAGGCTTTGAACGAGCTGCTCACAGCCGTGGAAAGCTCGCTCGACACCCTCGAACCGAGGGAGTTTGTCCCCATTGACCCGTCTGTCGAATCCGTCAATACCGGGTTGAACGGCAACATCGGTTCATCCGATTCCGCTGCCAGCGGTAGGATGGAACCCCCCGCCTCACTTCCTACGGAAGACCGCAACGATTCCCTGCAGCCGGCCTTGCCCGGTGTTGAAACACCCAAGTCGGAGAGCCCACAAGTTTCGGAAAAGAAGAAGCATTTTGAGCTCGCTCTGGGTTGTGCCCCTTTCATTGCTACAGGGGCAGCCAGCGAGTATTTCAAACTCGGGGTCATGCCGGTACTGAACCTGAGTTACCTTTTCCAGGGCGAACTGAGCCGTTTCGGCTTGGGTCTGTACGGAGGCATGAACTACTTCACAGCCACCGGAGACCTGGCCAGCGCCGAAACATTTCTTATTCCGACGGGAGTTTCCCTGCGCTACGAGATCGGCAGCGAGCGCTACCCCAGTGTAATCTTCGGTATAACCTCCGGACCCGCCCTGCTGATGATGATCTCATCAACAAACGAAACATTTCTCGGGCTCACCTTTTTCGGTAGAGGAAGCCTGGGCGTGCGTCTACCGATCGGACGGACCTTTGCCTTTCTGATAGAAGCAGGGTACGACTTCTACTGGGAGCAGCCCCGCCCGATCATGGGCTTCAGTCCTTCCGTATCCACCACCATACGGCTATAACGAGAGGAGATGCATCTCGATGAACCGGAAAACGAAACCTGGGATCTTCGCTGTACTGATTCTTGCAGTCTTGGCTCTTGCGCTCTCCCTGTCCAGCTGCAAGGATTTCTCATTTTTCTCCGAGCTGGGGATCAAAGGGGGTTTGCGTATCAGCCCTTCTGAGGTCACCATTACGGTCAACTCGTCAGTAACCTTTACTGCATCCGGAGGCACTCCTCCGTATACGTTCGGAATAGCCAGCGGCGCGGGCTCGGGCTCCATCGATGCGGCCACAGGAGTGTACACGGCTCCAGCCGCCGCCGGTAGCGACACCGTAGCAGTCACCGACAGCAGCGGCCAGTCCGGGACGGCTTCCGTTACCGTAGTGAACGGCTTGGAGGAGCTGAAGATCAGCCCGACCACGGCCAGCGTCTCGGTGGGCAACAGTATCTCCTTCGTCGCTACAGGCGGCGTGGGTCCCTACACCTTCGATTTGCAGACCAACAATTCAGGGGGCGCCATTACATCGGGCGGTGTATATAGCGCAGGTTCTACGACCGGTGTTTCCGATACGATAATCGTGACGGATTCAGACACCCCGGCTCAAACCTGTTCGGTTCCGGCAGTAGTCAGTGTCACCGGCGCGGTGACCAATATAGATTACAACATTTCCGGAGATAACTTTCCCGCCAGTGCCTTGGTCGCTGCGAGCATCAGCGGAGATTTCACCATCCACAACGGCGGCAGCGCCACGGGCACGGCCAGCATCTCCTGGTGGTTGTTCATCTCCGATGACGGTACATTCGGCGGCGAAGGGGAACATCTCGTCGCCAGTGGGACCGTAACCGACGATATCCCCGCTTCCGGCGATTATGTAGTTGCACCTACGGGGAATTGGCCCTCCGGTCTGCCGCAGGGCAACTACGATCTGTTCGTAATGGTCTCCTCCCCGGAGGACCTGAATCACGGGAACAACATTTCCACGGCCAGCCCGTTCACCTTGAATGTGCCAGATGTGGACTACAGGGTGCTCTCGGTGACCAACGTGGGGGGAACTCTGGCCGGCGGGCCGATCAGCGGCGAGTTCACGCTGGACAACGCAGGCTCAGACGACGGCACCCAGGCGGTTACCTGGAAGGCCTACGTTTCTGCCAACAATACCGTCGATGTAGGGGATACCCTCATCGATTCTAATACGGAAGTGGCGATGACCGCCGCCGAGGCTCCTCGTACAATCTTCTTCGGTGGAACCTGGCCCTTCAGCGCCGGCAGCTACTACCTCGTGGTCGAGGTGATTGCCGGCGAGGATGCCGCTGCGGGTAACGACGGCGACAACACCACGGCCACGGGCTCCGCGCTCAGCGTAGATTACTCCGATGTGGATTACTACGCCGGTGCTATTTCGAGCACCGGAGGCGTGGCCGGCGATACCCTGAGCTGCAGCTTCGACCTGAACAACGCGGGCAGCGATGCCAGCGCTGCGGCCGTCACCTGGAATCTATACGTCTCTACCAACAGCACGTTGGACGCGGGGGATTACCTGGCGGCTTCGGACACTGCAGGTCCGCTGGGAGCGGTCCCTTCCTCTACGACGGTCAACCCAAGCGGAGCAACCTGGCCGATCACCCCGGGGGATTACTACCTGATCGTGGAGATCGAGTCCCTCGAAGACGTAGCGGCGGGCAACGACGGCAATGATGTCGCAGTGTCCGGCAGCACCTTCACTGCAGCGGCCCCGAACGTGGACTACGTCGTAGACCAGGTCAACTTCGTAGCGACGGGGAGCAGCTATCTGCCCGACGGACCGGTGAACGGAAATTTCATATACAAGAACAACGGCACCAATAACGGCACCCAGCCGGTGAGTTGGGAAGCCTACGCTTCTCCGGACACGAATCTCGACGCAGGAGATGTTCTGATTCAATCCGGATCCGGCCTGCCTCCACTGGATGTTGGCGCTACCTCCAGCTCGATACCCTTCTCTGGAAAATGGCCGCTGGACTATGGGAAATACTTCCTGCTCGTCCAGGTCATGTCGAGTGACGAGGTCAATCCTGCAGATAATGCGGGATCAACCGCGGCAACCGAAGCAGTAGGGTATTTCGACGAATCGCTGCAAGAGCCTAACGACGACTATACATTACTGACAGACTTTTACGACCTGGGTGTAACTTTCAAACCGGGAATGAGCATCGAGATCACCGGAAGCATGAGCAGTAGCGATATGGACGATATCATGGCCTTCAACACGGGCACCTGTACCATGATCACCTTCGCTGTTACCTACAGCTCAACCGACGCGCAGATCCGAATCTTCGTGATGGACGGAAAGGACAGCTTCATCGACGGAGTATCTGGAACACCGGGCGCCATCTCCCTGAACTGGACTGTCGACGCAACAGCCGTACAGCGCTACCTGAACCTTGACAACCGGGGAGAGGAGTCGACTGTTCCCCCGGTCTCGCCCTACGACGGCGCCTATACCTGCGTGGTTACCGGTCATTAGGAAAGGAAGACCGGTTATTGCAGAAAGTAAATCCGGGATAACCGTGCAGGGCGCCCTATGTCCCTCAGGGCGGCTCTGCACTCCCCCGGTTCATTCGAGCAGCAGCTCGAGCTTGTCCATCAGCCTTGACAGGAGATCGTCCCGATCCGTGTAGCTGTATCGGCGCCATAGATCGCCGGGTACCTGGGCTTCGGGCCTGCTCAGCACAGTACCCACGACGGTGATCAGGTCCTGTACAGCCGTATACCGGCCTTCGAGCAAGCTCTGTTCCGTGAGCGTATCGAGATAACGCTCCATGGTGTCGTAAAGCTCCGGATACTGGCCGGCGACCGGGTCGGAGCCGATAATCTGCCAGGTCAGGAGCTTGGCCTCGAGCAGCGTTGCCAACGTTTCGGGCGGGGTTTCACCGCTCAGGTCCGTGCTCTGACGCTGTCTCTGATAGCGCGCCTCCAGGCCGGCCAGGCGTTCCCGCAGATCCTCACGTGTGGCTTCCGCCGCCTGGGCACGTTTCTGTTCTTCCGCCATCCGGTCCCGTTCCTCTTCCAGCCTGTCCCTTTCGGATTCAATCCATTCCCGTTCCGCGCTCAATCTGTCTCTCTCAGCCTGAAGCTGGGCCACCCGTGCGGTCAGCCTGTCCTGCTCGGCTCGAAGTTGTTCCGCTTGAGCGCTCAAGGCTTCTTTCTCGTCCTGAAGACGCTCCACCTGGGCGGCTGCCTGGGTCTGATCGCCCTTCAGCAGCAGCTGCTGCTCCTGGAGCCGCTTCAGCTGATCCGCCAGCCCGGCATTTTCGTCCTCCAGGACCTCAATCCGTTCCTGATACTGCTCGAGCAATCTGAGCTGCTCCTCATCAGCTTGCGCAACCGGTTCAGGCTGCACCGGAGGCGCAGCGGCCGCGGGACTCAAACGGGCACTGATCTCGGCAATCTGATCCACGATGCGTCCCGCTGTCTCAGAGTCCTCGAGAAGAAGGGCCAAAGCCTCGCGGTACCGGTCCAGGGAAGCCTGGAAACGCTCGTTCTGAAACGAGACTCGACCTTGGGATAGGGTTGACGCCACCCTTTGGCGAACCTGGGCTTCCCGGCGGGCTTCGATTTCCGCCAGTCTCTCGTAGCCCTGGCGTGCCGAAGGAATTTCCCCGAGAGCGGAGAGGTACTGCCGGCGGGCCGCGGCCGTGTCTCCCTGCTCGAGAAGTTGGTTTGCCCTGCTGATTCCTTCGTTCAAGGCGTTGATCCGGCTGCCCGCAGCGATCAGGGAATCCAGGTCCTGCTTCTCCTGAGCGGAGCGGCTGCGGATAAGATCCTCCAGGGAACTGATAATGAACCTCTCTACCGGCCGCCGCCGCTGGATTCCGGCCAACGAACGTCCAGGCTCCTGATCGAGGTAGGACCGGATCGATTCGAGCTGCTGCAGGGCCAAGGCATACTCCCCCGCAGCGATATTGACATTTACCGTCTCGTAAGCTCCGAGGATCTGGTCCCGCACCAGCTGTTCCTGACGCTGCACTTCCTGCAGGCGGTTGAGCTGCGCCACCACCCGGGCTCTGTCGCTCTCCAAGGCCTGGGTTTGCTGCTCGTACTGCCGCTGCAGCTCCGTTTCCCGCTCCTGCAGCTGCCGCTCCAGCGCGCTGCGCTCCGCCTGGGCCGACTGGAGGTTCTGCTCATACTCCCGTACCAGGCTGGCGATCGCCTCCTCGCGCTGAGCCGCATCTTCTTCGGTCTGGCGGCGGAACGTCTCGAACTCGGCTTCCAGCTCGGAGCGTTTCTCCGCCTCGAAGGTTTGTAATCTCTCCTCGATGGCTGCTGCGGCCAGTCCCTGATCGAGCAGACGCCGTCTTTCCTCCTCCAGAGTTCTTTGAAACTCCTCCTCCAGCTGCTCTTCCCGTTGGCGAATGGTCTGGTCTGTCTCCGCCTGCAGGCGTCTCTGCCGCTCGAGGGTATCCTGCAGTTGCTGCTGAAATGATAGGATCTCCCTGTCCTTGTGCTGAAGCTGCTCCTGGGACTCTTGGCGCAGGGTTTCGATCACCTTACTTTCGGCGCTGAGGATCGTTCCCGATCCGGTGGCCAAAACATCCTCCTGCCTGTTGAAGAAAAAGGTAAAGATGAGGAGTGTAGCGGCAACGACGGCCACGACCGCCCCGTTGATAAGAATGGGTAAACCGGTTCCGCTGCGCTTGGCGGTGATGGTGAAGGTGTCCGCCTGGACTTTGATCCGGTTACGGTCGATCACCTCATTGATCTGGCGCAGGATCTTGACCCGATCTTCCGGTGAGACATCTTCAATGTCCAGACCCTCTTCACCTTTGCCTACCAGGCGCAGCCCGACCGTCTGGCGGTATATTTCGAGGGCTCGGTGATATAGACCGCTCATCTATGGCGCACCAACATTCTGATCATCGGCCGGAAAAGGCATATTTTGCAATCCAGTTTTGTCGTGAAAGACCGATTTTTTTAGGTAGGAACTAGTGTATCCCCTACTACACATCCGTGTATACTCGGGATATGCAGAAACAAACCGCTCCTGTTGAGTATCGCTTGTCAATCAGGTGGAGAAGTGAATGAGCATTCGGGCTAAAATCGTACTGATCGTGCTCCCTCTGATCATCGCGCCCCTCCTGGTCACGGGGTATGTATCCTCCCTGTCGGCAAGAAACGGCATCACCAGAGTTGCAACCAGCCTGCTGCGCTTCAAACAGGAGGAGCTCCTCTCCTACGCGAGCAGCCAATGGTCTCTATTAGTTTCCAACAACCTGGTAGGGAACGAGGAGTTCGTGGAAGCGAGCAAAGACGCGGTACAGTCCTTTGCTCGAAACATGGTACGCAGCGGCACGGAACTGATCCTTGCCGTCGATGCCGGCGGGAACGTGGTTATGGCTACCGGCGAGATTGCGCTGACTGCCGGCGAAACTCAGGCGCTTCAGGCGCTGGTAGCAAAGGAGTCCTTCGGCTGGCAGCAACTAGCCCTGGGGGGCAGCGAACGGGTCGCCCAGGCGGCTCCTTTCGAGGCCTTCGGCTGGTACATCCTGGTCACGGAGCAGCGGGAGGCTTTCTACCAGACGATCAACCAGATGTACCTGCAGACAGGCATCATCCTCTCGGTCTCCTCCGCACTGGCGGTGGCTCTGCTGCTGGTCTTCTCCTACCTGTTGACCCAGCCGTTGAAAAACGTGGTTGGGGCTATGCGGGACATCATCTCCACCAGCGATCTGTCAAAGCGCGTAGAAGTCCTGTACAAAGACGAGACGGGAGAGCTGGGCCACACCTTCAACCTCATGACCAGCGAGCTGGGCAAGGCCAACGACCTGGTGAAGGGCTACGCCCTCCAGGCGGTCGTCGCCCAGCACAAGGAGCAGAAGATCCGTAATATCTTTCAGAAATACGTGCCCAAGGCGGTGATCGATCAGTTCTTCGCCAGTCCCGAGCAGATGCTGGTCGGGGAGGACCGCATCCTGGCTCTGCTGTTTTCTGATATCCGGGGCTTTACTACGATCTCCGAACAGATGCAGCCGAACGAGGTGGTGGAGTCCCTCAACGCTTACTTCGAGTTAATGGTCGACATCATTATGAATCATCATGGCGTCGTGGACAAGTATATGGGAGACGCCATCATGGCCTTCTACGGCGCTCCCGAGCGAACCCGCTACGAGGCCTCCGAAGCCGTCCAATCCGCCTTCCAGATGCTCGAAGCGCTCAAAGACTTCAATATCTGGCAGACCCGGAAGAGCAGGCCGGAGTTTCGCATCGGGATCGGCATCAACTACGGAATCGTCACGGTTGGCAATATCGGCTCGGAGAAGAAGATGGACTACACGGTCATCGGGGATATGGTGAACTTAGGCTCCCGTCTGGAGGGGCTCACCAAGGTATACGATCAGCCCCTCATCGTCTCCGAATCCGTGGCCAAGAAGATACAGGAAAAGTTTCCCTGCCGCTTGATCGACAGGGTGATCGTGAAGGGAAAAACCGCCGGTATCGGGATCTACACCTCCCGGAGGCAGCTCAGCCCGGAGGAGCAGCATGCCTGGCAGCTGCACGAGGAGGCGACACGACTTTTCTACGAGCGCAGCTTTGAAGACTCGGCCCGGCTGTTCCAGAAAGTCCAGGAGATGCTGCCGGGAGATCGCTCGAGCGCGATGTACCTCGAACGCTCCAGATCCAACATCGCCAGCCCGCCTCCGCCGGACTGGACCGGGGCCATGTCCATGACCGTGAAGTAGGGTGTACCGGCCATGGTCTCTTCCCCGGTACCTGCTTTGAAACAAAACATCACAACGTGCCGCAGTACTCCATCCATTTGTATGCTCCTTCGGTGCTTTTACGCGGGGGGCTCTCCTACTGGGTCCAATCCTCAATGCGCAGACCGGGGACAGCAGCGAATTCTTTGACATTATGAGTTACGAGGGTACCCCCATTGCCAAGTGTTGTGGCCGCAACGACCAGATCGTTGGGTCCAATTACCCTCCCCATCGATTCCAATTCGGCTCGAATATCACCATAGGCGATTGCTGATCTGCTGTCAAAAGCAACAATATGTAGAGGTGCGATAAACTCCTGTAACCTATGAATTACCTTTTCCCGAGCGGTGCTCTTCGCTGCGCCATAATACAGCTCAGCCAATACGATCGATGGAATGCTGATTTCAGACGGTACATGAGATTCCATGTGCACCTGTATCTTCGGATACAACCCTTTCAACGCGTAAATACAGATTTTGGTGTCAAGAAAGTAAGTCATAGTTCAGTCCGAGCAACATCAGTAGTGAAATCGAGCTCCTTTGGTTCTTCCAAATCTGCTTCTCTCAATGCTCCAAAAAGTTGAAAGTAAGATTCCGGCCATTCATCTCTTAAGGCGATTTCTATTTTTTCACGCACCCATTTGGAAATCGATACGCTACTCTCAGCCGCCGCATTCTCTATTTTACGAAGTGTTTCTGAATCAAGATAAATTGTTAACTGAGCCATGCGATGCCTCCCGATTTTCAATTTTTCGCCAATACACATATAAGTTAACATATACGTGTAGATAGATCAAGGATTTCCGGCCGTCCAAAACCGGATCGCACAATCGCGCTAATTCTCGAAGGCAGTGGTTAGCAGTTCTTTGGTGTAAGGATGCTGGGGGTTGTTGAAGATCTTTCGAGCCTCCCCCTCCTCGACGATCTTGCCGTTTTTCATGATCACGATATCGTGACAGAGGCTCTTGACCACCTTGAGGTCGTGGCTGATGAAGATGTAGCTCAGTTCATGTCTGGCCTGTAGGCTCTTCAGCAGCTCGATGACCTGGAACTGAATCGTTCTGTCCAAGGAGGAGGTCGGCTCATCCAAAATGAGGATGTCCGGTTGGAGCACCAGAGTCCTGGCCAGGGCGATACGCTGCCGCTGCCCTCCGGAAAACTCGTGGGGATAGCGGTGGCGGTGCTCCGGATCCAAACCCACCTCTTTCATCACTTCGACGATCCGTTTCTCCCGGCTTTTGGTATCTCCGATCTTGTTGACGATCAACCCTTCGCCGATGATCTGCTCCACCGACATCCGCGGACTGAGAGAACCGAAAGGATCCTGGAAGATGACCTGCATCCGCCGGCGCAGCGGACGAAGCTCCTTGGATTCGATCTGGTGGAGGGGCCTGCCCTCGAACCAAATCTCTCCTTCGCTTTTCTCCAGCTTGAGCAAGGCCTTGCCCAGGGTGGTCTTTCCGGAACCGCTCTCTCCGACCACGCCCAAAGTCTGGCCCTTGCGCACCTTGAGGGTGACGCCGTCCACAGCTTTCACGTGACCCCTGGTCAGTCGCAGAACTCCCCTTTGGATGGGAAACCACACCTTCAAGTTCTCCGCCGTGACAAGCGCTTCCCGGTTGGGATCGGATTGGGGGGGCTCCTCCTTCGGCTCTGCCGCCAGAAGCTCCTTGGTGTAGGCATGGCCCGGGGCGGTAAAGATCCTCTCGGTGCTGTCGGTTTCAACGATCACCCCGTCGTGCATCACCGCCACCCGATCGGCGATGCGCCGGACGATTCCCAGATCGTGGGTGATGAACAGCACCGACATCTCGAGCTCCCGCTGTAGCTCTTTCATCAGGTCGAGGATCTGAGCTTGGATCGTCACGTCCAGGGCCGTAGTCGGCTCGTCTGCAATCAGAAGCTTCGGCTCGTTGACCAGGGCCATAGCGATCATCACCCGCTGGCGCTCGCCCCCGGAGAGCTGATGGGGGAAGGAGTACAGCTTCTTTTCCGGGTCGTTCAATCCCACCCGCTTTAGCCAATCCAGGCTGATCGGACTGGCCTTGGAAGCGGACAAGCCCCGGTGCAGGAACAGGGCTTCGTTGATCTGTTTTTCCACGGTGTGCAGGGGATTGAGGGAAGTCATAGGCTCCTGGAAGATCATGCTGATCTCGCTGCCGCGAATCTCGCGCAGCTGTGAGGTGTTCATCCCCAGGATGTCTTTCTTTCCAAATAGGATCTGCCCGCGGGGATAGGCGATAATGCTCTCCGGAAACAGCCTCAAGATCGCCTGGGCGGTCACGGTTTTCCCGGAGCCGCTTTCCCCGACCAGCGCCAGGGTCTCATTTGGAAAGATGTCCAGATCAACCCCATGAACAACCTCGTCGATCCGCTGACCCTTGCGAAATCCGATGTGAAGGTTCCTGATGGAAATCAGAGATTTATACATGAGTTTAGTACGATCTGCGCGGATCTAAGGCGTCCCTCACCGCCTCGCCGACAAATACCAGCAAGGTCAGCGTGACGGCCAGTACGAGAAAGATAGTGATTCCCAACCACGGCGCCTGCAGATTCGTCTTGGCCTGGGCCAGCAGCTCCCCCAGGGATGGAGATCCGACGGGTAACCCGAATCCCAAGAAATCCAGGGAAGTCAGCACCAGGATGGAGCCGCTCAAGGTAAAGGGCAGGAAGGTCAGCGTGGCAATCATGGCGTTGGGCAGGATATGCCTGAACATGACCCGGGCATTGCTCATGCCCATTGCTTTTGCAGCCAGGACGTACTCGAAGTTACGGCCTCTCAGGAACTCGGCCCTTACTACGCCCACAAAACTCATCCAGCTGAACAGCAGCAGGATGACCAGCAGCAGCCAGAAGTTTGGCTGTACCACGCTGGACAGGATGATCAGGATGTATAGGGTGGGAATACCCGACCAGATCTCCATGAACCGCTGGCCCAGCAGATCGATCAATCCGCCGTAGTACCCCTGGACAGCACCCACGGTCACTCCGATTATCGTGGAGAAGAAGGTAAGGATGAAACCGAACAGAACCGAGACGCGAAATCCGTAAATGACCCTGGACAGCACATCCCGTCCCCGGTCATCCGTACCCAGCAGGTTTTCCCGGCTCGGGGGCGAGGGAGCCGGGCTGGGCAGGTCGTAGTTGATGGTGTCATAGCTGAAGCGGATCGGCGGCCAGAGGATCCAGCCGCCCTCCTCGATCAGATCGATCACATAGGGATCACGGTAGTCAGCCGCGGTTTCAAACTCCCCGCCGAACTCCGTTTCCGCGTACTCCCTGAACAGGGGAAGATACAGACTTCCATGGTGGCGGATCAGGAGGGGAACATCGTTGGCGATCACCTCGGCAAACAGGCTCAGCACGAAACAAAACAGGAAAATCCAGAGGGAAATGAATCCCCGTTTGTTGGCCTTGAAACGCTGCCAACGCTCCTGGTTCAACCTGCTCAGGCGAATCATTCCCCGTGCCTCCGCCTCACTACACTTTCCTGGATTCGAAGTCAATCCGCGGATCGACCAGGGTATAGGTGATGTCGCTGATCAGCCCCAGCAGCAAACCCATGAGCGTAAAGATGTACAGGGTGGCAAACATCAAGGGGTAGTCTCTCTGGGTGGCGGCTTCGAATCCCAGCAAACCCAGTCCCTCCAGGGAAAACATAACTTCAATAAGAACGCTGCCTGTAAAAAACATACTGATAAAGGCAGCCGGAAATCCGGCGATGATCAGCAGCATGGCGTTGCGAAAGACGTGGCCGAAGAGGGTCTTCCTCTCGGTCAATCCTTTGGCTCGGGCCGTCATGACGTACTGCTTGTTGATCTCGTCCAAAAAGGAGTTTTTCGTGAGCATGGTCAGCGTGGCGTAGCCCCCTATCGTCAAGGCGGTAATCGGCAGAGCCAGGTGCCAGAAGTAGTCGGCGATTTTTCCGAAAAAGCTCAACTCCTGAAAATTGACCGAGACCAGCCCGCGGAGGGGAAACCATTTCAAATAGGACCCCCCGGCGAACAGGACAATAAGCAGGATAGCGAAGAGAAAAGAAGGTATGGCGTAGCCCACGGTGACGACCGTGCTCGTCGCCAGGTCGAAGCGGCTTCCGTGTTTCACCGCCTTGGAGATGCCTAAGGGAATGGAAATCAGGTAGATGAACAGGGTACTCCAGATTCCGAGGGAGATCGATACGGGCAAACGCGCAGCAATGAGGCGGATCACTGTATTGCCGCGGAACAGACTCTCACCGAAATCGAACACCACGTAGCGCTTGAGCATGTCGAAGTAGCGCAGGTGCAGCGGCCTGTCGAAGCCGAAGCGGCGCTTGATTTCTTCGATGACTTCCGGGTCCAGTCCCCGTGCTCCTCTATAAACCGAGGAGTCTTCCCCTTCCCGATCGGTCTGGGTGACTTCATCCGCGGTGATCCCGGACAGCCTTTCCAGGCGGGTATTCACGCGAATGCCCCGCATCTCCGCCACCATCTGTTCCACCGGCCCGCCGGGGGCGATCTGCACCACGAAAAAGTTGATCGTTATGATAGCCCAGAGGGTTGGAATGATCAGCAGAAGGCGGCGAATGATGTAGGCCAGCATCAGGTTTTCAGGTACGTTCTACCGGCGGGGCTAGCGGTCGGGCAACCTACGCTCTTTAGCCGGATCCACCCACCAGGTGTCTATTCCCAGGGCGTACTTGGGACGAACAGCCGGCCGGCTGAACTTATCCCAGGATGCCACCCGAAACTTGCTGAGATGCCACTGGGGAATCACGTAATGATTCCAGGTCAGCACCCTGTCGAGAGCCCTGCCCCAATACAGCAGGGCTTCATCATCACCCTGGTGCTCGTCGATACCGGCGAGCAGGTAATCCACCGCCTCGTCCTGCACCGCCGCCTGATTGTAGGTGGAGTCGATGTACCCGCTGCCCCAGACAATCTTGAGGGTTGTGTCCGGATAGAAGTGCGCCGAAAATCCGCTGGAAACCAGGTCGAAATCATGATCGTGCCAGCGGTTGAGGTACTGCGACGGGTCCACCTTACGGATGTTCATCGTGATTCCCACCCGCTCCAGGTTTTTCTGAAGCGGAATGGCGATCTTCTCCGTCGTATCGGTGTAGATCATCAGCTCGAACTCGAAGGTCTCTCCGGTGCGGACGTTTACCAGCTGCCTCTCCCGTATCTCCCACCCGGCCTCTTTCAGCAGTCTAAGGGCCTGCCGCACCTCGCCTCGGATATTCCCCGACCCATCGGTCACCGGTGGGTTGTACTCCTTGGTAAACACCTCTTCAGGAATTTTGTCCCGGATCGGTTCCAGGATCTTGAGCTCCTCCCGGCTGGGAAGCCCGGTGGCGGCGTACTTGGTGTTTTGAAAGTAGCTGCGGGTGCGGGCGTACTGGTTGTAGAAGAGATTCCGGTTCATCCACTCGAAATCCATCAGGTAGTTCAGGGCCATTCGCACCCGGCGGTCCTGAAAAACAGGCCTCTGGATATTGAAGATAAAGGATTGCATGCCCGGCGGAATCTCGTGGGGAATCTCCTCCTTGACGATA
The DNA here is from genome assembly GCA_964627715.1 of uncultured Spirochaetaceae bacterium. Lineage (GTDB taxonomy): Bacteria > Spirochaetota > Spirochaetia > SZUA-6 > DRHE01 > JAFGQJ01. Next base: position 55,368 of record CAZVHJ010000006.1, on the reverse strand, counting down.
TAGCCGGCATCGACGGCGGTACCGGTGTACTGAGTGGCCCATTTCTTGGCTTCGTTCTCGACCCGGATATCGTACTCCCCGGCTTTGAACGCTTCGAAGGCCACGGTTTGGTCCCGGTAATAGTCGTAGCGAATGTAATCGAAATTAAGCCTTCCCCGGTTCACCGGCAGATCCATGGCCCAGTAGTCCTTCAGCCTTTCGTAGATGATGTACTGCCCCATCTTGTAGTCGCTCACCGTATAGGCGCCGCTGCCGACCGGGACCTCCGACAGGGGTTCTGCCAGATTTCGAGACTCCCAGTAGTGCTTGGGCAGCACGGTCATCCCGCCGAGGCTGACAATGATCTCCTTGTCCGGTTCGGAGAGTGTGAATTTGGCCCGCAGGCGATCCAGAGCCTCTACCTTCTCGACGAGGCTGTAGTAGTTCTTCCATTGGGGAACCCCTTCGTCGACGAACTTGTTGAAGCTGAACACCACGTCTTCGGCGGTGATCGGCCTGCCGTCCTGGTGCCGGGCTTTCGGGTTTATGTGGAAGATGATCCAGCGATAATCGCTGTCGTACTCCACTTTCTCGGCGATCAATCCATAGACAACGTCGATCTCATCGTCAGAACCAACCATGAGGGAATCGTTGAAACTCTCGCTGGCCGCCGCATAGTCTCCACGCTGGCCGTAGCGGTTGAAGGTGTCATATGTTCCCAGATCGTAAAAAGTCACCATCCCCCCTTTGGGGGCGTCGGGATTCACATAGTCGAAATGTTGGAATCCGGCAGGATACTTGGGTTCCCCACGCATCGCCAGGGCGTGAGAGACAATTACATCGGCGGGGGCCCAGGCTGCTGCGCTGATAAACAGCAAAAGCAGCGATAAAAGGCGGAATTTTTTCATGATTCTCCTCCAAACGAGGTTTTATACCTGCTATAAGCAAAAAATAGATATTATGAGTGCCCGAGTCAACATGGGACCAGCAGCAGAGGCGTTCTCCCGTAACATAAAAAATCCCTCCACCACCGGATTTCACCCGGCAAATGGAGGGATTTGATCAGCTTGATCAGGCGGAACCCTGCTACTCCTTCTTGATCCAGAGCTCGTACAAAGGCAGCAGGATTAGCGCCGCGTTGGCCAAAGCCAGGGTGAGCCCCCCCAAAATTACAACAGGGGCTAGAGCTCCGGACAGCTTGGCCAGCCACCATGCCCCTACATCGGCCAGGATAGCCGCGGCGGAGAAGGCGATCACAACGGTCTTGATCCAATTCTTGTACAGGGTGAAGGAAAAGATGAAGATCAGGGCAAACATCACCGGCATAGTCCCATGAACGTGGGTGTGGCTCAACGAGATCAACCGGGGTATGGACTTGCCCGTATCCTGCTTCAGGTATTCGGCGACGTCCTCGTACTCCTCGGTAACGACTCCGGCCACCTGGGCGTCGGCGGAGTGACAGGTGCTGCAGGACACGTCGAAGATCTCCTTGATGCGGGGGAAGCCGTCTTCTGCAGCCCCCGCGGCGATCCACTCTTTGGCGGCCTGGTACCCGGCTTCGTCGGCGAAGTACTCCTTCATAGTACCGTCGATGGCCTTCTCGAGCTTGGTTTTTTCCCGCGCCCCGTAAAAGGCGATGCGGATGTCCTGAATGGACATTCCCGGCTGCTCGTCGATCGGCGCGTAGGACACAATAATGTTGGCGAAACCCAACAGATACCCGACTCCGGCAACCACCAACAGGATGCTGATCCCGACCTTCGAGTACATCGGGATGCTCTTCAAACCCTTCGGATCCTTCCAAAACATGGCTTTCCTCCTCTTGCCAGTATTAAAAATAAATTATATAGTAAATCGTGATTATATTACCGGAATCAGGTGAATTCCCCTTGATTTCGAAAGTATTATACAGTAGTGTAAGAGCATTGTGAACTGATTCACTAATGTTTTTTCGGCAGTTCCTGCGCTTTTGTTGATTCTGGGTTGCTATTAAGCAGAGAATTATCCTGATGCCGCCGTTGGATCGGCGGGGATAAAATACCAAGAGGAAGGAGTAAAGGAGATGAAAACAGCCACCAAGATACTGTTCTTTCTCCTGCTTGTTGGCGGCGTGGTAGCCACGGCCCTGTTCCTGGTCGCCTCGGACGGCAACAAGCCGTTTCTACCGGGAGTCACCGTTACCGACGAGCATCCCAACGGATGTGTGGATTGTCACAAGGTTTCCGGGGACAACGATTACCGGCTCAACGTCGAGCTGACCAACATCGAAGGACATCCCAAGATCGATGCCATCGTGAAAAACGCGCCCCAGGATTGTCTGATGTGCCACAAAGAGGGCGCCAAAGCCGGACCTCTGAGTAATATTGTCCACAGAGATCACTACCGCAATCCAAACGACAACCACTTCGTTTCTTTTTACCAGGGCGCCTGTTTGAACTGCCACAGCGTGAGTCCGGGCAGCGGCAAGATGACGGTCAAAAACGGCCCGAAGAACTGGTAGATCCAGAAAAAACGCATTTAAGTGAGGAAACGTCAGCTCCCTCAACACCACGGGGGAGCTGACCGCACAAAGTACGTATGGCGAGTAAGCGCAAAAGTGTAATCGGGGGCTACCGGTTTGCCCGTTTCAACGGCCAACCGCAGCCTGAGCTTGTTGAAACCGGGATTCCCCCGGTAATCACGATCGGACTTGCCTCTGCGGGCCGCGGCCCTATACGCCTGCTGGTAGAACAGGGGGATTCCGTCACCGCGGGCCAGGTCATAGCACGGGATGATGAGACCGTGGGAAGCCCGGTCCTGGCATCCGTGAATGGTACGGTCGAGGATATCGTGAAGGGGGGAGAATCAGGTCCGGCCGTGGTCATTCGCAGTGACGGTACGGAATCCTGGCGCCCTTTGCCGGGATATTCGGCGGAGTGGAACAATCTAAGCTCCGGCATGCTCGAGAAACTGATCTACCTTTCAGGAGCCTCTGGTTCTGTTGCCGGGGGTATCCCGACGCGGTTCAACAGTGCAGCGATCGGGCCGCAGGAGGTCGAGCACATCCTCCTTCAAGTCGTGCCGGCGGAGGTATTCAATCCTTCCATATCCGCTCTGCTTGCGGGAAGGGAGATTGGGCAACTGGCCGAGGGTTTGGCTATCCTGGCAAAGATCATGCCTCGAGCCGCTGTACACCTGGCCGGCGGCAAGAAGCAGAAAGCCTTGCTGTCCCAAACCCGGCAGGTCTGCCTGCAAATCGGGCTTGATCGGGTCCATCATCACACCCTTGCTACGAAATACCCGAACCATCGCGAAGAGATCCTGGTTCCAGCCGTGCTCGGTCGGGAGTTTCCCTACGGATACTCCGCGATCAACCTGGGGGTGGTCGTTCTCGATCTGCAGGCGCTGCTTCAGCTTCGGGACGCCGTGGTGACAGGGAAACCAGTGATCGACAGAGTCGTGGCTTTGGCGGGCAGAGGCTTTCCCAAGCGCCCGCATCTCCGCCTGCGGATCGGCACACCCTTGGAACAAGTACTGGAACGGTACCTGGACCGTAGTCGGGAGTTTCGGATCGTGCGCAACAGCATCCTGACGGGCGATGCCCTGAGCGACACCGCCCGAACCGTTGACAGCCTTATGTCAACGATCATCGCTGTTCCCGAAGTTAAGCAAGAGCCTCCCCTGCCCTTTTCCAGGCCGGGGTTCCGCACGGATTCCTACTCCCGCACCTTCATCGCCAATTTCGTTCCCTTCACCAAGACAGTGGAAACCAATATCCATGGGGAACACCGCCCCTGCATTGCCTGCACCTACTGCGACAACGTCTGTCCGGTTGGAATACTGCCGCATCTCCTGCACCGATACGTGCAGAGGGGTGTGATCGACGAGACGATTGTCCGCTATCGGATCTTCGACTGCATTGACTGCAATCTTTGCACCTACGTCTGCACCTCGAAAATCCCATTGGCCCAGTTGATGCGCAAAGGAAAGGATAGTCTGAAAGCTGAGGGGCTGGATCCTCGGGGCGAGGCAGTTCATCGCCTGCAGCTCAGAGGAATCCCGGTGACCGAGGAGGAAGAAGCATGAAAATCGTGAAGCGCCTCTTCGAAGGACTAAAAGATTCCAGGGCCCTCCGGCCGGTGAAACCGGTGTTCGAAACCTTGGAAGGAATCTTCCTCGGCAGTCCGGAAACCACCCCGGGTGCGCCCCATTTTGTCGACCACATCGAGATCAAGCGCTACATGTCCACGGTGATCGTGGCTATGATTCCCACCACCGTGGCGGCGGTCGTACTGTTCGGCTGGTACGTTTTGGCCATGATCCTGTGCTCCTACGTGGTCGGAGGAATCATTGAAGTTCTGTTCGCCTTGATCCGCAGGAAGGAGATCGAAGAGGGCTTCCTGGTTACCGGATTGATCTTCCCGCTGGTGCTTCCGCCAACCACTCCGCTGTGGGTCGTGGCTGTAGGAATCGCCTTCGGCGTGTTCTTCGGCAAGGAAGTATTCGGCGGCACCGGTCGCAACATCTTCAACCCGGCTCTGGTGGGAAGGATCTTCATCACCATCGCCTTCCCGGAAATCATGTCGGCAACCTGGCGGGCTCCCTTCTCCGATGCCGTTACCTCCGCCACTCCGCTGGCTGTGTATCGATCCTCTCAAAACGCCGTGTCCTACGTGGATCTGCTGTTGGGACAGGTCGCCGGAAGCACGGGGGAGGTGTTCCGCATCGGTATCATCGCCGGCGCCCTGCTTCTCATGATGACCCGCGTTTCCAGCTGGCGGATCACCTTGAGCTACTTGGCATCAGTGGCTCTGTTCGCCTTTATCGGCCACAGCCTGGGTCCGCAAACCTTCGCGCCTCCGCTCTTCCAGCTCCTCTCCGGAGGGCTGTTGTTCGGGGCCGTGTTCATGGCTACCGATCCGGTGACCTCGCCGGCGACCAAGCCGGGGAAGTTCATATTCGGAACTGCTTGCGGAATCATCACCGTATTGATTCGCACCTTCAGCGGATTTACAGAAGGAGTCATGTTCAGCATCGTGTTCATGAACGCCTTCAGCCCGCTGATTGACAGCGTGATCGTAAATCTCAAGTACAGGCCTGCGCCGCAATGAAAGACAAGATACTGATGATCGTTTTTGTCCTGGTGCTGGGCAGCATCCTTACCGCTGCGTTGGTTGCGGTCAACTTTTACACGACTCCCGTAATCGAGAAAAACGAGGAGATCGCTACCAAATCAAGCATCCTGAAGGCGCTGAACATCTCTTTCAACCAGGACAACGTCGAAGAGATCTTCGCGGACAACGTCGAAGAGAAACAGCAGGACGGAACGACCTACTACCTCGCCAAAGACAGAAACATCGCCTTCCCATATTCCGGGTCGGGATTATGGGGACCCATCGAGGGCATTATCGCGGTGCAGCCGGATTTTGAAACCTTGAAAGGGATCACCATTATTCGCCAGGAGGAAACCCCCGGATTGGGAAGCAGGATCGGCGAAGCCCAGTACCTGGCCCAATTCGAAGGCAAACGATTCAGCGATGGTTTGAAGCTGGTGCAACCGGGCAGAAGCAGCCAGGACAACGAGATCGATTCGATCACCGGCGCCACCATGACCTCGGGCGCCTTTATCGTCATTCTGAACGAGAATCTCCAGGAAGTTATGCCGGCGGTCAAACAGGGAGAGAGCCGATGAAAAGTTCGACCCTTGCCAAGGGCCAGAGTCTCAAGACCTTTATCAACGGAGTGTGGAAGGACCACCCGATTTTCTCCATGATCCTGGGCATCTGTTCGGCTCTGGCCGTCAGCAACAAGGTGGAGAACGCCATCGCCATGGGTGCAGGGGTCACCTTTGTGCTTCTGGCCACAGGACTGCTAATCGCAGTTCTGCGCAGGTTGATCCCCACCCGGGTACGAATGATCACCTACATGATCGTAATTGCCACCTTCGTCATCATCGTCGACCGGGTTCTCAAAGCTCTTTTCCCCGACATCAGCCAGGCGATCGGACCGTACGTCGGACTGATCATCACCAACTGTATCATTATGGGACGGGCTGAAGCCTTCTACATCCAGAACAGGATCGGCCAATCCCTGATTGATGCCCTGGCCAACGGCTTCGGCTACACCTATACGCTGGTCAGCGTAGCGGCAGTCAGGGAGCTGCTCGGTTTCGGCACCATCCTCGGCTTCCAGATCATGCCCGAGGGGTTCACAAAATGGGTGGTCATGGCCATGGCGCCGGGGGCATTCTTCGTCCTGGCGATTTTCATCTGGATCGGCCGCAGCCTGGCCGGTATGGAAGAGGAATAGGGAGGCTACAGAGCATGATCGCTGTAAGTCTGCTGACGATTTTCCTGGCCGCCATCCTCACCCACAACATCGCTCTGACCTATCTGTTGGGCATGTGCCCCTTCATTTCTCTGTCCCGAAGCCTGCGCACCGCCACCGGGATGGGGTTTGCCGTCATCTTCGTAGTGACCTTGACCGCGCTGATCAACTGGCCGATCTACAATCTGATCCTGGTGCCAACGGGCAGCACCCTGATCTACTACGTCGTGTTCATCATCGTTATTGCTGCTTCGGTCCAACTCGTCGAGATGATCATGGAACGCTTCTTCCCCGTGCTCCAGGCCGCTTTTGGAATCTTCCTGCCCCTGATCACGGTGAACTGCACGGTTTTGGCGGTATCCCTGTTCATGGTGATCCGCAGGTATGACTTCGTGTCCACGATCGTGTTCGCCGTAGGCTCGGCGGTGGGTTGGACCCTGGCCATTGTCATCGTGGCGGCGATCAACGAGAAACTGAAACTGGTGGGGGATATACCCAAAGGAATGAGGGGTCCCGGTATCATCATGGTGACTGCGGGTATACTTGCCCTCGCGTTTCTAGGCTTTTCGGGAATGGTGAACGTGCAATGAACTACATGCCTCTGATTCTCATGAACGCCATCCTTCTGGTCATCACGGTGCTGCTGGCCATCGCGGACCGTTTGCTTGTCACCTATGGCCGCTGCAAGATCACGGTCACCCAGGGGGAGGACAAACGGGAGTTCGACGTACAGGGAGGAAACACCCTGCTCTCCTATCTGATCGACCACAACGTGGAGATCAACTCCTCCTGCGGCGGCAAAGGAAGCTGCGGGTACTGCAAGGTCAGGGTAGCCGCCGGCGGCGGACAGATCCTGCCCACCGAAGAGATTTTTATGAGCCGTCGGGAAAAACAGGATGGAATGCGTCTTGCCTGTCAGGTCAAGGTCAAGAACGATGTGGCTATTTCCATTCCCGATTATCTGACAATCGTCCGGCAGATGGCCATGAACAATAAGTTCGATACCAAGAAACGCTGGCGGGTTATCATTCACTAGGGAAGGTTTGAACGGATATGCCAACAGAAGTCGCGGAAAAACTGCAGTCCATCATAGAACGCTATAAGAGCGGGAAAAGCTCTCTGATTGCGGTCCTGCAGGATATCAGCCAGGAGTACGGATATCTGCCGGAAGAGATTCTTCACGAGGTATCACGACAGATCGAAGTGCCGATCAGCATTTTTTACAGCCTGGCCACATTCTACAGTTCATTTCGACTGGAGCCGATCGGCAAGAAACACATCTGTGTCTGTGTGGGCACGGCCTGCCACGTACGGGGAGCTTCGAAGGTCGTCGACACCCTCGAGCGGGATCTCCAGATCAAGGCTGGAGAGACTTCGAAGGACGGCAACTTCACCCTGGAGACCGTGAACTGTCTCGGCGCCTGTGCCTTGGGTCCGCTGGTCACCGTGAATGGGGAATACTTCGGAAAGATGGACCAAAAAAAGATATCGAAACTCAGTAAAAGTCTTCGGCAGGACGATAGCAGCCCGGAGGACCAGTCAGAGGCCCGGGCATGAAGCTCTCCGAAATTGTTGAAATCCTGCAGGCGGAGGTCCTTTGCGGCGAGGATCTGGATCGAATAAACATCGAACGGGCCTGTGGATCGGATCTGATGAGCGACGTGCTCTGTTACAGCATGCAGGGCGGTCTGCTGCTTACGGGATTGACCAATCCCCAGGCGGTGCGGACAGCAGAGATGTCGGAGATCGCCGCAGTCTGCTTCGTGAGGCGGAAAAAACCACCCGCTGAAACAGTGGATCTGGCTCGTAAGAACGACATCCCCCTGCTGGTCTCTGAATATTCGATGTATTCAGCCTGCGGCAAGCTGTATTCCGGTGGTGTACTCGGTTGCAATGATCGCTGCGAATAAAAACCCGCAATTCACGAAGATCCAGGAACTTGTCTACGAGCTCAAAGTGGCCGAGGTTATGACAACGAACCTCATTACCGTAGGCCCGCGTACCATGATGAGCGAGTTGCGGGCAATCCTGCGGGACAACCGCATCTCCGGGGCTCCCGTGATGGAGGGCGATTACATGGTCGGCGTGATCAGCGTCGAAGATTTGATAACCTGGTTGATCCGGGGCGGGATCGACTGCCCGGTGGAGCAGGTAATGTCGCGGCAGGTTCGCACCCTTTTCGCCGACGAACCCCTGGTGCACGCGGTGAGCAAACTCGAAGAGCACGGGTACGGGCGGCTGCCCGTTCTGGATCGGAGCAACAACACGATCGCCGGACTGATCACAAAAGGCGATATCATCGAGGGTCTGCTTCAGGAGCTGCAGATCGATTATCACGAGGAAGAAATTCATCGTTACCGCGCCAGCCACTTCTTTGAAGACATGATCGCCGACAAGATTACGGTCAACTTCCACTACCATATCCAGGACAAGAAGATCGAGCAGGGCGGGGAGGTGGCGAGCGATCTGAAGCGCTCCCTGAAACGACTCGGCATCCATCCCGATGTTGTTCGGCGGGCGGCCATCGCCACCTACGAGGCGGAAATGAATGTAATCATCTACGCCGAGGAAGGCAGGGTGGATGTCAACGTGGAGCCGGATGTAATTCTGATAGAGGTGAGAGATAGAGGGCAGGGAATCACCGACATCGCTCGCGCAATCGAGCCCGGGTATTCCACGGCCCCGGATTGGGTGCGGGAGCTCGGATTCGGAGCCGGTATGGGCCTCTCGAATATCAAGAACTGTGCCCGGAACTTCGATATCGCCTCGACGGCCGGAAGGGGAACGACCCTAAAGATTTCCATTCCCACCGGCACGGAGGAGAAACAATGCGCTTGAGTGAGGTGGCCCAAGCTCTGGATCTGGAGGTTCGTTCGGCGGCGAAACATCTCGACACGGACGTCCTGGGCGGCTATGCCAGTGATTTGATGAGCGACGTTATGGCCAACGCCGAGCAAGGGTTTCTATGGGTCACGCTGCAGACCCACATGAACATCGTGGCCGTGGCGGCGATGAAGGAGCTGGCCGGGATCATCCTGATAAACGGCAGGGAACCGGAAAAAGAAACGGCGGAGAAAGCGGAGGGGAAAAATATCCCGATTCTGGTGAGCCGGCTTCCGGCCTTCGAGCTGGTCGGCAGGCTTTACGATCTAGGAATTCCGGGGCTGCGCGCCGATGCTGAGGAGTTTTAAGGTGGATCTCCACGTCCATACCTGCCTTTCTCCCTGCGCCGACAACAGCATGGTGCCCCGGACAATCGTAGAGCGCAGCTTGCAGGCCGGATTGGATGCCATAGGCATCTGCGATCACAATGCGGCGGCGAATATACAGGCGGTCGGCGAGGCCGGTAAGGAGGCGGGAATCGGAGTGCTGGCCGGAATTGAGGTAACAACGGCGGAGGAGATTCATCTGCTAGCCCTGTTCGAGAGCGAGAAGAAGCTCCAGGAGTTTGCCGCCCTGGTAAGGGATAACCTTGCAGGCACGAACGATCCGGAGCTTTTCGGTGACCAGATCGTCGTGGAAAAAAGCGGCGAGCCGGTGGCCTTGGAAGAGCGCCTGTTGATCGGCGCCACCGACCTGGGCGTTGCCCGAGCCCTCGAGGAGATTCACAGGCTGGGAGGCCTGGCAATCGCCTCCCACATCGACAAACAAACCTTCAGCGTCCTGAGCCAGTTGGGATTCATCCCGGCTGAGTTGGACCTGGATGGGGTGGAGCTGTCCCGGCAGGCCGGATCCGAAGATCGCTACGATATTCGCGGTCTGTCCGTGGTGCGCTCCTCAGACGCCCACTTTCCCGAAGAAATCGGGAGTGCCTTCACCTCGTTTTTCGTTGAAGAGGCTACGGTTGCCGAGATCGGAATGGCTCTGGCGGGAAAGGAAGGACGAAAGATACTTAAGGCCAGGGCGCAGGATGCCTGACCTATGGAGGACTTGTCGTTGCATATTTTTGATCTGGTAGACAATTCGATCGCCGCCCGGGCCTCCCGGGTGTATATAGAAATCCGGGAGGACCCCCGGAGGGATCGCCTGGTCATCCGTATCGAAGATAATGGCATCGGTATGGACCAAGAGACTTTGAACAGGGCAAAAGATCCGTTTTTTTCCACTAAGAACGGTAAGCCTACAGGTCTTGGGCTTTCCCTGTTCGCCCAGGCGGCCCGGGAGAGCGGCGGCGGTCTGCAGGTGGAGTCACAACCCGGTCGAGGAACCAAGATTCGCGCCGAGTTCGGGCTGACTCACCTCGACCGTAAACCTCTCGGGGATATCGAGAAGACCTTATACACTCTGCAGGCCAGCCACCCGGAAATAGAGTTTTCCTGTCACTACGGAATTGTAGATGAGGAGGGAGAGAATGAAACTCAAACCTGAGGATCTAAATAAAATCCGTGAACGGATGAAATCCACCGCTCGCTTGCGAGAGGCTGAAGGGAAAGCCAAGATCAATGTTCATCTCGGCACCTGCGGCATCGCCTCCGGAGCTCGAGAGATTCTTCACGCCTTTCTTAGACTGGTCGATGCATCCGGCAGCGAGGATGTGATCGTGACCACTTCCGGTTGTGCAGGTCTGTGCAAACGGGAACCCATGGCGACTGTCGAGATTGCCGGGCAGGCGCCCGTGAAGTATGTCGACCTTAGCCCCGACAAGGTCGAAAAGATTTTCGAGGGGCATATCAAGGGCGGCAATATCGTCAAAGAATATGCGCTGGCGGTAGGAAGCGAGAGGTTGGGATAGATGGGCAACTTCAGATTCAATTTGCTGGTATGTGCCGGAACCGGGTGCGTATCCAACAACTCCTTCACGGTAAAAGCCGCCTTGGAGAAAGAGATCGAGAAGCACAAGCTTCAGGAGGAGATCCAGGTTATCAGCACCGGCTGCAATGGTTTTTGCGCCAACGGCCCGATAGTCGTGGTCAAGCCGGATGGCATCTTCTACCAGCTGCTCACCGAAGAGCAGATCCCGCACCTGGTGGAGGAGCACTTCCTCAAAGGCCGGCCCGTTGAAAAACTGATGTACACCCCGGCCAAAGACGAGGCGCCGATTCCGAAGATGAGCGATATCCCCTTCTTCGGCAAACAGCAGCTCATCGCCTTGGCGAACCGGGGTTTGATAGACCCCGAAAACATCGACGAGTACATCGCCCTTGGGGGTTACCAGGCTCTATCCAAAGCGCTGACCGAGATGACTCCCGAGCAAGTCATCGAAGAGATAAAGGCCTCCGGTCTTCGCGGGCGGGGCGGTGCAGGTTTCCCCACCGGTAAGAAGTGGGAGTTCTGCCGGAATGCCGCGGGGGAAGAGGCCGCCTCCTCCGCCCTCCATGGCGGCGCTTCGCCCTCCTTGGCTCAGAAGTACATTATCTGTAATGCCGACGAGGGGGACCCGGGAGCCTTTATGGACCGGTCGATCGTCGAATCCGACCCTCACGCCTTGTTGGAGGGAATGCTTGTCGGCGCCTATGCCATCGGAGCGAGCCACGGTTTCATCTACATCCGGGCCGAATACCCCCTGGCCTTGGAACGGCTCAACCAGGCCCTCGAGCAGGCGCGGGACTACGGACTGCTCGGGGAAGGAATTCTTGGAACAGATTTCGATTTCGACATATCGGTGAGCAAAGGCGCCGGCGCTTTTGTCTGCGGGGAGGAAACCTCTCTGATTGGCAGCCTCGAAGGAAAGCTTCCCGAACCGAGGGTGCGTCCCCCTTACCCCGCCCAATCCGGCTATATGGGCAAACCCACCAACATCAACAATGTGGAAACCTGGGCCAATGTGCCTCACATCATCAAACGGGGAGCCGATTGGTTCTCTTCCATCGGGACGGAAACGAGTAAGGGCACCAAGGTCTTCTCCCTGGTCGGAAAAGTGAACAACACGGGATTAGTCGAGGTGCCTATGGGAATCACCATGCGGGAGATCGTCTTCGATATCGGCGGCGGCATCCCCGACGGCAAGAAGTTCAAGGCCGTACAGACCGGCGGACCCTCGGGAGGCTGCATACCGGAAAGCCTGCTCGATACACCCGTGGACTACGAGTCGTTGACTCAGGCCGGATCGATCATGGGTTCCGGTGGGATGATCGTCATGGACGAGAACAACTGCATGGTCGAGGTGGCCCGCTACTTCGTCTCCTTCACCCAGGAAGAGTCCTGCGGGAAGTGTTCACCCTGCAGGGAAGGCACCTGGCACATGATGAACATCTTGGAAGACATCACTCAGGGCAAGGGTCAGGAGGGAGATATCGAGCTTCTGGAAAAAATCGGCAGGCATATCAAGGAAACAGCCCTCTGCGGGCTGGGAAACACGGCGCCCAATCCCGTTCTTACCACGATCCGCTACTTTCGTGATGAGTACGAGGCACACATCCGGGAAAAACGCTGTCCCTCCGGGGTGTGTAAAGCCCTTATCACGTACAGCATAGATCCGGAGAACTGCACAGGGTGTACCGCATGCGCGCGGAACTGTCCGGTTGACTGTATATCCGGAGAACGCAAGCAAACCCACGTGATCGAGCAAGAGAAATGCATCAAGTGCGGTATGTGCTACAGCGTATGCAATTTCGACGCCGTGAGGGTTGAATAATGGCAACGATTACTATTGATGGCAAGGAACTGGAGTTCGAAGACAAGCTGACAATCCTGGAAGCAGCAAAGAAACTGCAGATCAAGATTCCCACCCTCTGTTACAACGAGCATTTAAGCCCTTACGGAGGCTGCCGCATCTGCCTGGTAGAAGCCGCTACCAAGGCCGCACCAAAACGTTCCCGCCTCATCCCGGCTTGTACCGCTCCCGCGGAGGACGGAATGATCGTCGTGACAGATTCTGATCGTGTCTTGGACTCACGGCGTTTCATTGTCGAGCTGTTCCTGTCTCGCTGTCCGGAATCCGAGCAGATCCGGACACTGGCGGCGGAAATGGGAGTAGATCCGGACAGCGCAAATCTGGACGTGGTGGGTCATTATCTTCTGCACCGGGCACCGAAACGGGAATCGACCAACTGCATCCTCTGCAGTCTCTGCGTTCGGGTCTGCCAGCAGATACCGGAACGATTCGCCTTAAGCTTGAAGGAACGGGGAATCAGGCGTAAGGTTACCCCACCCTTCGAAAAGGTGGCGGAGAGCTGCATCGGTTGCGGTTCCTGCGCCTATGTGTGCCCGACCAAAACGATTACCGTAGAGGAAGCCAGCTAGGGAGAGCCGTGTTGTGAACCCTTCGGCCGCAGCCATCCTGAAGCAGGATCTGAAAGGAAAGATCCACTGGTTCATCACCCTTCGCTGGATCGCCGCAGCCGGGCTGGCCCTGGTAGTAACAGGCGCCCGGTTCATCCTCCACATCCCGCTTCCCCTTCTCCCCCTCTATATGGGCAACGTCTTTCTGGTCGTGTATAATGGCATCTGCCATCTGATCAATCGCCGGCTCCAGGCCCAGGTAGACTCAGAGGACTGGATAAATAAGGCTCATCGCCTGGCGAACGCGCAGATCCTCCTGGACTTGAGTCTGCTCACCTACCTGATCCATTTTTCCGGCGGCTTGGAAAATCCCTTTATATTTTACTACATCTTCCACATGATCATTTCCAGCATCCTGCTGACAAACCGCTCCGCCTACCTGCAGGCTACCTTCGCCTCGCTCTTATTCGGATTGCTGATGGCCGGAGAAATCCTGGGGGTGCTGCCTCACCACCCGCTGTCTACCGCCGGGGTAGCGCCGGAACCGATATCCGTCATAGCCACCTTGGGACGGTTTCTGTCATTCTCCTCCACTCTGTACATTGCGGTGTATTTGACAACGACCATCGTGGACAAACTTCGGCAGAGAGAGCGGGAGTTGGAGATCTCAAATCGTCTGCTGGCCGAGCAGGACAAATTGAAGTCTCAATACGTGATGATAGTGTCCCACGACATCCAGGCATCCCTCTCAGCGATCGAAAGCTGCCTGCAGACCGTGCTTCACGGCTTCACCGGGAAGATCGGGGAAAAGAGCCGCGACATGGTACAGAGAGCTACGGTCCGCAGCCAGCATCTGCTGCGCTTCGTTCGGGACCTTCTCGATGTGTCCCGGATGCGCACCGAAAGCGACATCGCCAAGGAGGAGGTGAACCTGATCGACGTTATTAACAAGGAGATGGAGCTGTTCCGCCGGCAAATCGAGGAAAGAGGGATCTCTTTGAGCTTCGAAAACCACGCCGGCGAAGTGATCCTGAACGCCAACCGGTTTTCGATGGAGCAGCTTTTCAACAACCTTCTCAGCAATGCCGTGCGATACACCCCCGAGGGTGGAAGGATTGTCGTGACCCTCTATCCAGCCGACAGTCGGGACGCGGTCGAAGTGAGGATCGCCGACAGCGGGATCGGGATCGCAGCCGACAGCCTGCCCCACATCTTCGACGATTTTTACCGTGCCGGCAATGCCAAGGCATTCACGGAAAACGGTACGGGTTTAGGACTGTCGATCGTGAAGAGGATTGTCGAGCTCCACGATGGGGAGATCCGCGTAGAGAGCGAGGTGAACAGAGGAACGACATTTGTTTTTACTGTGAAAACAGAATACACTTGCCCTGAACCAGAAGCCGCACTACATTTAAGGAACACGTCATGAGAAGTCAAGATATATTCACTTCGATCTCTGAATATCTTCAGTTTGTCGAAACCGAAATCAACACCCAGGCTGAGTTGATAGTAGAGAGCTGGTCACAGAACGGCGAGCAGGCTGGACACATCGATCGGGTTGTCCACCATCTGCTCGATAAACCGGGAAAGATGCTGCGGCCGGCCCTGGTATTGCTGTCCGCCGGTATGGTCGGATGGGATCCGGCGGGTGAGATCGAAGAGTTGAATTCATCGCTGATAAAACTTGCCGCGGCGGTGGAGCTGATCCATTCCGCCTCTCTGATCCATGACGACATCATCGACGACGAGGAGATTCGCCGGGGTCAGAGCGCTCTGCACAGGAAGCACGGGAATCAAACAGCCGTACTGGTGGGGGACATCCTCTACGCCCAATCCTTTTCTCTCATAACCAGCCTTAAGTTGCCGAGTTGGGACCGTCATCTGGCGATCTACCAGCTGTACTGCGACACCACTCGAAATATGTGCTTGGGGGAAATCATCGAACAACGGGTGATCGACGACAAATTGTCCCTAGATTTCTCCGAATACCTGGACATACTGAAAAATAAGACTGCGGTGCTCATGTCGGCCTGCTGCCACAGCGGTGCAATCCTGGCCGGAGCGGATGATTTCTTGGCGCAGAAGTTAGCCGAGTTCGGAATGGCCTTCGGCCTGGCCTTCCAGCTGCTCGATGATCACAAGGACAAAGACGCCTTGATCAAAAAGGATGTGAACATCGTAGAGAAGGCTCTGCACCAGATGGGCCGAGCCCGTTCGATCCTGGATGATCTGACCGACAGCACCTATCGGGACGAGTTGGTCAAAGCTTGTAATTTCGTTCTGGAAACCGTCGGCGTCGCTCAGACATAGTTGCGGATCAGTTTGACCAGCCGATCGATCTTTATCGGTTTGTTGATGAACTCCTCGGCCTGTACGTCTTCTTTGTCGAAATCAAAGGCGTACTCCCGGTTGATGGCGGTTAGAACAAATATCGGAATCTTGGGATGCTTGGACTTGATCTCGCTTGCCGCCTCGAAACCCCGGGTCTTCTTTTCAGGAAACATCACATCCAGCAGGATCAGATCGGGAGAGATCTGATCGATCATCTCCATCCCCTTCCCCACTGTATCCGCGGAGTGGATCTCGAAACCCTCGTACTCCAGCAGGGAGCCCGTTGTTTCCAGGATGTCCAGGTCATCGTCGATGATTAGAATTTTGCTCATTCTCTCCTCCTGCAGGGAAAAATATGTGAAAGGTCGTGCCTTTATTTAGTTCCGAATACACGGTCAGGCGCCCCCCCAGAGATTCCACCGCACGCTGGACAATTGGAAGACCCAATCCGGTCCCATCCCGTTCCAACTCCCTCGCCTTTCGGGTGCGGTAGAACTCCTCGAATATCTTTTCCAGTTCCTCCGGCTCGATCCCGTAGCCCTGATCCTTGACCAGGAGATGGATCTTCCCGGCCTGCCTGTCCGCATTCACCGCAATCGTTGTTGATTCGGGGGAGTATTTAATCGCGTTGTTGAGCAGGTTGCTGAGAATGATGTTGAGCAGATCTCGATTGGAATGGATCTGCAGCTCCTTTGGGCAATTGGAGACCAATTCGATGTTCTTCTGAATCGCCTGGTTGGAGTGTATATCCAGCTGGTAGTCGATGAGCCCCCGAAGATTCAGCATGGATTTGGTATATTGAACCTCCTCCTCCGATTTCATATAGGCATAGTCAATCATCTCGTCGATGATCTGGAGAAGGTTCTCGGTCCGCCGGTTCGCCTTGCGCACCAGTTCGTTCGCCCGGGGAGCCATCTTGCCGCCAATGCCGCGAATCAGCATCTCGTGATACCCGTTCATGGCGGCGATCGGCCCGCGCAGCTCGTGGGTCACCTGCAGGATGAAGTTGCTTTTGATCCTGTCCAATTCCTTGTACCGATTGAGCTCCACCTCCACCCGCCGGCCCTTCTCGGCGATCCTGCGTTTGATATTGGTAATCAGGTAGGCGGATATGACCAGGGTGGAGCACAAACCGATGGCCCGAGGAAGGTAGAGCCGAAAATACTGGGGATCCCCGCTGTCGGCCAACAGATAGTGGGGGATCAATCTGAAATACTCGGCGAGGAAAGCCCCGATGAACAGGGCGATGAGCGTGCTGACGTAGACGAAAACAACGTCTGGGGAGAAGAGGAATGAGGTCAGCATGATGTGAAAGACAAAAAAATAGGCGAAAGGATTCTCGAGGAAGCCGGTAAAGTAGATCAGGAAAAACAAGAGTACGTAGTCGCAGATGATCTGTACATGCAGGAAAACCGCCAGCTCTCGGCGGGCAAGATTCTGTTTCTTGACGGCGACATAGTAGAGGGTGAACAGCAGGTTGATCAGGCAGAGCACTCCGGTAAGCAGATACAGGAGCTTATAGGGAAGGGGATATTCTAATCGGAAGCGAACAAAAAAGAGGGCAAGGAGAACACCAACAGCTGCGATCCAGCGCAGCAGGATGAACCAGCTGACGACGCGGTTGAGATCTGTGTATTCCGAAGAATCGATTTTGGAACCCAGCTGAGGGAACTGCATGCCAGGCGATCAGGTAATCTCAGGTACCTGTGCGGGTCTCTTCCCTGAAGTGGCGGATCTCTTCGATCTGCTCCTCCTTGAACAGGACGAGGGATTCGAAAAGCTCCTTCTGGTCCCGGCTGATCAGATTATTGGCGATACTGGAGTAGATGCTTTTCAGCTTGCCCTCGTAATCCAGCAGATGCTCGAAGATCACTGCAGGCTCCGCGTCTCTGCGTATCTTCCCGACCGGGATCAGATCATCGTCTTTGTAGCTCGGTGCGTAGCGGACCCATTCGGTCTTGCCATATTTAGACGGATTGACCCCTTTCAAGATTTCCAGCTTGTTTACGAGTCGCTCCCGCAGCGTCTGCACGGTTTTTTTCGACTTCTCGTTCTTCAGAGCGTATTCAGCAACGTCGTAGAAATCCTTGAGCTTGTTTTCCCACCGCACTGTGATTTTCAAAATCTCACTCAGGTCTTTGAAAGCGATCATTCGTTGTTTCTCTCCAGTTGAGCTGAAACTCATCGGCCCGTTTCAAGCATTATACCGAATCGGGACAGATCTTTCCACAGTTGGGCAAAAAAAGAAAGGAGCTGTCCCGCTGTTGAACGGGGCAGCCCCCTCGTGATTTTCGCTAAATTCGCAGCTAACGAATCTGCCTGAGAATCCTGCCGTTATCTCGGCCGCAGGGAATCGTTCAGCCGCGGATCGAGGGCTTTGAGCGTGTCGTACAGCACCTGGATCGTGTAGGTGGCGTTGTGCACCCCGCGGCTGCGGTCTTCGATAATCATCTTGTAGTTCCAAAGCGCGCCGATCTGAGCCTCGCTCCAGCTTCCACTTCTGGAACCGGCCCAACCCGTACCAAGGTCGTGGAAGGTCGCTTTGGCGTCCTTCTTGAACATCGGCGGATTCATGGTCTGCAGATATCCGGTGCCGTTCTCGTTGACAAGAGCATCGAGAAGACCCTGCACCTCCATCTGCACCGCCTCGACCGTGCCGTCGCGATCATAGTCCGCCTTGGCCTTGATGTCGAACATGTCGGTTCCCGACAACTGCTTGATATCCTTGTGGCAGCCCACGCAACCGGAGACGTTGACCTTCTCCGCCTCGTGTACCTCACCGACAATGTTGAAGCTGTGACCGCCCACTTCCGGGCTGGAGGAGTAGCGGCCTTCGGGCAGGCTCATGTGGCAGGTGACGCAGCCGTCGGTCAACACGTCCTTGTGGGGCGCGCTGGAGTAGCTCTTTCCCGGGTACTCATAGGCATTGGTCCCGTTCACCATATCGGACTGGGGTCCGTGGTGGCCGCCCCAGTGAGAGCTGACGCTCCTGGCCTCCATCGCCTTAACCTCACTCGCCACACCGCGTCGTGCCTGGTGGCAGTTGGCGCAGAGGTTGCCCGCGCCGATGTCGAAGGCGGAGCCGTCCTGCAGTTTGACCGGCTTGGTCGTTCTCAAGCTGAAATCCCAGGTTTCGTGCATCGTGTGACAGGTGACGCAGTTGGGCTGGGAGGGATAGGCTACGTAGGCGTCAGGATCCACCTTGCCGGTCTTCACATAATCGATGAAGCCCTCGTTGGTGTGACAGATCTGACAACCCCCTGCGTTGGCGTAGTAGGAGTTGTCGTTGTTCTTATGCCCCGAGGTATCGTAGCCCAGTCTGGCACCCAAAAGGGGATACTCCGGCGTGGTTCCGTGGCAGGCGGCGCAGGAATTGTCAAAATCCTGGCGTGCCCAGCTCTCTTCCATGGTGCCTTCAGCTGTTACGGCCAAAGAAACCAAGAGGAAAGCTCCGAGTAGGAGCAGCAGACGAAGAACACCCGAACCTGTTTTGATCATCAATTTCCTCCTCACTTCTCGTAGTACCCTGATCAACAAGGTCCTTTTCCAAATATATGACAATTTCTCTTGGATACTTCAGTTTAGAGTACTTTACATGGTTTGTCAAGAATTTTTTCACGGGTTTCAATCTTGAGACAAATTTGCAAAGGTCTCAGACCAAATATTCAGGTTCTTGGGATCTCCGTCGGCACTCCGAGATGATTTCCCGAGTGATCCTGCTTGAGGAAGTAGTTCACCCAGGAGGAGGTCTCGTAGAGCTTCCAGTTGCGGGGATTGATGACGTACCGCAGATTGTCCAGCTCCTTGCGGCTCTTGGCCCGCCAGTACACCAGCTCCCAGATGCAGGGTCTGTCGTCGAAAACTTCGCAGTTCCCGTTGATCCGGCTCCCGCCGCAGGGACCGATCCGCTGTCCCTTGGGGCATCGCGATTCCGGGCAGAGGTAGTACATCTCGAACAGGGCGCAATCATCGCACTCCCTGCAGTCGAAGAGGGCTCTCTTGGTTACGTGCTCCAAGGCCTGGAAAACCTTGTAGCGCAGGCGTCCTTTTTCCACAGATTTCGCAAAGGCCCGCATCACCTTGTAGCCAAGGGTTCCCTCGATGAAGAACAGCTTGTGGGCCAGGCGCATCATCCAGAACTTGGGCGAGGCGATTGCCTTTCTTCGCGTCACCCTGAGCTTCGGTTCCCCGCCGTTTTTCGCGAAAGCGAGGTCCTCTCCCCCTTCGAACATGAAAAAGCTGTTCTTCGGCGAGAAGTCCAGCTCCTCGAGGTGATCCCGCCAATTCTCGCCGATCTGTTCGGAACGTTCCATGATGGTGGTCACGTCGGCGAACTTCAGATTCAGACCCTCGATGTGGGCTCCGTTGTATCCCAATCCTTTCAGTATAGCGATCTGTCTGGCAGCCCGGGTCAGTCTATCCGACTTGCCCTTGTCCTCGGCCTTCGCCTCCTCTTGAAGCACGCTGACCAACCGATCGCTTACATAACATCCCGGCACCTCACCGCTGGCCATGAAGCGAGCCGCCCCCGCTGAAAGCACGTATACACTGCCGATCAACGGGATGCTCAGCCCGAGGATCCGGCGCACATATTGATAGAACCCGGCGAATTTGCGGGAATCGTATCCGAGCTGGGTGACGATGAAATGGGCCCCGGCGCGTATCTTTTTTTCCATCTTGCAGTACTGCATATACGCCGAGGCTTCCGTAGCTTTGAAGGCAGAGGCCACGGCGCCGAGAAAAAAATCGGTGGGATCGAGCTTGAGGACCTTTCGTCCGCTGTCCACTTCCAGACCTTCATTCATCTGCCGCAGGTAGTGTAGAGCAATCACCGAATCGATGTCGAATACAGGTTTGGGCAGCCCGAAGGCTCCTGAGATCGGGTAGTCCCCCGTGATCACCAGCAGATTGGTCACCCCGGCTCGCTTGAGCGCGTAAGCACGGGCCTCGATCATGTTGCGGTTCATGTCCTTGCAGGAGAAATGGACAAGAAGATCCGGCCCTATCGACTGGATTTCCGGTCCCAGGATATCCGCGCACAGTGCGGGGTTCCCGCCTGCGTTGTCGGTCAGGCTCAATCCATAGATGTATTTGCTGTCCTTCGCCTCTTCGGCGAACTTCATGATATTGTCGATTCCCATGCCGGTATGACCCCTTCCCGGCACCAGCTCGCACGTGGCCACAAAATCTTTGCCGGACAGCAATCCCTCTTTAAATCGTTTCATCGTATCGCTAATCCCTCCAGAATATTTGTTTTTTTATACAGTATTTCCTTTATATATATATCTATATATATCGTTCTAATATTAGCGATTTGCTCAAGGTATGTCAACCGCTGCGTTGTCGACCGAGCGCTGAGGATCCGAAGAGCCGGATTTTGCCGTCCCAGGATCGATCATACTACTCCCAGACCCGAGTTTGTGCTATCCTAACGGCGTTTCCATGAACATACAATCGTCGATCCAGCAGCTCAATCACCCACGGCGCGAGAAACGACTCGAGGCGTTATCGCAGCTGAGCCGGGCTGCCAAAACCGGGACGATCGCGGCTCCTCGACCGGGGGAAGAGGTGAACAATCACATCCACACTATCTACTCCTTCTCCCCCTACTCGCCGGCCAAGGCCGTCTGGATGAGCTATATGGCAGGCTTGAGAACCGCTGGAATCATGGATCACGATTCGATCTCCGGAGCCGAAGAGTTCATAGAGGCGGGAGAGAGGATCGGTCTGGCCACCACGATCGGGGTGGAATGCCGCTGCGATTTTTCTTCCACAGCCCTCGCCGGCAGGCGAATCAACAACCCGGACCAGCTCTCGAATGCCTACATAGCGCTTCACGGAATCCCCCATTCCCAGATCGAAGCCGTGGCCACCTACTTCGCACCCTATCTGAAAGCGAGAAACGAGCGCAACCGGCAGATGGTGGAGAGATTGAACACTGTTGTTGTGGAACCCGATCTTACCCTGGATTTCCACAGGGACGTGGTTCCTCTGTCCATGAGCCACGAAGGAGGAAGCATCACCGAGCGCCATATCCTCTTGGCCCTGGCGAATCGATTGATCCTGAGATTTGGAAAGAGCCCGGCTTTGCCGACCTTTCTCCGAAACAGGTTCGGAATGAATATCAGCGATAGAGTGCGGAATCTTCTCGCCGACAGCACCAACCCCTACTATCCATTCGATCTGCTGGGGGCTCTGAAGAGCGATCTGGTGAGCAGCTTCTACGTAGATGCCTCGAAGGAATGTCCCGGCGTGCAGGAAGTTCTGGCCTTCTGTGACAGAATCGGCGCCATCTCAGCCTATGCCTATCTCGGGGATATCAAAGAATCCGTCACGGGGGACAAAAAAGCCCAGAAGTTCGAAGACGATTACCTGGAAGAGCTGTTCGAGGTTTTGACCGTGCTCGGGTTTAGGGCCGTAACCTACATGCCCAACCGAAACGCCCCGGAGCAACTGCAGCGGGTACAAACCCTGTGCAGGAAGCACTCCCTGTTTGAGATCAGCGGTGTGGATATCAACTCGCCCCGGCAGTCCTTCTCCTGTCCGGAGATCCGCCAGGGCCAGTTCCATCACCTGATCGACTCAACCTGGGCTCTGATCGGGCATGAAATGGCGGCGAGCCGGGATCCAAGCCGGGGCATGTTCAGTCGGGAGACGATCGAAAAATACCCGACATTGGAGCAGCGGATCGAGTATTACAGTACAATCGGACAACGCTTCAATGCTCAGGATTCAAGGCAGTGGAACTTTATTAGTGAATAACTTTCCCACTGCTGCCGGATTACCCACCAGTTTTCCACATCAGAATCCTCTGCAAAAAGTACTTGTGCACTCTCGTATCTGTCGTCAGTTCGGGATGAAATGCAGTCACCAGCAGATTTCCCTGCTCAGCCGCCACGCCGCCGTATCCTGAAAGCTCTGATAGGATTTTCACATTCCTTCCAGCCTTCACAATAACGGGAGCTCGGATAAAAACTGCTCCAAAAGGCTTCTCCCCGACCGCTGGAATGCGAAGATCCGTTTCAAAACTGTCCAGCTGCCTGCCGAAGGCATTACGCCGAACCACGACATCCATAACGCCGAGAGATCCGATTTCGTCCAGCGAATTCGCCGGTCCGCTTAGTTCCCGGGCTAAAAGGATCATCCCGGCACAGGTCCCGAAGATCGGTATACCCATACGGGCCATGCGAAGCAGTGGCTGCCCAAATCCGTACCGGTGCAGAAGCAGGCCGATCGCGGTGCTCTCGCCACCAGGAAAGATCAGGCCGTCCAATTCATCCAGCTCGTCCGGGTGCCGGACGAGTTTCGGCTCCGCCTTCAACTGTCGAAGCATATCGGCGTGCTCGGCAAAGGCTCCCTGGAGAGCTAAAACCCCCACCGCATGAGCTACACGCATCACCAGCCCCGCACAGCCAGCCGCTCTTGTTCGGTCAGGGTTGTCAGCTCGATCCCCGGCATCGCCCGCCCGAGCCCCTTCGATACCTCGGATAGAATCCCCGGCTCCTGGAAATGGGTCACCGCTTCGACGATGGCTTGTGCCCGGCGTGCCGGGTTCTCGGACTTGAAGATACCGGAACCCACAAAAACACCCTCGGCGCCGAGCTGCATCATGAGCGCAGCATCAGCCGGTGTGGCGATTCCTCCGGCGGCAAAGTTGACCACGGAAAGCCTGCCTGTTTCGGCGACATTCACCACCAACTCGTAGGGCGCTTCGAGGCTTTTGGCCTCACTCATCAATTCGGAGCGATCCATGCTTGACAACCTCCGGATCGCATCCGTCACGGCCCGCATATGCCGTACCGCTTCCACGATGTTTCCGGTTCCGGCTTCCCCTTTGGTGCGGATCATGGCTGCTCCCTCGGCAATTCGCCGCAGGACTTCGCCTAAATCTCTGGCGCCGCAGACAAAAGGAACCTTGAACAACCGTTTATCGATATGATGCGCCTCATCTGCCGGGGTCAGAACTTCGCTCTCATCGATATAATCCACCCCGAGGGATTCGAGAATCTGAGCCTCAACAAAGTGACCGATGCGTACCTTGGCCATCACCGGAATTGTGACCGCATCCATGATCTCCTGGATGAGCGCGGGATCACTCATTCTGGCCACCCCGCCCTCAGCCCTGATATCTGCCGGTACTCGCTCCAAAGCCATCACCGCTACTGCCCCTGCCTCTTCCGCTATCCGGGCGTGCTCCGCTGTAACCACATCCATGATGACCCCGCCTTTGAGCATCTGGGCCAAGCCTTTCTTGGTGGTAAATGTGGATTTTTCCATTCTAAACCTCCTAATCCGTCGAACTAAGCATATCCTGCAATGTTTCTCCTATGATCCGCACTCCTTCACAGATCTGTTCTTCATCTGGAGCAGTGAATCCCATGCGAAATCCTCCACGGCTCCATTCTTCCACTGCAAACATCCGGGACGGGGTAAATACAACTCCCCTCTCACGGGTCCTCAGAAGCAGGGCAAAGGCGTCGAGGCTGTCGGGAATATCCACCCACTGATAAAGCCCTCCCCTTGGTTTGCGCCATGTCACCTCATCCGGGAAATATTGTGTCATGGCTTCGACCAGAGAATCGCATCTTCGGGCATACACCTGCCTCTTGCGCTTGAGCTCCTTGTCGTAGCAGCCCTTACGGCAAAACTCGAGCAGGGCTCCCTGCAGGATTCGGTTGGTATACAGATCGGAACTCTGTTTGAGCAGGGCAAGCCGCTCGATGATCGGTTTCGCCGCTACTATCCAGCTCAAGCGGATACCGGGAAACAGGCTTTCGGAGAAGCTGCCCAGATGAATGATCCCCCCCGTGGTATCCCAGGATTTAAGCGGAAAGGCCTCCCTGCCGTCGAAGGCAAGATCATGGGCGTAGTCATCCTCGACAATAAGGAAACTATTGACTCTGGCCAACTCCACCAGCTGCAGGCGTCGCTGCGCAGCAAGGATTGTCCCAGTGGGATTATGAAACGTGGGAACAATGTAAAGAAGCTTTGGTTTTCGATGTCTGAGAATACGTTCCAGGACATCGATGCGCAGACCCTCGTCGTCCATGGTGATGCCGATACAGCTGCCCTGCAGAGACCGGAACACCCCTAGAGCGCCTGGATAGGTGAGATGCTGCAGCAGCACCGTGTCTCCCGGATCGATGAACAGGCGGCCGATCAGGCTCAAAGCCTGCTGGAGCCCGCTCACCACCATCAGATTTTCCGGCCGGCAAATAACGTTACGGCGGGCAAGCAGGGTAGGCAGATACTCAAGGAGAGGCTCGAATCCACAGGTGGATCCAGTGGTGAGCAACCGCCCGCCGTAGCGCCGAACAGCGGATTGCAGGCACTCCCCGAACTCCTCCACCGGTAATAGACTGGGATTAGGTTGATCCGAAGCCATGTCGATATAAGGACTCTTGGCTTGAGGTCGCGCCAGTTGCTCGAAAACAGATAATAAATCGGCGTTCACGCGTGTCCAGCCGAAGGAGAACAGTCCCTCATAGTTCATGTACGTTTGCTCGTTTCGCTCGGAGGCAGGCATACCGGCGGGTGGGTACAGGGAAATAAAAGTCCCACGACCCACCTGTGAGGTGATCAAGCCATCTACTTCCAACTCCTGATAGGCCTGCACTACCGTGTTTCTACTGACACCGAGGGACACCGCCAGATCCCGAGTGGTCGGCAGCTTACTCCCGGGAAGCAACAGCCTTTCCGCAATGAGGGCCGTAATCTTCTGCTTGAGCTGCAGGTAGAGAGGATTTTTGCTGTTCCGGTTTAGGTTTACTATCATGAGCTGACCTCGTTTATTTTACGGGCATTCGAGTGAGAAGGAAAGATCCAATCTGTTATTTATATAGTCCATCCAATCCAATTTTAATGTTTTATAATTTAAATTGGTACTATAAAGATTGAAGATTATTTGGATGGATTGGATCTTTACAGCAGGTACATCGAGTGAAATATATGAGGAATCTGGCTTGCCGGTTATCGAGGGGGGAAATACAACCCTCAGAATTCTTGAATCGGGTGGAACTCTCGAATCAGTTCCCTCCCCTTTTCGATCGACTCGATTTCACCCATGCTGATAGCTTGAACAAGGATGTTCCCGATGGCCGTGGCCTCGACCGGACCGGCGTATACCGGTATTCCCGCCGCCGCGGCGGTGAGCTCGCAGAGAAGAGTGTTCTGACTTCCCCCGCCGATGATGTGCAGCTGCGCGACGGACTGGCCGGTCACATCCTCAAGCTCCTCGATGGATTCGGCATACAGCCCGGCCAGACTCTGCAGAACCCCCCGGACGATCTCCGCCGGACTCTCCGGCTGTCTCTGTCCCCGCTCCCGGCAAAAGCTGCGAATCCGGTCGGGCATGCTGTCGTCGATGAGCCCCGGTTTGAGGAAGCGTGGATCGTTGGCATCGATACTGAATTCTGCCGGGCCGAATTCTCTGGCCAGATCGGCGAGCTCTGCGTAGCTATACTCCCGATTCTGTTGATCCCAGCACCGTTTGCACTCCTGGACGATCCACAGACCAATGATATTCTTGAGAAAACGAATACCTCCTTCTGCCGCTCCCTCGTTTGTGAAATTGTACGTATAGCTCTTCTCGTTGATGATCGGTTCGGGCGTCTCGATTCCCAGCAGAGACCAGGTTCCGGAGCTGATGTAGGCATAGTTGGAATCAGGCGGGGCGGGTATCGCCGCCACGGCGCAGGCTGTATCGTGAGTCGCCGAGGCGACCACAACCACGTCTTGGGTGGCTCCGATCTCCTCGGCTACGTGGGGAAGAAGCCTGCCCAGCCGGGTTCCTGAGGCCACGATTTCACCAAACCAATTCCTGTTGAACCCCAGCGCATCGATTATCCGCCAGGACCAATCCCGCTTGCGCGGATTGTACAGCTGTGATGTTGAAATGTGAGAGTATTCGTTTCGGATTACCCCCGTGAGCCAGTAATGAAGCAGGTTTGGCAGGGTCATCAGGTAGCAGGCTTGATCCACCAGCCCCGGCTTGTTCTTCTTGTGCGCGTAGAGTTGATGGATCGTGTTGATCTGCAAGTACTGGATCCCGGTTTCCTCATAGATCTCCCGTTTGGAAATGAGGGAGAACACCTGATCAGGCACGCCATCGGTGCGGGGATCCCGGTAGTGGTACACGCTTCCGATCAGCTCTCCCTGCCGATCAAGAAGAGCGTAGTCCACCCCCCAGGTGTCCAACCCTATACTCCGTATCTGACCCGGGTAGCGGTCGAAGGCTTGTTTAAGGCCCTTCTTGATTTCTGCGAAGATGTTCAGGACATCCCAGAAGATGCTGTCCCCGATCCGAACCGGCTGATTCGCAAATCGATAGACAACGTCGATCTGACGGACATCCCCGACGATAACCCGGCCGCTCTCGGCGCCCAGGTCTACGGCAATGTATTTTGCCATCAGCCCTTCTGCCTTCTTCTTATCGCTTTAATTCAACGGATCTGCCGTTCCAACCGCATCATACTCGTGTCACTGGAAGTTGTCCAGGATTACAAGGCAATAGTCGCACCGCTTGATCAACCGCGGCCTTTCAACCTATAGTCAGCCTCGAAACAGGATGGAGGGATAATGAAACAGAGAAATTACGGCAAGCTTCTGGCAGAATTGAGTGCGGAGTATGAACGCCGCTTCCCCGCTTCTGCTTCACTTCATGGGCAGGCCCAAAAGACCCTGATCGACGGAGGAAGTCACAGCCTGCGCTTAATCAAACCCTTCCCGCCGAGAATCCGCAGCGCCCGAGGATCAAGGATCACCGATGAAGACGGACACAGCGTTCTCGATTTCTGGCAGGGACACCACGCCAATATCCTCGGTCACAACCCGCCGGTGGTGACGGAAGCCCTCCGTGAGTATTTCTCCTCCGGAGAAGGTCTTCAGACCGGTTTCGTCGAAGGTTTTCAGATCGAAACGGCGGAGATTCTCTGCCGGCAGACCGGAATGGACCGGGTTCGCTTCACCACCAGCGGCTCTCTGGCCACGATGTACGCTATCCTCCTGGCCCGGGCTTTCACAGGGCGGGATCGGGTGATGAAGATCGGCGGCGGCTGGCACGGGGCACAGCCGTGGGGATTGGTGGGCATCGAGTACCACAACAACAATCCAACGAAACAGCAGGGGAAGAATCATTTTCAGTTCAGCGACACCAAAGGTTTGCCCGTGGCCATCGAGGAGGAGGTGGTAGTCACCCGCTTCAATGATCCGGATATGCTCGAGGATCATTTCAAGCGCTTCGGTTCCGAGGTGGCCTGTTTCATCCTCGAACCCTTTATCGGTGCGGGGGGATGCATCCCCGCCGATCGGGAGTATCTTGAAGCAGCGAGGGAGCTGACGCGAAAGCACGGGGCTGTGCTCATCTTCGACGAGGTGATCTCCGGGTTCCGTTTCCACGCGGGGCTTTTCGGCCAACTGTACAACGTACAGCCCGATCTGGCTACGCTGGCCAAGATCATCGGCGGCGGGATGCCTCTTGCCGCTGTGGTGGGCTGTCGAGATATCATGGAGCTGGCCGGCAGATCCGGCAGCGTCCGCTTCTCAGGCGGAACCTATTCGGGCCATCCGGCCTGTCTGCTGGCGGCTAAGACAATGTTGAGGTTCTTGTCGGAAAACGAGAAGGAAATCTATCCCTATATCAATGGTTTGGCCGGAAAAATCCGCAGTACCGTAGAGAAGGCTTTCGCCGCTGAAGGGATCTATGCCCGCTGCACCGGCGTCGGCCAGGGGACCCTCCCGGACGGCTCGGTCAGCACAGTGGTCTTTCCCTACGAAGAGGACCACCTCTGCAAGGGACCGGAAGATACCCTCAATCCCCACATCTGCGACGTCGTTCTCTCCAATCAGGTCTTGCAGCTGGGCTTGCTGCTCGAGGATCTCCACGTGATTCACGGACTAGGTTCGATCTCTACGGCCCACACCGAGGCGGATCTCTCCACTGTAGCGGACGCCTATAGCCGGGTAGCCAAACGGATCAAGGCTTCCCTGTAGGTAGTTCTACCAGGTCGAATGCCACCAGCAGCGTGGCCAGGGAAGAGTCGGAGCTAAGAATCTAATCTAATGGTAGAGCAAAGGTGTACTGCTCAAATCTTCTAAAGACTTCAAATCAAGATCCACATCTAGGGATGGCCAGTGCAAGTGGAACTCATGGAGCAATTCGACATTCAATATATCAATTACACGTGCTTCTTTGAACCAAGGAAAATCATCATGTGGTAAAAAATATTCTTTTCCCTTTGCATATAACCATAACCCGTTATTTTCGATGCTGAGAATCTCAACGTCTGAAATGTTTTCCCCAAGCGTCTGTGATTTCATCCTTATGATCCTTCACAATAGTGGTCAGTTCGGCGATCTGCGGGATTGAAAGTCCATAATTCCTGGCAACAGAGACTTGTGGTTCCACCCAAAACTTCGCTTCCCCATCACCGCAGTACACATGCACATGAATTCTCTCTTCCTCTCGCGAAAAGAAATAAAATCGGTATTCCTTGTACCGGAAAACCGTTGGGCTCATGGAATACTATGACATAATTCAGATTGTGTGTAAAACCCCGGCCAAACGGATCAAGGCTTCCCTGCAGGCTGTTCTACCAGGTTGAATGCCACCAGCAGCGTGGCCAGGGAAGGGTCGGAGGAAAAACCACAGGCTTCCCGCAGGCAGTCGTCGGCCTGGGCTGAGGGGCTGATGGACAGGATCTCGCCTATCCCCAGCCCATCCTGGACTTCCTCCAACTCGGGGAAACCGAGGGGCGGTACGATAAAATACGACGGGGTATTGCCACTTGCCCGGCGGTCGGGAAAGATGACAAAGGAATCCCCCAGGGATATGGTTTTTTCTCCATAGGGTTGACGAGAGGCCAGAACCTCCTCGCCCACAATCCGGTAGGCAGTTCCCTCCACCGTAATACATCGCCGATCAATTCTCTCCTCCGGCTGCACTTCCTCCACGAGGTATACCGTGGGTTCCGGCGGCTCTCTGAAGATTTTGTCCTTGAGCAGGGCAACGGTGATCTGCCTCTCCAGTGCGATTCGAACGCCCAGATTTTTCAAGGGGACCAACGCTCCCTGCTCGTAACGGTTCTCCAGCTCTACGACCTGTCTCACGACTTCCCGCTGAACCGACGCTACAGCCACCACACCCGGAAGTCCGGCAAGAAGCCGCAATGCCCGCCCCGCGCCTGCCCGCGAATCAGCCATCCAGAATCCCCAATCCCTGCCGCCGGATGAACTGACGCACCTGCTGTTCAGTCGGCAGGGACGGTTGAGCCCCGAGGCGAGTCACCGCCACCGCTCCGGCGGCGTTGGCATAACGCACCGCTTGTACCAAATCCCGGTGGCGCAGGTAGTGAGCCGTCAGGGCTGCGGTGAAAGCATCACCGGCGGCGGTGCTGTCCACAGTGTCTACGGCATAACCGCCTATATACTCCGAACTGTCCCGTTCACTGTCATAGATCAACGCCCCCCGTCCACCGAGCTTGATAACCGCATAACGGCTTGGAGCGATCTCCACCAGACGACGAGCCGCTTTAGCCGATTCATCGACGTCGCAGCACTCGATTCCCGTGATCGCCTGGGTTTCCGTCTCATTCGGGCTGATGATCTCCAATCCGTGAAGAAGGGAAAAATCCAGATCCCGAACCGGGCCCGCATCGAGAATGATGGGCAGATCCTTTTCCTGTGCTAACCTGCACACCTCCAGGACGATGCTCTGGGGTATTTCCAGATTGATCATTACCGCTGCGAAGGTTCCTGAAAAAGCCGCGGCCACGTCTTGCTCCCGAATCGCCATATTTGCTCCAGGGAACACAACGATGCGATTCTGACCGTCCGATTCCACCAGGATAGCGGCAAATCCCGTTTGCTCGTTTGAATCTTCCAGCAGGAATTGCGTGCCTATTCCCTCTCGATTCAGACAATCCCTCAACACTGGTCCGTGAGAATCCGCCCCAATCCGCCCGACGAAGGTCACGTTCATACCCAGCCGGGCCGCCGCTACCGCCTGGTTGGCGCCTTTACCGCCGGGAACATAGCTGTACTGATCCCCCAGGAGGGTCTCCCCTCCCTTCGGGGCTCTGTCCAGCTGCATTACCAGATCCATGTTCACGCTTCCGACGACTAGGAGGGAAAGTTGGTTTTCCTGCGCTGTCATTGTACACTCCACGAATTTTGTGAGTAAGAGCAATTCTACCGGCAGGAGGATTTGGATTCAAGGCGGCTCAGTGCAGATCATAACTGCTTGTCGATGTCTTCATAAACTCTCAAGAAAATAACAACCAGCGATCTTGAGGTAACAAAATCGGGTTGCTATAATTGGGATTCCTCATCGGAACGCAGAAAATGAATAAGAAAAATCTGAAGGTCCTCCTATCTATCTCCCATCACTACGGCTCAGATGCCGAGTATGTCCTCGCCGGGGGAGGAAACACCTCTTACAAAACAGAGAAGCACCTGTATATCAAAGCGTCCGGCGTGGAGCTGGCCCATATCGACGGGGAGGGATTTGTCAAGCTACGCCGGAACATGCTGGCAGGGATGTGGGACAAAAAGTACTCGGAGGATCCAACACAGCGGGAGGCCCAGGTCCTGGAAGATCTACTGGCAGCGCGGGAACACGGGGAGCAAGCGAAGCGTCCCAGTGTGGAGACGATGCTCCACGACCTGTTCAAGAAACCCTTCGTGGTCCACACTCATCCGTCTTTGATCAATGCCTTGACCTGCAGTAAGGACGGCGAGCGAGGAGCTCGCAAGTTGTTTGCCGGCGAGGTGCTGTGGATCCCCACCGTAAATCCAGGCTACATCCTGGCCGCCACTACCAGAACAGAAGTTCTCGCCTATCGGGAGAAGCACAACCGGGATCCGGAGATTCTCCTGTTCCAAAACCATGGACTGTGTGTATCCGGGGAGAGCTTCGAGGATATTCGTTCCAAAACGGATTCGGTGCTCGAGACAATCAGGAAGCACATCGAGGAGATTCCCGACTTCACCCCCATGGAGGCTGATCGCCACCGGGCCGCTCGGCTGGCCCCGGCGATCCGTATGCTGCTGATGGGTGATCATGGGGGGTCGATCCTTGTTTTTCACCTCAGTCCCGCTGTCTCTTCCTTCCTGAAAAGCAAGGCGGCTTTCAACAATGTGTCGACCTCTATCACACCGGATCACATCGTGTACTGTAATCATGAGCCGCTGTTCATCCCGGCGCAGGAACGCCTTGAACAACAATATCGGCGGATACGGGAAGCGATCGGGGAGTACCGCAGCAGAAACGGCTTTGCCCCGATTATTGTTTGCGTGGAAAAGTTGGGAGTGTTCGCCTGGGGGAATTCAAAGAAAAAGGCCGACATCGCTCTTGCCGTATTCCTCGACGCGGTCAAGGTCGCCGTGTACAGTCAATCCTTTGGAGGACTCCGGTCCCTTCCCCCGGATCAAGTCGAGTTTATCAAGAACTGGGAAGTCGAGGCGTTCCGTAAACGGGTGGGCAACGGGTTCGCACGTTCACCACTGGCCCGTCTGAAGCCGGCAGACTCCGGTTCTGTCGCCGAGAGAATCGCTCTGGTCACCGGCGCGGCTCAAGGCTTTGGCTCAGGTCTCGCCGAATCCCTGCTTCGGGAGGGAGCCTACGTGGTGATCGCGGATCTCAATGCCCCTCTGGCCGACGAGCGTGCCCGCGAGTTACAGCAACAGTTCGGCCATGGTCGCTGCCTGGTACGGGCAGTGGACGTGAGCGACGAAATATCCGTAGGCGAAATGATCAGGGAAACCGTGTTGAACTACGGTGGTTTGGATCTGCTGGTCAGCAACGCGGGTGTGCTCAAGGCGGGAAGCCTGGAGGAGCTGGATTTGCAGAGCTTCGAGTTCGTAAACCGGGTCAACTATACGGGCTTCTTTCTCTGCTGCAAGTTTGCCTCCCAGACGATGAAGATCCAGCATCGCTTCCGAAGCGATTACTTCATGGACATCGTACAGATCAATTCGAAATCCGGATTGAGCGGCAGCAACAAAAACTTTGCCTATGCGGGCAGCAAGTTCGGCGGGATCGGGCTGACCCAAAGCTTCGCCCTGGAGCTGGTACAGTTCAACATCAAGGTAAACGCGATCTGTCCGGGCAACTTCTTCGACGGCCCGCTGTGGTCCGACCCAAAACACGGTCTATTCGTTCAGTACCTGCGAACGGGAAAGGTTCCCGGTGCTCGGAGCATCGAAGAGGTACGGCGCTTCTACGAGAGCAAAGTACCGATGAAGCGAGGTTGCCGCGTAGAAGACGTAGCTCGGGCTCTTCTGTATATTGTGAATCAGACTTACGAAACCGGACAAGCTCTGCCGGTGACCGGTGGGCAAATCATGTTGAAGTAGAAACGGAGAACAAGGATGAAGACATCGGCTGTGCGATTGTATGGAAAAGATGACCTGCGCCTCGAGGAGTTCGAGCTCCCTCCGATCAAGGACAACGAGATTCTAGCCCAGGTGATCTCGGATTCCATCTGTATGTCCAGTTATAAAGCGGCCAAGCAGGGGGCGGATCACAAACGTGTCCCCAACGACATCGACAAGAACCCGACAATCGTGGGCCACGAGATGTCCGGCAGACTCGTGGAGGTGGGCAAGAAATGGCGGGACAAATTCAAACCGGACATGAAGTTCTCGATCCAACCGGCCTTGAACTATAAGGGAAGTCTGGATGCGCCGGGCTACTCCTTTCGCTACATCGGGGGGGATGCCACCTACATTATCATCCCAAACGAGGTCATGGAGATGAACTGTCTGCTGCCTTTCAGCGGGCAGGGCTACTTTCCAGCCTCCCTGTCGGAGCCTGTGTCCTGCATCGCCGGAGCCTTTCACGCCTCCTTTCACAACGAACAGGGATCCTACACCCACGAGATGGGAATACGGGAGAGGGGATCTCTAGCCCTGTTGGCCGCCGCCGGACCTATGGGTTTGGGCACCCTGGACTATGCGCTGCACGCCGGCCGGAAACCGAGCCTCATTTTGGTAACGGATATCGACGACAAGCGACTTTCCCGGGCTGCGACCTTCTTCCCACCCGAGAAAGTCGCTGAAGAGGGAGTCAACCTGATCTACAGCAATACCCGAGAGATAGAGGACGTACCCGGACATCTTATCGAGCTCAACGGAGGTCAAGGGTTCGACGATGTATTCGTCTTCGCGCCGATCACAGCGGTGGTGGAAACGGGCGACCGGATCTTGGGGAACAACGGCTGCCTGAATTTCTTTGCCGGTCCTACCGATGCCGCGTTCGCCGCCCGAGTGAACTTCTACAACATCCACTACAGCGCCACCCATGTGGTCGGCACGACCGGCGGAAACACGGATGATATGATCGAAGCCCTGGCGCTTATGTCGGCGGGAAAAGTGAATCCGGCCATGATGGTGACCCACATCGGCGGCCTAAACGCGGTGGTCGAAACGACGCTGAATCTACCGGAAATTCCCGGCGGCAAGAAGTTGATCTATACCAATATCGAGATGGAGCTGACAGCGATCGATGAGTTCAAGCAAAGAGGAGCCCAGGATCCCCTGCTCGCCGAGCTGGCAGAGATCGTCGACGCCCACAACGGCCTTTGGTCCGTAGAAGCGGAAGAGCACCTTCTGGCAAACGCTAAAGCCATCGCCGTATAGAAGTCGCGGCACCCTTAAACTCCCCAATCATGTTCTGGATCATCGCCGCAACCACTTTGGCTGCCTCTTTTATCTCCGGGCTGAGCGGCTTCGGCTTCGGGCTGATCGCCATGTCTTTGCTACCCCTTCTCATCGGCATCAAGCTGGCCAATGCCTTTGTCAGTTTTTGCGGTCTGGCGATCTTTGCCAGCCTGACGATTCCCCTGCGCAAGCACATTGCCTGGCCCGCCCTGGGTTCGCTGCTCGCCGGAACCGCCCTGGGCGTCCCCATCGGGGTATACGGCTTGGTCAACCTGCCCGAGGGATTGCTGTTGAAGATCCTGGCGGGTTTCATCCTCAGCTACGTTGGTTTCGCCCTGATCGTTCAAAACAGGGTTCATTTTCATATGGACCGGCGCTGGGGATATCTTGCCGGACTTATAGGCGGCATTATCAGCGGGGCTCTAAGCGCCGGCGGCCCTCCGGTTATCATGTATTGCGATTCCCTGAACCTTGGCAAAAAGGGATTCAAAGCCACAATGCAGGTATTCTTCGTCCTGTTAATTCTGTACAAGATCCCTATCTTCTACATATCCGGCCTGCTTACCGGGGAGCTTTGGCGTACTCTGCTGTACTACAGTCCTTTCGTCGCTGTTGGAACCATTGCCGGGATATTGCTCTTCCACAGGCTGTCGGACCTCTGGTTCCGGAGAATTGTGCTGATCCTCTTGACCGTATTCGCCGTGGTCATGATCGTTAAATCCTGATGGCCGCAAACCGATAATCCATAGTAGAGCCTTGAAATCTTGTTCTTTTGGATTTATAGTTCTGCGATAACGTATGGTCAAAGATCCGAAAAAAAACCCGTTGACTGCATCTCCCGATGAGCTGCTGCGGACGATCTTTTCCTACGTCGGCCGCATCGCCGACGAGAGAGATATCGACAAACTGTTGATTCTCCTGGCCGACATGGGTCGGGACCTGATCAGCGCCGACCGCTGCACCGTGTGGCTGCTCAACCGAAAAACCGAGGAGCTGTGGAGCAAGGTGGCCCACGGAGTGGATCGAATTACCATCCCCTGCAGTGCCGGGATCGCCGGTTGTGTGGCTATGACCGGTGAATCTCTCATCATCAATGATCCCTACAACGACAATCGCTTCGACAAGGACGTCGACAAGAAAACCGGCTATCACACCCGCAATATCCTGGGCCTTCCCATTAACGATGGGGAGGGAAAGATCATCGGCGTGTTCCAGGCAATCAACAAGATGCCGGAACCGGAGAAGTTCAGCGAACAGGATCTGGAACATCTGTTGCTTGCCGCCACCTACACGGGCAAGGCCCTCGATGCCGCCATGCTCCAGGAGGAGATAGAGGCCACCCAGCGAGAGACTATTTTCACCTTCGCCGAGTTCGGGGAGTTGCGCTCCAAGGAAACCGGCTATCACGTCAAACGGGTGGCGGAGTTCTCCCGCTTGTTTGCCGTGAAGTACGGGATGAGCGAGGATGAAGCTGAGCTTCTCAAGCTGGCCGCCCCTATGCACGACATCGGCAAGATCGCCATTCCCGATTCCATCTTGCTCAAACCGGGCAAGTTAACCCCCGACGAGTGGGAAACCATGAAAACACACACCACTCTGGGATACGAAACCCTCAAGCATTCCGAACGGCGCCTGTTGAAATCCGCGGCGATCATCGCCAATGAGCATCACGAGAAGTGGAACGGAGAAGGATATCCGAACGGAAAGAAGGGCGAGGACATCCATATCTACGGAAGGATCACCGCCATGTCGGATGTTTTCGACGCCCTCGGCAACGCGCGGGTCTACAAACCCGCCTGGGAGCTGGATCGTATCGTCAAGCTCTTCAAAGCGGAAAAGGGTCATCAATTCGATCCAAAGCTGGTAAAAGTCTTCCTAGACAATCTGGATGACTTCGTAAAGATCAAGGAAACCTACAAGGACGAGCCACCCGCCACCGGGGTATAGAGTCCCCTTCTGATGGTCCCGACGATCCAGATCATTGGCACTAAGAAATGCCGGGATACCCGGAAAGCGGATCGATTCTTCCGCGAGCGGGGGATTCAGGCCTACTTCGTCGATCTGAACGAGCGCCCTCTTAGCGAGGGAGAGCTTCAGAACATCTGCCGCAGGCTGGATCCGGAAGATCTTCTCGACAGAGATTCCAAGGCTTTTGCCAAGGCGGGTCTGGCCTACATGATCTACGATCCCGTACAAGAGGCTTTGAAGAATCCTTCCCTCCTGAGAACCCCGATCGTGCGCTGCGGCAAAGAGGTCAGCATCGGCCTTCAGCCGGAGATCTGGAAGAGCTGGCTGAAGGAATAGAAGCACTTTTCCACGAGAGCCAGGCTGCGGCGGCAAAACCGAGCAACACGGGCAGTACCATGGCCAGGGCCAACCCGTTGCGCTGATCCAAAGCAGGTAGAAGCTTCAACAGTAAATATGCTACGGCCAGACCGGCCAGGGCGAACCAGAGCAATTGCAGCAAGCGCCGCCCGCGTTTTCTTCCGCTGGCGGCGGCAATCAGACCAAAGGGGACGGCCAGAAATGTAAGAGGATTGACTAAAAAAAGGTTTTCATTCGCGTAGGTTACCGTATGATCGGTGAAGATACTCATGAAGAAAAGCGCGATACCCGGTAAACCTAAGACAAAACCCAAAACAGAGCTGTAGATCCCGTACAGCGTCCAAGCTCGTTTTCCCCCCAGTCTGGCCCGGTACCCCAACAAGACCGCCGCCGCAGCCAGAATCAAGCCCAGAAACAGGGCACAGGGCCCGTTGCCCGGTATATCCTCTGAGATGATCCGTTGCTGCCGGCCTTGGTAGTAGACATCGGACTCACTGACCAGATCTTTCTCCACACCCCTGTCATCCCGGTAACGGAGAGCGGCCACATTCTTCTCCAATTCGCTGGGTAGAAACATCTCTTCCCAACGGGTGACAGGATGATCGATCACATCGGACATGAGAAACATCAGCAGCCAGTCCATGAAAAAACTGTGGGCCGTGAAGCGGTGCGTGTGCTCCCGCAGGGTCATCCTGCCCGGAGCAGCCGCCGCTTTGGAGAGCTGGCCTTCTACCGTAGCGTCGATGAGATCCCGCACCCGGGTGGCACAGTTGTCGTAGTAGTGGTCGTATAGATAGGTACGGTTCTGCGGGAGAATGTTGTTCTCCAGAAATTGTGCCATTTCCAGCCGCTTCTGGGGCAGCAGATTCAAGGTCTGGATGCGGATGGCACGATCGAGATACCGGTAGTAGGCCAGCTCCCTTTCCGCGTCGCTGGCACCGACCTGAAACCAGAGTCTACCCATGGCGAAATTCAGAATAAAGTTTTCCTGATCAAACGAAAAAAGGCCGTAGTTGTAGAAGCGGGAGATATTGAATCGAATGTCCTCGATGATCAGTGCGGAGTGGCCCCACCACGTATAGATGGGATCCGCTGGTCCGATGGTCACCAACTTGACCACCAGATCTTCGGCCCGGCTGGCTCCCAGCGCCCACGGAGGAGGGCTCTGCGGCCATACAAACGAAGGTACACAGCAGAGCAGGAGCGACAGGGCGAACAGGAGAATCACCGGCTTTCGCATGATGCGCTTCAAATCTCACCGATCACCGGCCCGTTCTTCCGGTCCTCCGCAATCGCGGATCGTATTCGGGCGCGTAGCACGAAGAAGGCTCCGAGGATCAGGGGGATGATACCAAGGGATGGTAAGGTACCGAGGACCGGCACGGCAAAGAGCAGGAAGTCG
This sequence comes from uncultured Spirochaetaceae bacterium, assembly GCA_964627715.1. GTDB lineage: Bacteria > Spirochaetota > Spirochaetia > SZUA-6 > DRHE01 > JAFGQJ01. The sequence continues at coordinate 17,207 of CAZVHJ010000006.1, read as the reverse complement.
TAGGCGCCGTGAATGAAGACAGCGATCCGCAGGCCCTTGTTTATCAGCGCTCGCTCCGCTTGAGGAGAGATGGCAAATTTGGCGCGGCCGATGTAGTAGCCCATGAGTCCGGACGCAGTGGCATGAAGGGGTATAGCGGTGAAGGCTCTTGTCAACGCCGTCCAGAGAGTACCACCCATGACGTAAAGAATGTTCTCCATACAGGCGAAGCCCAGACTGGCCACAACCGTGTAGACCACGCCGTCCATGATCTCGTCGAAATAACGGTTCCTGTAGGCGAAAAGACGGACGATGGTCAGTTTTAGATATTCTTCGACAAGGGCTGCAACCACGAAGGCCTTGAACAGAGCATACAGGAGCGGAAAGCTGACAAAAAGCTGCTGGAACATACTCATCAGCAGTTCCAGGGGAACAGCAATGAAGGTAGCGACAATACCGAGCAGGAAAATCCGTACGATCAAGCCCTTGGGTTCCGGACGCTCCCTATCCTGGCGGTAGTAGTATCGGAGCAGCAGCAGGGCCGGAGCGGCGGCCAATATAAAGGATACAACCAGATTCACCCAACTCATCGCTGGGGGATTATACAAAGTATGATAAAGATGAGCCAGAGGCCGGATAGACATATCGGCAAGCCTATGCCAAATGTATCGGAAAAAAATCTCCGACTGACCTCCACACCGCTTGACTGATATGCACATATGCAATATAGTGCAATCGTGAATAAGACAATCGAAGCATATAAAGCTGTCGGGGAAGAAACCAGGCTCCGCATTCTCAGGCTGCTGCGGCTGGCAGTGGGGGAGCTGTGCGTGTGCGAGTTGGTGGATGTGCTTGAAAAACCCCAGTACACCGTGTCGAAGAGCCTTACGGTACTCAAGAAAGCCGAGCTGGTGGAGGAGAGACGGGAGAGAAAGCTCATGATGTACAGGCTCATCCATTCACCGTTCAACGACAAGCTGTTCGAGAGCATCGACAGGCTTCCCGATGCAGATCCGCTGCATGCGGCAGATTCCCGAAGGCTCACCAAGCGGCTGGCGCTTCGGGAAAATGGAAAGTGCGTCATCACCTATCGATAGAGAGAAAAACCATGAGGAATTACAGCGTATGGAACGACGTCTGACCATCTTCGAGAAATATCTGACTCTCTGGGTCGCCCTGTGCATCGCCGCGGGAATCCTTCTCGGCCTGATCACACCGGGGGTGGCAACCGCTCTGGATTCCCTGTCCGTATACCAGGTCTCGATACCTATTGCGATCTGCCTCTTCTTTATGATGTATCCGATCATGGTCAAGATCGATTTCAAAGACGTGGTTCGGGCCGGAAAAACACCGAAGCCGGTTCTCATGACCCTGGGCATCAACTGGCTGATCAAACCGTTTACCATGTACCTGATCGCCAGCATGTTCCTCGGTTTCCTCTTTCGGCGCTTTCTGCCGGGAACGGAGATCATCAAAACCGGGCAGGAGGTGGAGCTGTGGCGGAGCTATATCTCCGGGGCCATCCTGCTGGGCATCGCCCCCTGTACCGCGATGGTACTGATGTGGGGCTACCTTGCCCGCGGCAACGACGGGCTGACCCTGGTGATGGTGGCGATCAACTCTCTGACCATGCTCGTTCTCTACGCTCCTCTCGGGGGCTTCCTGCTCGGAGTGAACGCCATGCCCATTCCCTGGCAGACGATCCTGCTGTCCGTGGCAATCTACGTTGCACTGCCCCTGATTGCCGGCTATTTTTCCCGACGGATCATCATTCAACGCAAAGGCTTCGAGTGGTTTCAGGAAAAATTTCTTCACGTGCTCACCCCTGTCAGCATCATCGCCCTTCTGATAACTCTTGTGCTGCTTTTCTCCCTCAAGGGGGGTGTCATATTGGGAAATCCGCTGACCATCTTCTGGATCGCCGTGCCGCTGTTTATCCAGACCATCCTGATCTTCTGCTTGGGCTACTTCCTCCTGTCCAGATTGTTGAAACTCTCCTACCATGACGCCGCTCCCGCATCAATGATCGGCGCTTCCAACCACTTCGAGGTGGCCATAGCCACATCTACGATGCTCTACGGCCTGTCCTCCGGGGCCTCTCTGGCCACGGTTGTGGGGGTGCTGATCGAGGTGCCGGTGATGCTCCTGCTCGTTTCTATCTGCAAACGAACCTGTCATCTGTTCCTGGAGTGCAATCTCGATCTGCCCCAGTGCAGCGGGGCGAAGAAAAAACTGCTGCGGAGCGAGGTGTAGATGCCGGCATGCCGTGAAAACGTTGAGCTGTTCGATCTTAGGGCTGTGAAAAACCCCGAATGGGTCACGGGCTTCGTGGATACCGCCTGGGGAAGGGTTCCGGTTGTCCCTGCAGACTGGTCCCGCCGGGACAGGCTGGGCCGGCTGAAGTGCCGGCTGTTCAACTCCTTTCGCATGAACTACCCGGTGGAACCGGGGGTGTACGCCCTCGGATCTCCGGATAGCCGGTCTCCCGTACTGGTTACGGCTAACTACAAGCTCAGTTTCGATCTACTGCGCAAGGAGCTCACCGGATTCGATGCCTGGATCGTGGTGCTGGACACCCGTGGCATCAATGTCTGGTGCGCGGCGGGCAAGGGAACCTTCGGTACGGAAGAACTGATCCGCCGGATTCGCAGCACCCATCTAGCCGAGATTGTGGAGCACAGGCGAATCGTCCTTCCCCAGTTGGGGGCACCGGGAGTGCGGGCCCATAAGGTCAGGGAACAAACGGGGTTCTCGGTTTCCTATGGGCCAGTGTATGCCCGCGATCTTCCCGCCTACCTGCGTTCTGGCTGCACGGCGACGGCACGGATGCGCAAAACCCGATTTGGCTTCAAAGAGCGGCTGGAACTCACTCCCATGGAGATACTTCCCGCCTCGAAGGGCTTCCTGATTTTCCTGGCCGCAATATTCGTCGTCTTCGGGCTTCGACCTGAGGGGATTCTGTTCCGGAGCGCCGCCTACAACGGAGTACCAGTGGCAGTCCTCGGTTTCGCCGCCCTCTTGTCTGGTGCGTTCCTGACCCCTCTGCTCCTGCCCTGGATCCCCTTCCGCTCCTTTGCCCTCAAGGGTTTCCTTCTCGGTGAACTGGCGACGGCGCTGCTGGTCTTTCTGGCCGGATCAGAGGCTTTGGCCAACATCTACCTGGTCGCTTTCAGTCTGGTTTTCTTTCCGGCAGCCAGCTCCTATCTGGCCCTGCAGTTCACGGGCAGCACTTCCTTTACCAGCATTTCGGGGGTCAAGAAGGAGCTCAAGATCGCGCTTCCACTGTATATCGCGGCGGCTGCTGCGTCGTTGGTACTCCTAATCCTATATAAACTGCAGGAATGGGGGGTGTTATGAAGTATCTGACAAACGTCGTCACTCTGGAGCTCATACCCGAGCGCTGCACCGGATGCGGTCGCTGTCTCGAGGTCTGTCCCCGAGAGGTGTTTGCTAAAAACGGAAAAACTGTAAGGATCGTGGATCGGGATCTGTGCATCGAGTGCGGAGCCTGCATGATGAATTGTTCCTTCAACGCGATCCGGGTCAGCGCAGGGGTGGGCTGTGCGGCGGCCGTCATCAACGGCCTGATCAAGGGGGGAGAACCGGAGTGCGGCTGCGGCGGGAACGACAAATCCTGCTGCTAGAGAATCATCTCCACGGCCACCCCGCCCCCGGCTCGATTGCGGATGCTCAGGCTTCCACCGTGAAGCTCGGCGATGCGTTTGGCGATGGTCAGGCCCAGGCCGGAGCCGGGGGAGCTGCGGGCGTACTCTCCCCGGTACAAGCGATCAAAGACCTTCTCCAGATCTGCCGCCGGAATCGGGTCTCCCGAGTTCACCAGGACGATCGACGCTTTTCCCTCAGCGGCGGGTTCGACCGACAGTTCGATTGTTCCTTTCAACGGAGTATGACGGAGGGCGTTGGCCAAGAAGTTGGTGACTGCCCGCTGGAGCAGCACCGGATCTGCCCGAAATCGATCGATCCCGTGATGAGATTCGAAACGGATCTGCTTTTTTCTCAGCTCGGCGGCAAAACGTTCGGCGATCTCATCAATAATTGCCGGAACATCGACCTCCTCCAGGGAAACGTTCATCTCCGGTGATTCCAGGCGCATCAGCTCTTCCAGGTCGGCAACCAAGGTTTCGATCCGGGAGACCTCCTTCAAACTCCTGGCGATCCGGTCGCTGGAAACATTCAGCACCCCGTCCCGCATGCCTTCGAACTGAGCCCTCATGGCCGCAATCGGTGTGCGCAGATCGTGGGCAATATCCTGCACCCACTGCCGGCGGATATCCCTCTCCCGAAGCAGCTGTTCGCTCAGCCGGTTGGCCGAACGAGCGATCACCGCGATTTCCTCGGCTCCCCGTTCAGGTATGCGAACGGAAAGATCCCCGTGGGTGATCCGGTCCAGGCCTCGGGACAGAAGAACCGCCGGTCTGCTGAGACTGCGGGAGAAAAGCATTGCAAAAGGAACAGCGATTACCAGAGCCAGGGCAATGCCCAGCCGGATCGTCAGGCGAAGTGAGCTGAGAAAACGGTTGTTGGCCGCATCGTTCTGAAATTGCATCTTTCCAGTGTGGTAGTATCCGAGCAGATCTCCCTTTTGCTCGAGAGCTACCCGATCTCCCTGAACGCCCTGGTCTGCGGTACCCGAGCTACTCCGTCTCCGCCCGCCTTCACCCCGATTCGAGAAGATCAGCTGCCCCTCGGTATTGTAAACAAACAGGGGTACATCTTCAGGCACCGGGGTGGTCACAGGCTCGGGGAAACGAATAAGGATCTCCCGGGCCGCCTCTTCCAGCTGGAATGTTTTAGCCTCAGTCCATTCATCCAGGGAGCGCCTGAAACCTACCACCGATACCACGGCCATTACCGCCACAAGTATCACCAAAGCGCAGACCACTGTAATTAGGGTACGAACGAAAAGGTGCTTCACCGGGGCTTTCCTGAAAAACGGTACCCAAACCCTCGTACCGTTTCGATCCATCCGGAATTGCCCAGCTTTGCGCGCAGGTTCTTGATGTGGGTGTCCACCGTGCGCTCCGATCCTTCGGCCACAAGGTAGTCCAGGCTCTCTCCCAGCAGCCGCTCCCTGCCGACCACCACTCCTGAGTGGGTTGCCAGATAGGAGAGGATCTTCCACTCCGCCACGGTCAGATCAATCTCGTTCCCCGCCACCGATGCCCGATGGGCTGCTTCATCGAGCTTGAGGATCTGCTTGCCAAGCTTCCAGCTCATCGCTGCACCGGGCTTCGCCCCACCACTCCCGGATCTGCGAAGGATCGCTTCGACCCGCAAGGAGAGCTCTTTGGGAGAGAAGGGTTTGACTACGTAGTCGTCAGCACCGAGCTCGAATCCGGTGATCCTGTCCGATTCGGAAGCCTTGGCGGTCAGGAAAATGATCGGTACGGCTTGGGACTTGCGGATCTTCCTGGCCAGAAGGAAGCCGTCTCCGTCGGGGAGCATCACATCCAGGACGATGAGATCCGGCGGTTTGGTCTCCACCGCTTCGAGCACCCCCCCGATCCGGGGAAACTCGACGATCTCATGATCGTTCAAGCGCAGGTAGGAGCATACCGCCTCTCTCAGGGATTCATTGTCCTCAACAACGAATATCCTTGCCATAATCAGGTACAAATATAGTACTCATATTGGGAATCCCTGTACAAGTTCCTTCACACAATCTTCACATACCCTCCACACCTACTCTACACGCCACCTGTACTATTACTCTCGAAGACACGAAAAACCATCTGCGGGCGGTCCGCAAGCATCTGAACCGCTACAATTAGGGAGGCATCTTCATGGCCAAAAAGAGCAAAGCCATAAACGCGCGAAAAGCAGGGAATATCAGGCTGATCGTTCAGATCTTCTTCTTCGCGCTGATCGCTGTGATTGCCGTGAACCACACCCTGGAAGAGGCGGGGAAAGCGATTCCAGTGCTTTCATCCGCCTCTCTCCACGCCGTCTGTCCGTTAGGCGGTGTGGTTTCGGTCTATCAGTTCATTACATCGGGGACCTATGTCCGCAAGATCCATTCAGCAGCGTTCATTCTGATGTGGATCGTGTTCGCGCTTACCGTGTTTCTCGGACCCGTGTTCTGCGGTTGGGTCTGCCCAATGGGAAGCATCCAGGAGTGGTTCGGCGGGCTTGGTAAAAAGATCTTGGGGCGCCGCTTCAATCGTCTGATTCCGTACAAGGTCGACAGGATCCTGCGCTATCTGCGCTACCTAATGTTGGGCTGGGTCGTGTACATGACCGCGGTGACCGGTACCTTGGTGTTTTCGAACATCGATCCCTACTTTGCCCTGTTTAACTTCTGGACCTCCGAGGTGGCGATCGGCGGGGTGATTATTCTTGCGGTAGTGCTTGTGCTGTCCCTGATCGTGGAACGGCCCTTCTGCAAGTACGCCTGCCCGTACGGTGCGATGCTCGGGGTATTCAATCTGTTCCGCATCTTCAAGGTCCGTCGCAACGTTTCCACCTGCATCGACTGCAAGGCCTGCGACAGATCCTGTCCGATGAATATCCCCGTCAGCACCGGCGGAGCGGTTCAGCATCATCAATGCATCACCTGCTTGAAATGCACCTCGGAACAGGTCTGTCCCGTTGCGAACACCGTGGAGCTGACCACAATCAAGCTCGAGGCAGCGACAGAGGAGGCGGCATCATGACTCTGAGAAGCAGGCACATCGTACCGATTATCCTGGCGGTTTTTATCATCGGAATCGGTGGTACCATGATCTTCAATCTCTGGCAGACCACTTCAAGTAAGGTTCCGGCCACCTACACCTCCGGGGAGTTTGCCGGACAGTACAATCCTGCGGACATCCGCGGCTCCTACAGCTTCGGGGATATCCAGGAAGCTTTCGCCGTGCCCGTCGCCGGCCTGGCAAAAGCCTTCGGAGTCGAAAATTCGGAGAATCCGGCGGCGTTCCTCTGCAAGGAACTCGAAGACCTGTACGGCGAAGTGGACAATGGCGAGATAGGTACGGATTCGGTTCGCTGGTTCGTGGCCTTATACACCGGCCTGCCGTACGCGCCGGAGGAGGACACCCTGCTGCCCTCCCCTGCGCTCTCGGTTTTGCAGGAGCGGATGAGCGAGACGGAGATCGAGGAGGTCAAGGCCAAGACGGCCAGCCTTGCCCGACTTATTCCGGCCGGGACGGACGTAGCGGCGAAGGACGAGACTACGGCAGCTCCCGAAGCCGGTGCTGCGGCTGAGCAGGCGGACACCCAAACCGAAAGCGAGGCCGGTGAGGTCAAAGGGAAAACTACCTTTGGGGAACTGCAATCGTGGGGGGTCAGCAAAGAGGAAATTGAGGAAGCCCTGGGCTTACCGGTTGGGAAAGCCGGGGTTGCCGTCCGGGACTACTGCATCGAGAACGGAATCGAGTTCTCGACCGTGAAAGAAGCCCTTCAGGCGGCGGTAGACCGGGCGATGGGAAAGCAATAGCAAGATCATCATTCAAAGCAATTGGAGGACATACTATGACAGATAAGAAAAAAAGGCCGAATAAGGCAAGAATCAACTACTACGTGGATATCATCATCGGGATCAGCTTTATCCTGCTCGCGCTTTCGGGAATGATCCTGTTTTTCGCCGGCTCCGGCGGCTATCAGGGAGGGCGAAATCCCCGATACGCTCAGGAGGTTTTGGGCGTCAGCCGTCTGCTGTGGAAGGACCTTCACGAATGGGGCGGGATCGTGATACTGGGCGGCGTGTTCCTGCATCTGGTTTTGCACTGGAAGTGGATCATCTGCATGACCCGGAATCTGTTTAAGGGGCGAGTGGGGCGCAAAAAGCGGCAAGCCAGCGTGGAAAGCTGCCCGGTGGAGGGCTGATTCGACCAGGCTCCTTTGACAATCCCGCGCCGAATACGTACTTTTCAATACAGAGGAAACTGATAATGAACAGCAAAAACAGAGGCATCTCCAGGATCGTCAGAGGAATATCGGTGATCGACGGTGCGGGTGTACGCCTGCACCGGATCATCGGCTCGCCCCGGTTCAACCAGGTAGACCCGTTCGTCCTTCTCGATGAGTTCAAGAGCGACAATCCGAAGGACTACGTCGCCGGCTTTCCGGATCATCCCCATCGGGGTATCGAAACGATCACCTACATGATCGCCGGAAAGTTCCGCCACAAGGATTCACGAGGCGGGGGCGGACTGCTTTCACCTGGATGCGTACAGTGGATGACCGCAGGCAAGGGGATCATTCACAGCGAAATGCCGGAGATGCAGGACGGCCGGCTGTGGGGATACCAGCTCTGGCTCACACTGGCCGCCAAGGACAAAATGATCAAGCCCCGTTACCAGCATCTCAATCCGGAGGACATCCCCCTGGTGAAGAAAAACGGTGTCACCGCAAAACTCATCTCTGGAACCTACGAAGGGACGACCGGACCGGCCCTGACCCAGTTTCCTGTGAATTACTTCGATGTCTCCATCGCCAAAGACAGCCTGTTCGAGGCGCCTCGATCAGCACGGGAGAATAGCTTCTTGTACGTACACACAGGATCCGTGGCTGTGGAAACGGGCGGCCAATCTCAGCAGGTATCCGCAGGAGAGCTTGCCCTATTGGAGGAGGAAACCCAGGCATCGGTTCGGGGCGTCGGCGATACGTCCGGTTTTCTTTTCTTCAGCGCCGTGCCCCACAACGAACCGATCGTTCGCGGAGGACCCTTCGTGATGAACAGCGAAGAGGAGATCCGTCAGGCCTTTCTGGACTACCAGAGCGGAAGACTTTTCTAGTGTACGGGGTTCAGGGTGATCAAAGCCTTAAAAAAGTGTGTTTGACCGAGATGGCCCCTTCGGGGCAGATCTCTTGACAGCAGTAACAGCGGATGCAGCGGATATATTTGTACGTGGGAGGCTGCTTTTTGTCGCCATCGTGCCAATCAAGGGCTTTCGGCTGAACAGGACAGGCTTCGACGCACTGCCCGCAGCGCACGCACCTTCTCGTATTCAGAACCGGTCTCTGGGCGATAAGGTTGTCAATGATCGACAGTATGCCTTGGGGTGACAGGTCCCTGACCGGTCCCCGCCTGACTATGAACCCGCCCGGTCGTGCTGCGGACAGTGAGTCCCCGACAACATCGATCTCCTCCATCTTGTAAGTACCCAAACCCCAGCGTCCCCCCGATCCGCTGGTCGGCACCCGCATCGGATTCAGCTCGATGAGGTTGCACATCACCGTGTCCAGGGCGACCGGATCCGTCGAGAAGAGAAGCACACCGATATGGACGGGGTCGCCGTTGCGGGGTCCGTTTCCCTCCATGGCCATAACGCCGTCCATGATATGCAGCCGCACCTTCGGTTTGAGCATTAGGTTCAACGCCACGAGCATCTGGGAGAAGGCGAAGGCGTTGGGATATGTGAAGTGATACCTGCGCTTGGTCTGACCGGGGATGCATCCGTACAGGTTCTTTACCGCCCCGGTCATCCGGGTCACCATGTGGGTCTTCAACTTGGACAGGCTCACGATCCCGTCAGCGGCACGCACGCCGTTTGCGATGAGGAATCGTTTGGCCTGGGGAGAGTCCGGAAAATCCACCTGCTGTCCCCGATCGAAATCCGCAACCTTGAGACCGATCTCTTCGGCCACAGTTGTGAGACCGGCGGTGGTGAGGTTGGGCAGGGAATCCCCGTGAGCGGCGGAATCACCGTAGGAGAGGGAGGGGGTGGTGGATTGAAAGACACGGCCGACCGCTTTGAGGATCGCAGGATGGGTACAGACGCACCGATCCGGGGGATCCCCGGCCAGCACGTTCGGCTTGAGAAGGATCTGCTCGTTCGCCGCCGTAAAAGCATCGGAGCTGCCGAGAAGGTCGATTCCACTCCGTACCGCGGCGAATACTTCATCCTCATCGTAGGTCAGGCAGCGAACCAGGGCAACTTTTGATTTATCCATGGAGGGGTTGCTCCTCGCAAACGCGCGGGTTTTTTCGGCGCTTTTGTGCTACTTTTTTACGCAGATCGTTCGATACTTGTGAGTGTAGGATACTTGCTATCGTGAAGTACAGGGGTATCGGCCTCTCAGCTGCTCTTTTCATAACTCTTTTTCTGTCCACACGGTTGATATGGAGCCAGGAAGCGACTGTAGCCCCGAAACCCTTCAAAACCTGCCTGTTTCCCACGGTCGATCTGTCCGCCTCCGAACAGTACGGGGAGTACCAGTCGATCATCTCCAACCAGCTGCGTACCGAGCTCAAGAACGCCGGCTTCGACATCATCCCTCGGGAGGAGTGGGACGCTATTCGAGAGCGAAATGACGTCCGTGTCGGTGAACTCTACCAAGGAAATGTCGCCCTTTCAATTGCGGAGGAGGTTGAAGCAGAGATAGCTGTAGTCAGTTTTTACAGCGTGGCGGACCGGCAGATGGTGCTCGAAATCAAATGCTACGATGTTACCCAGAAAGCGCTGATCACCGGAGTGTTCAAGACTGCCCGGATCAACCTTTCGATTTACAACGTCATCGGCGAAGCGGTTGCGGAACTGATTCCGGGAATACACCTCCTCGGCCCCCCTCCGGTCGTAGAATCCCCCGTAGTTGAAGAGATCGCCCTGCTTTCTGCTGACGAAGATGCGGAGATTTATCTGGGGGATGAGGGCTTCGTGGGTCGCATTGCAAACGGCGAACTGTTGTTGCCGCCGATTCCCTTCGCGATCGGCACGAAAATCACTGTAGAAAAGCGAAAAGAAGGGTACCACCCGGGCAAGGAGACCCTGAAGCTCAAAGAGCCGGAAATGATCATCAAGCTCGAGCCGCTCCGTAAACGGACACGGACAGCCACAGAGCTCAACTGGACGTTAGGCCAACTGCTTGGATTCGGACTCGCCCAGCGGATCTATCTGAGACCGGATTTGACCTACCTGAGCGCCGAACATTACTTCTACATTCAGCATAACTTCGCCGACAGCAAACCGGTGTTTCACCACGATCTGAGAGCTTTGTTTGGTGGCTATTTGTTTACAGGACCAGATCGATTTCTGCGTATCAATGTGTCCGCAGGGATGGGAATGATTGTCACCTATTTTGTAATTGGTGATCAGCCTATGTATGCGGATTTCTACTGGAATATCCTCAACATGGCTTTTGAACTCAATTTCCAAAAATACATGCTTTTCTTACGTTCGGAGGTGAAATACGCACTCGGACTTGGTCCGGCAAATCTGCTGGGACGCCGCTGGATAAGTATCTTTGGTAACGGCGGACCCTCGGTTTATACTTTAGGATTGGCTCGGAAATGGTGAAGCGATTCCATTTAAAACTCCTGCTCCTCGCCCCGCTATTGGCAAGCCTGTCCGCTTGTCAAATTTCCGTAGAGCTGCTTTCTCTTTCTCCCTTTCCCGGATACCTGGCTCAGGCTGTTGCCTCGGTAGATCTGAGCGCTGAGACAGAGCAATATCTCGGAGATGGTGAGAAATCCTGGGAGAGTGATGTATATGTCATAAAGAACCAATCAGATGAAGAGTATGTTTTTCTGATTGTACGAAAAGATGCGGGAGGACAGTGTGTATACGCATTTGATGCTTCGCTCAACTTAATAACAAAGAAATCTATTGACTTACGTGGTTATCTCCATCTCTTCGATGCAAATACAACCCTGCCCGGTCCCTATTTTGTTGCAGGTGATGTCGGCTTCAGCGGTAATCCTCTTATACCGACAATCGACCCCTACCCGGATATTAGTTACAACTGGGATAGCTACGCTTTTTCCCATAGTGGAAGCAACTTCATTCTTTGGAGTAACGGCTACCAAATCGAATGCATCCAGTTTGACTCTGATTGGGCAAATCCTGCGACGACGCCTTCAGATATCGGAAGCTCAACCGATATGCGTTTGCTCGGAATCGGCTACGACTATGATCCCTCGGCGGTGGATCCGGTGCTCGGTGTGAACGCCGTATATCTGTTTCTTCACAGTTGGGACGACTCGAATGATCAAGGATTTTTACAGATCGTGAGAACTGCAGCAAGCAGCTACCCAGGTGTAGCTGGTGCACCTTCTGATCTATATACAGATTGGCCCGTCTCAAACCGAATCTACGATGTGCGTGGAGAAAACCGTATATTCTACACGCGAAAAGGTGTAGTGGCAGAATCGAAGGCCAGAGGTATATACTACTTGTTGACTTTGGACGGGCAAATAGAAAAAAGACTGCCTGTTACCCGTGACGATAGCGTGGCAATGGATTTCGATATCGACGGCAATTACTTCTACATCTTTGACGAGCAAAACTTCCGTTTGTACAAAGCGAAAACCGGGTTTTGATATGTCCTGGAAAAGGATGTGCATTATTCTATTCCTTCTCTTGTTAATGTCTGTTTACTTGTTTGCAGAGGTGACCGGGGAACCAGAGGAGACCCGCCGCCTGCTACTGTTCTTTGAAGTCCTTCCGGGCTCGGATCTCTCCGAAGAGGAACAAGCCCTGATCTATGAGACTTTGCTGATCAAGCTGGCGGAAGCCAGCCCTCGAGTGGCACCGAAAGATTTTCGAGTTCGCTCAGTCCCGCCTTCGGACGCGGAAAAGACGGAGGCCGCTGAGCAGATGGAAGCTGATTCGTGGCTGCACATCACGGTTTCCGGTAATTTTTCTTCTTGTACCATTACGGTTAGACTGTTGGACATGCTTACCGGACAAATCACTCTCGACAAGACTGTGGAAAGAACCTACAGAAGAGGTGCTCGGGATCTCCAGCGTGAGAGCTGGGAGGATTTCACAAGTCCAATTGCCGAGTATTACCTGACCGCTTGGTCCAAAAATATTAATAGGGGAACACTGTACTTTGAGGCCCTTCCGGGAACACGTATTCAAGGCAGTGCCTGGAAACGTCTCACAGTAGCAAAAGATGGACAGATCAGTACGGACGTGCCCCTACCGGCCACTCTACCGTTCAGGGCAACCAAGCCCGGCTACCTCCCGATCGAAGGCCAAATCTACATGGATCAGACCGAAAAGATAGTATCACTTCCCCAAGAGCAGGGGGCGCGTATCGGTTTTGATGTGTATTTGAACAACGTTACCTACCCAGGGTTTGACTTCATCTACTTCTTTGTGCCGGATTCGGTGTTCGGCAAGGTCGGCATGCTCACCTATCTTCTGGGCATCGTTCTAGATGACGGCGACCGCGTCGACGGAAAGGTTTTTGTCAGCCACACACTGAGCCACTTCAATCTCAGTGTAGGATTCTACCTCAACGCGCCGGACCGATACGTACGATCGTATTTTTCCGCGGGAGCGTTCTGGAGAATTATCACGGCATCCGGCTACTGGGGATTGGAACCAATCGCTCCGTTTGGAGTTCAGCCGACCTTCGGCTTGGAATACTCCCGAAATTCCAATCGCAAGGTTTATTTCGAATACTCGCCATACGTGTACTGGACCGGGAGCGTGGACCATACTCGACTGATGCTGATGTCCTTTCCACCGGATCGTGAGCCTAGAGGTTATCTTCCTCTCGGAAAAATCGTGATTCACCTGGAGAACTTCCGATTCGGAGTACGATTACTACGATGATCAAACGAACAGCGCTATTTCTTATTCTTTCTTTGATCCTGCTATCCTGCGGATTTCCACCGTACAATGAAGATCTCTCACTGGCGATGCTCACGGCGGAAAAGATGGTGGATTTGGGTGCTGAAACAAGACAGATCGGTCCCCTGTCCATCGGCCGATACGAGTTCGAGGGCACAGACTATTACTTTGTCCCAAACAAAGGCAACGGCTTTGGACCGGAAGATTTCATGAGCGGATTCATCGTCCGCGCAGACGAGAAGGAAATCCGGCTTCTCTATGCCCGCTACGAAGGAAAAGACGCCGACAACGAGGATATATTCGCGGTATACGGCTGGTGGTGGGAGATGGACATGATAAACAAGGATCCCCACAAATTGAACTATCGGGTGGAAACGCTGAAGGGTTCCAATCCTGCTTCTCCCAGCCTGCCCTACCCGATCACTGCCGATTATTATCTTAGTTTTATCCGCTGCGATGCAGACAACTATCAGGACAATCGTCTACTCTTGGTGGGATTCTTCGAAGGAACGAAGTATATCGATGTCGTGGACGATCAACAGCTCAGAAGTAACTTGCCCACCAGCGGTCCTTCGACGATCGTGGGATCCTCGATCTATCCGTTTGCTGATTGGCCCCCTACCACGGACTATCACTACTTCCTCTGCAAAATAGACGGAAGCGGGACCTACGATGAAATCGAGGCTCAAACGGATCTTGTAAGCGGTGTAGACTACAGTTCAGCGGCACAAATCCCAACCAGAACTAATATGACACTCACACTACCTTCGAACTGGGAAAATGCCTTTTATTATCATCACAGAGTGAGCGGTCGCAGCTACGTAAGCGCCTATTCCGCGGTTGAACGAAAGTACAAGAATTACCGCTGGGATGACAGCGCGTTGATTACACCAATGGTGAAGATGGAGAGGCGGATCGATGTACTTCTGTCTAACGGTGATCTATTGAGCTTCGAGAACAATCGCTGCTATATCCACAACTCTGAGGGGGAGCAGGTTTCGAGCTTCGTCCTCGGGGGTCTACATTTCGCATTCGAGATGTTCCTCGTCAGTGAATATGCAGTTTTCTTCACAGTGCCGCTGTGGTTTCAGAGTCGGGACTTTGAAGAGCTTTACTTTCGCCTCTACGCGTTGCCAACGAGTAAATTGAGAGAATTGCACTAATCTGATTCTCAGGGCCCGGAGCAAGCGCTTTACTGTAGAACCAAATCGGTGAGATCGTCGATCAGGTCAACCATCTCAGGTACGTCCTGATATCGGGCTTTCTCGCTCTCAAGGTACAGCTCGCGGGATTCGGGGCGGTTCCGCACGGAAAGCTCGAAGAGGATATCGCTCAGGTCTTCGGCGGCGCTGGCCCGGCCGGCCTTCTCGAAGGCTTCGTCGTAGCGCTTGATCCGGTCCCAGAGACCGGGAAAACTCTCCTCGCTGGCGGTGAGAAAAGTGTTCAGGTAAAGCTTGCTCTGAATCAGGGCATCTTCTCCACGGGCATTCAGCAGGACATCCTCCTGCCTGGCATATTCTTGATAGTTCTCAACCAGCTTGTTGTAGCGGCGCTCGACATTTTCCAACCGGGAAATCTTCTTCTGCAGTTCCTGTTCGAGGTTGGTCAGGGCGGCGGCCTGCTCCGCCTGCATCTGCTCGATCTGACTGTTCAGAGAGGCTATCTCCTCCTCCAGGGCCTGCTTCTCCGCCTGCAGGGTTTCGCTCAGAGCGATTTTGGATTCAAGCTCCTCGGTCAAGCTGGCGATGCGATCCTCCAGGTTTTTCTGAAGATCTCCGGCATCGGACCGGGCTCTTTCGATTTCCGCTTTCAAGGCCGCGATTTCCTGATTCTTCTCCTCCAGGCTTTGTTCCAGCGCGCTGGAATCCCCGCTCTGGGCTTCAAGACGCGCCTGAAGGTCTTGGATCTCGCTGTTCTTCTCCTCCAGGGCCTTCTCGAGCTCCTCAATATCATCCTGCAGGGCGGCTGCGGCGGTCTCTTCGGAAGCAATGGTCCCCCGAGCCTCGGCTTCACTCTCCAGCGCCTGAACCGATTTACTGACCCCTTCGACGGCAGCGGCTACCTGGCTGCTGTTGGGATATCTGGCGATCAGATCGATATACCCGAGAATAGCAGCGTTGTAGTCCTCCTGGTTGTAAAGCCCTTCCGCCGCAGCCAAAGGACCCGCCGCGTTTGAAGTATCCTGGCGACGCAGCTGGGCGATGCCAAGCTCGTATCCTGAACGGCGAACCTGGCTGACCATCTTCTCCACGGTAGCGGCATCTTCCGGAAGATAGGCCAAGGCTTTTGTGTAGTTATCGAGGGCCGCCGTGTAATCCCCGCGGCCGAACGCCGTCTCGGCACGACCGAGAAAGTCCCGTAGGGTCTGCCGGCGTTCCTGCTCCGCCTCATCCCCTTTGGCGAGAAAATAGGCGTGGGTCTTGTTGATTTCGGGCATCAGGTTCAGGGCTTCCCGGTACTTGGCTTCCGCTGCAGGGATATCGCCCTGCCGGAACAGCTCGTCCCCCTCGATAACCCGATTCTTCATGTCGTTGAGCAGATCGGCGGAAGCAATCAGAGATGTGGTATCCACCTCGGTTTTCTGCATCTGCCCTTTGACCAGGCTGCTGATCGAATCCACGACGAACAGCTCGATCTCCCGGCGCTGCAGTATATTGGGCAGTGTGGCCACCGACGGATCGTCGAGGTACTCTCTAATCGAGTCCAGGTCCTCAAGGGCCTGGTCGAAATCTTCCTCCTGGATATCCCCCTTAACCCGGCTGTAGAAACCGCTGAGCTGGCCTGCAGCCAGGGTCTGTTTTTCCTGCTGGGCGGCCAACCTGTTCAGCTCCTCCCTGGCTTCAAGGGTCGCCTGTTCCAACTCCTCCGTTCGGGCATCGAGCTGACTGCGTAATTTCGACTCCCGGGCTGCGGCCTCCTCCCGGACACGCTCCCTTTCCGCCTCGGCCAGAGCCAGGCTCTGCTGATACTCATCCTGCAGGACTCTCAGGTTCTCTTCGGCCTGCAGGCGCTCCGCCTCGGCCTGCTTTTTGAAGGAGTCCAGCTCCTGCTGGAACGCGGCTGTTTTCTCCGCTTCTAGTGCATTCAGGCGGCTGGTGATATCCGCCTCGGAGATCCCCTGCTGCCGGAGCCGTTCCCGTTCCGCAGCCAACTCGGCGTCCAGGGCACTGCGCAGCTCCGCCTCGCGGGTTGCTACCTTCTCATCCATGTTCGCTTGAAGTTCCAGGCGCTGTTTGTCGATATCCTCCAGTTGAAACTGAATCTGAGAGATCTCCCGGTTCTTCGCCTGGAGCGCAGCCTCGGATTCCTTTTTCAGCTCTTCGATGAGCTGCCTTCCGCCGAAGCGATCGCGCTGCCCTCCTCCATGAGGACCGTCTCTCCCCTCTGAAAGAGGTAGTAGAGGGTAAATCCGCCGCCGGCCAGCAATAGAACGGCAAAGATGTTCACCAGAAGCGGGAAGACAAATCCCCTCTTAGCAGCCTTGATGGCCATGGTTTCAGGGGTAACGGAAATCCGGCTCTCCTCGGAAACCTTCTCGATCTCCTCGAGGATTTCCTGCTGATCCTCTTTGGAGATCCCGGACTGTTCGTCCAGGATGAACTCGTTTTCGCTTCCGGGTCCTGCCTGGGCATGGTTTCGTATTTCCTGGGCTCTTTGAAATAACCCGCTCACGTCATTCTATCC
>CAZVHJ010000005.1:71860-136508 GCA_964627715.1 uncultured Spirochaetaceae bacterium | reverse complement strand
CCGCTGAGCTGGTGGGCATAGCGCCTGGCGACGGTAGCAGGATCGGGCATCCGCACCTTGGTCAGCATCTCGATAGCTTTACGCCGGGCCTGGGCTCTGGGCATATCCAGATGGACACGAGCCATCTCTGCGATCTGCTCGCCCACCGGCATCGAGGGATTCACCGAGGTGTTGGGATCCTGATGCACCATCGTGATGTCGGATCCCCAGACACGCCGCACCTCTGCCTTTGTCAAATCCAGAAGATCGACTCCATCCAAGCGGACGCTTCCACCTTTGATGCGTCCGTTGCCGGGCAGGTAGCGTACTACGGCTCGGGCCAGAGTGGTCTTGCCCGAACCCGACTCCCCCACCAGGCCGTAGATCTCTCCTGGGGCAATAGCGAAGGATAGGTTTCGGACCGTATCGAGGGGACCCGCCTCGGTTTCGTAGGTGACGGTGAGATCCCGAACCTTCAGACCTGAGGCCTCTCCGTCGAAATACAACTTCCGGCGCAAAGGCTTACCCGCGGTTCTCTTTGATCTATCGCTCATTTACTGACTCCGCCGGGAAGGAGCATGCGGCGCAAGCCGTCGCTCATGAATCCGACCCCAACTACGAGAAGGGCAATGGCCCCTGCCGGTGCCAGGAGAGCCCACTGAGCCTGGCTGAAGTAGTTGCGGGCTTCCCCGACCATCAGCCCCCAGTCCGGAGATGGTGGCTGGACACCCAAGCCGAGGAATCCGAGAGACGCCACCAGGAAGATGGCGTAGGAAAAACGCATCGACGCCTCGACAGCCAGAGGCGGCAGCACATTGGGAAAGATTTCCTGAAACATGATGTAAAGACTGCTCTCCCCCCGCAACTTGGCCGCCTCGACGAACTGTCGGGTCTTTAGATCCAGCACAACGCTGCGTACTACCCTGGATACCATCGGGATATAGAGGAAACCGACAACAAGGATCACGTTGATCCGTGATGGACCCAGGGTGAACAGGATGATCATGGCCAGGAGCAGCGGCGGGATGGCCAGCAGCACATCGATCAGACGCATGAGGATCTCATCCACCAGCCCGCCGAAATACCCCGAGATCAAACCCAGCGTCAATCCAAGTAAAACGGCGACCAGGGCGCCCGAGCCGGCGACAACGTAGACGTCGCGGCTGCCGACCAGGATACGGCTGAAGACGTCCCGGCCGAACCTGTCGGTGCCGAGGAAGTGCTGTCCAGAGGGTGGTTGGAACCGTTCGGAGAGCTCTTGATCGGAGTACCCGTAGGGAGCAACCAGGGGACCAATCACGGCCATCAGCAGGAAGAACCCTACGATGAAAAAACCGACAAGAGTGGCGGGGTAGCGCCTGAGCCGGCGCCAGCCGGCGGCGAATCGTCTTGATTTTCTTGCTGCCGTGATCTGAGTATCTGCCACAGATTAAAGTAAATCCCCTCCCGCTGACATGCATCGGGAGGGGATAGTTACAAACTTCGATTAGTCCTCGAAATATACCACGGACAAGTCTACCGCCGTACCCAGGTAGCCGGTAGGTACGATGCCCTTGAGCTTCTTACTGGCGCCCCACAGGCTGTTGTTGAAGAACGGGACCAGAATTGGACCGCGATCAATCATGATCCGCTGGATCTCCTTGTAGATTTCGGCCCGTTTGGCCCGGTCCGCCTCGACCGCAGCCTGGCCGGCTAACTCGTCTACTTCGGCATCACACCAGTGGCTTTCGTTCCACTTAGCGCCGCAGGTGTAAGCCAGATCGAGGTAGTTCTGCGGTGCGGCCCGGGCGCCCCAATCGGTGATGGAGAAGTCCGCCTCCAGCCACAGGTTGTCCGCGCCGTAGTAAACGTCGGGAGGCACGAGCTGTATATCGACGGTGATACCCGCCTCAGCCAACTGTTCCTTCAGAATGGTGGCCATGGCCGGTACCGGAGAGGCCTGTTGCGCGGTAAGGGTGACCGTCAGCCCGGAAGCATAACCGGCTTCTGAAAGAAGCCTTTTTGCTTTTGCCAGGTCCCGGGGCAGCTCCGGTATGTCCAGGTAAAAATCGGCGTAGGCAGGACCAAAGGGAGTATCCCGGCCGGTAACTCCCAAGCCTTCGAAGGCTCCGTCGAGAATCGCCTTACGGTCGATCGCCGCCCGGAAGGCCTGGCGGACCCGAACATCGCTGAAGGGTTTGCGATCGCTGCGCATGTGAACCACATAGTGGGTGTTCGAGGGCTTCTGGTACACAGCGAGGTTGGGATCACCTTCAACGGTCTTCACATACTCCGAGGGGAGATAGATCAGATAGTCCACCTGTCCACCCCGCAGCGCTTCGACCTGGGCCGAAGGTTCGGCCAGAAACAGATACTCGATCCCGTCGAGATAAGGAAGCTGATTGCCTTCGGCATCCTTCCGCCAGTAGTTGGGATTACGCTTGAAGGTCATCCGGTCTTCGGGCAGGTAGGTATCCACGATAAACGCGCCGGTACCGATTTGTTCGGCCTGTGGGTCTTTAGTTCCACTCCACAGGATGGGTGAATGATAATCCCCGAGGTTGGTAAGCAGATCGGGATTCGGTTGCTTCAGCTTGAAAACCACCGTGTAGTTGTTCGGAGTCTCAATTCTTTCAATACCGGCATATATAGCCACAGTCGCCGCGCCTACTTCAGGATCCCGGAGACGGTCGAAGGTGAACTTCACATCCTTGGAGCTGAGCTCCTCGCCGTTGTGAAACTTCACTCCCTTACGAAGAGTGAAGGTCCAGGTCAGACCGTCGGCGCTGACCTCCCATTTTTCCGCCAGGCTGCGGCTCTGATCCGGCCGTAAGCCTTCGTCGACATAGACCAGAAAATCCCCCCAGAAGCGAGCGATCTCATCGTCGGTAATCGACGCCGTGAACGCTGGATCGAGGCTGGTGGGGGCAAAGAAGGCCTTCCTCAGAATGCCTCCGTATCTACCCTCTTTGGCAGTCTCCGCTGCCGGTTCTTCCCCCTTTCCGCCGCCGGCCCAGATCAGACCAACGGACAACAAAAAAGCGACAATTAGCATAATTGCCCTTTTTCTTTTCATATTGTACCTCCTCTGAAAATGTTGTGGACACCGGTTTTTTACATTACCCCTGGTGTTGTCGACCAGTATAGTCGGGAAAACCAGGGGTGTCAAACCAGCCGGTTCCTAGTAGGGGAACTCAACCCCGAGCTCTGCCACCTCGTCCTTGACCTTGCGGTACATGTCGTAGTGCTCCTGGGTCGGATTGGCCTTGGCTACATCGTAGCACTCCTGGTACTCCACACCCTTGGGAGCCTCCCCTGCATTGGCTTCGTACTTCGAGAGCAGCTTGAGGGCGATCTCGTTGGCGCGGCCGCGGGTCATGCCTTGGCGGGCCACCGCGTGCCCCACTTCCATGCCCAGGCGGGCCTCAAGCGGAGTGGCCCGGTTGCGGAACTTGTTCCGGGTGGAGGCCATTTCCCACAGGTGCCAGCCCGTCACGGTGCTGACCATGGCATGGCATGCGGTTTCGTAGAAGAGCATCTCTGTCATAGGTCCGGCATTGGCGAAGCCGTTGGAGGTGTACAGAAGCTTGCTGTTTCGAGCCATGGCCTGCCCGGCCATGGAAATAGGCCATAGCAGCTCACGAGTGGTATTGGATCCCCAGTTGAGGTGAAAGGGGAAGTGCTGGTTGTACTGGGTGCCGTAGATGCACAGGCCGTTGAGACTGTAGGCCACCATGGCTAGGGCCACGCCCTCCGATCCTCCGCACCAGCCACCGTAGATCGGTCCGGTCAGATTGCCGGAGAAGCAGCCGTACTGGGCGCAGTGCACAGCCCGATTGAGCAGGGTGTCGGCGGTTTTGAACTCGGTCAGGGTCCCGATGATGCGGGAATCGGTAGTGCGCACTCCCCATTCGTTGTTGGAGACCGCGATCTGGCCTGAATCGTGCTCCGCCGTTCCCACGGCCACGAAGAAGGTTCCGGGCCGTCCGACCTGCTTGGCGACCAGGCGCATCTTGTAGATATGCTCGGTACAGCCGTTGATCTCGAAGGGACTGGCCGAGCGGATCAGCTGGCCCATCGACTCCTCCAGGATTGGAGCGCAGAAACCGTCCAACAGGGGTTCTTTCAAGAAGGCCAGACAGTACGAATAGAAAAGTTCCTCCGAACAGGTGCAGTCGGGGGAGAAGATACAGAAGGGCGGCTCGGTGTCCTCTACGCTTCTGTGCTTCCACAACACCGCATCCTTGCCGGCGCCGACCCAGTAGCGATCCGAGGTCGTGTACAGGGACTCCTTGATCTCTTCGTCGGAGAGCTTGATGATTCGGTGGGTGTCGGTGTTGTACAGCCCCACTTCTCGGAACAACTCCCAGCCGGCCTGCCAGATCCGGTCGGCCATCTTGTCGTCCGTCGGAACGGGGGATTTAGGATCGTATTTGACCTCGTACTTCTTAACGATCTCCCGCAGCTTGGGTGCAAAGATCTTGGGCAGGAAGTCATCCTCGTCGCAGAAGGGGCCCGTATTGGAGCGGCCCTGAATTTCCCATAGTCTGTATGGATTGCTCATAGTCAATTCCTCCTCAAGTTATTTCTTCAATAAGTCGGAAAACAATTTGGCAGCGGAACCCGCATCCGGAGCGTACAGGTCGGCGCCGATCTCCTCGGCCCATTCCACGGTGGTGGGGGCTCCACCGATCACCACCTTGTACTTGTCCCGTTTTCCCTCCTCCTTGAGGATGTCGATCATCTCCTTTTGATGAGGCATGGTTGTAGTCATCAGCGAGGAAGCTCCAAGGATGTCCGCCCCGTAGCTTTCCGCCTCTTTGATAAAGGCCATGGGATCTGCGTCCACCCCGATGTCCTTGACCTCGAAGAAGCCCGCCTGAAGCATCAGCTTGACGATGTTCTTGCCGATCTCGTGCAGGTCTCCCTTTACGGTTCCCAGCACGACCTTGCCCTTTGGTTCACCACCGCCGCCCTTCTTCAGATGGGGGGTCAATATCTCCACGACTTTGGACATGGCCTCTCCGCTCATCATCATTTCGGGCAAGAATATCTCCAGTCGGGCGAACTTCTCTCCGATCTCATCCATCACCTTGGTCAGAGCATCGATAATCTCTAGAGGATCGGTTCCTCCATCCACGAGTTTCTGAGCCAGGTCTTTTCCCCTGTCCTGGTCTCCCGTCTGCACTGCTTTGCAAAGGTCTTGAAGTGACATATCCGGCCTCCCTTCCTCTTTCAATTTTTTTTCGGTACTATCCCACCGCAAACGAACGAAACCTCGCTCGATGGCTTCCTTATCCACGTCCACCGCTGCTTGCGGAGAATCGTGGCAATATCCCCTTATCGCTGATTTGAGTGCTGACTGGATAGACGAATGACTCGATTTCCTACAATGCTAGGCTTCGACCGTATCGCCCAGCACGTCTTCCAAAGCCCGGATAAATGCCGCATTCTGCGCTTCGGTGCCGAAGGTTATTCTGACGCAGGTTGGTAACTTCCACGGTGTTCCGGGACGGATGAGGAATCCCCTCCGCAACAGGGCTTCGGTTACCTTCTTGGCATTTGTGTTGAGATCGACAAAGAGAAAATTCGTATGGCTGGGCACATAGGTCAGGCCTAGCCTGTCGAGCTCACAGTACAGCAGGCTCCTACTTTTCTCGTTATTCTCAAGCACCCTGTCGACGAACTCCTGATCGTCCAAGGCCGCCAGAGCCGCCGCTTCGGCCACTCTGGATACCGTGTACGGCTCCCGGACCCGTTCCAGCGCGGCGATAACCTCGCGTTCGGCCACCATGTAGCCGATCCTGAGGCCCGCCAGCCCGTAGAGCTTAGAGAAAGTTCTCATGACGATAACGTTGTGGCCCTCCTTGAGGTAGTCGAGTCCATTTGGGTACTGGGGATCCGAAACAAACTCGAAATACGCTTCATCCAGCACAACAATGACATGAGGCGGCAGGTTGTGGAGGAATTCGTCGAGCTCAGCCTTCCGGACGATACTCCCGGTGGGGTTATTAGGATTGCAGATAAAAACGAGCTTGGTTTGCTCCCCCACCTTTTCCATCATGCTCTTCAGATCATAAGCGTAGTCTTTCAACGGCACGAACACCTCCTTGCCCCCCATCACCCTGGTGAAGATCGTATACACGGGAAAGGTGGGGTCTGCCATCACTACTTCATCGCCGTCATTGATAAAAGCACTTGCAACGATCCGGATACAGCTGTCGGCTCCGTTGCCGAATGTAATCATATCTTCCGTTACACCCAGACGCCGAGCCACTTTTCTCTTCAACGACAGACAGGGTCCATCGGGGTATAAGTTTACGTGTCGAATCGCCTCCTCCATGGCCTTAACCGCCTTGGGAGAAGGCCCCAAAGGATTCTCGTTTGTGGCCATCATGGCAATTTCTGATAAACCCAGCTCTTCCATGACTTCCTCGATAGGTTTGCCGACAGGCCAGGCCTCAATGTCAAATATCCGCCTGCGTACCAGTTTCCGTACTTCCTCCATTTTCATCCTACACCTCCATACTCGAGTCGATGACTCTTCCAGAAATTAGAGAAGCGGTTTCCTTGATCAGTTCTATCAGCTTCGGAATCCGCTCACTTTCCAGACGCTGTGCCGGAACCGTAGCACTGATGGCGGCAATCACATTCCCGCCCCGTTCTCGAATCGGTGCCGCGATACAGCGGATACCAGGGAACGCTTCCTCGTTGTCCAGGGCGTATCCCTGCTTGCGGATTTTTTCCAGCTCCCGCAACAGCTGGGCCGGATCGGTAATGGTACAGGGGGTCAGGGCTACCAACTCCGTTCCCTCGAGAACCACCTGCAACTGCTTTTCCGGCAGGAAGGCTAGGAGTACCTTGCCCATAGCCGAAGCGTAGGCCGGATACCTGCCTCCTACTTTGGTGGCCACTGTAAGAACCTGGCCGGCTCCTTTTTTTTCCAGATAGACGATTTCCCTTCCATCCAGAATCGACAGGTGAATGATCTCTCCAGTTTTGGCAGCCAGCTCTTCCATGAACGGACCGGCCGTCGTCCTCAGGTCGTAATGCACCAGTACACGATTGGCCAACTCAAGGATCTTCAGACTTAGGCTGTACCGCCCGCTGTCGCTATCCCACTGCAAGAAGTTGACGGCTTCGAGGGTTTTGAGTATTCGGTATACCGAGCTCTTGTGCATGCCCATACGTTTGCTGATCTCCGCCAGGCTCAACTCGTGCTTTTCGGCGGTAAAAAAATCCAGTACTTCCAGAGCTTTTTTTACGGACGACAATAATTGCGCCATCGCTTGTTTTTATACCTTTATCAGTTATTTCACCGTCTCTTATATAGAAACATCATTTCTTATACTGCAACGTTTAAGCATATCAAGCATCTCACTACATGTCAACCATTAAAAAAACGCGCAGCCTGGAGCCGCGCGTTTATTTATTAAATGCTTCTTCGGGTGAATCGTTAACTCTTTGCTTCCTTGAGATTCACGAAGAATCGATCTGCTTTCTCCCTTTCCTTGGCGGTACGGGTAAACAGGCTCACCACCGTGAACACCACGAAACCGATCACTATTCCCCAGAAGATCGAGAAAGGCCAGGAGCGGCCGGGCCAGGCCGGGATGATGCTTGGCAGGCCTACTCCCAGGTCGATCAGATACTGCCAGAGAACGTACAAGCTGCCTGCCAGCATGCTGGCGACGGCTCCCTGGTTGGTGCCCCACTTGGTGTACATTCCCAGGATGAGGGGCCAGAACACTCCTGCAGCCAGGATATCGCTGGCCATCCACAGTACCCAGAGCAGGTCTCGTATCAAAACAGCCACCAGGATACCCAGTAAGGCCATGATGGTGGCCGCGATGCGGGCGAAAATGATGATCGAGCGTTCCGGGGCCTTGGGATTGATCAGCCTGTGGTAGAAATCTTCCGTGAGCACCAGGGATCCGGTGTTGATCGCCGTATCCATCGTGGACATCACGGCGGCCAGCAGACCGGCGAAAGCGATGCCGGCGAAAATGGGCGGCACATATCCCAGGATGATCCTGGTCATCACGTGCTCTCCTTCCAGATCCTTCCCCTCCAGGAGACCGACGGCCATCATGCCGATCACCACGACGGCCAGATACAGGGGAATGTTGATGTAGAGGGCTCCCCTGGAGACTTTACGGGCATCCGCAACGTTGCGGGCCGCCGAAAAGCGCTGCCAGATTTCCGCGGAGATGACCCAGGCGAAGGTGAAGGAGATGATGTAGAAAAGGCTGTATTTGAAGTTTCCGAAGAGGTTGAAGAACTTCGTGTTGTCCTGAGCCTTGACAATCTGAGCAACCTTACCGAACCCACCGAAATTGATCGCCGCGGCAATCCCGACGATAAGTAGGGCAACTATGATCCAGAGGAACTGACCGAGGTCGGTGGTGACTACGCTCTTGAAACCGCCGAACATGCAGTAGAACCACACGATCGCCACGGTGATCAGCAGCGCAGTCACGTAAGCGAGCCCGAAAAAACCGCTGACGAATCCCGCCGCCGCGATCATCTGGGATGCGGCCCAAGTGGTCATGTACCACCAGATGATCACCGATTGGATGATCCGGGCCGCTCGACTGTAGCGGTTTTCGGTGATCTCCGGCTGTGAAATCGGTCCGAGAATCCGGATTCTTCCGGCTAGCGACAACAGAACGAGAGTCGATACAATGGTCGGGCCGCCCATGACGAAGTATGCACTCCATCCCCCGGCGTAGGCTTTGTCGGCGGACACAAGCGCTGAGGCCCCTCCGAACCAGGAAGCGGCAAAGGATACCGCCAGGATCCAGTGGGGGAATTTTCGATCCGCCAGGAAAAAATCGAGCTCGGTTTTCGCCAGTCGACGATAAACACTGAGCCCGATTATGAAGACGAAGTACACGATCATGATGATCAGAGCAACTAAATGATGAGTGTCCATAAGCTCTTTCTCCTTTTGCTTTGGATTTTTGGTTCTGATAAATGGACCTGAGTACTAGTTTTTTCTAACACCTCCTCTCCGCCGCTTCCATCCTTCGCCCCACCGAAGGACAGCGGCATTCAAAGCAGTCTCAGCGCCGGCGCTTCAACGCTGGAAAAAAACTTCCGGGTTCACGACGAAACGTGGACGCTTTCCCGTCAATACCCTGATGACCTCGTCCATCCCAAAGGTTTTCAAACGTTCCAGGCTTTCTTCCGAGTACCAGGCGGCATGGGGTGTTACGATCAGTTTTTCACAGGTGAGAAGTGGGTCGCCGGGATCCGGAGGCTCTCTCTCCAGAACGTCCAGACCAGCTCCGGCGATTTCCCCGCCACTCAGAGCCTTGAACAGCGCCCGGCCGTCGATGACTTTCCCCCTACAGGTATTGATCAGGATCGCTCTATTTTTCATCCGGGCGAGCTCTTTTTCTCCGATGAGGTGGTATGTCTCCGGAGTAAGCGGCACGTGCAGGGAGATGATGTCCGCTTCTTCAAGGAGATCCTCCAGATCGTAGCGCCTTCCTACACCCAACATCCGGAAGATGTCATCCGAAAGGTAGGGATCGCAGGCGATCAGCTCCAATTCGAGTCCCTGCACCTTTTTTACCAGGCTGCGGCCGATTCTGCCCAGCCCGATGATGCCCAGCTTCTTACCTTTCAGCTCCCAGAGTGGTTTGCAGACGTTGTAGTTCCAACCTCCGGCGGAGGTTTCCGCCGTCAACGCTTTGAGTTGCCTCTGGCAGGCGAGGATCAAAGACAAGGCATGAACGGCAACCTGCTCGGTTCCGTAGGTCGGCACATTGGAAACGACGATCCCCTTTTCGGTCGCCGTCGCCACATCGATGAAATCGTAGCCTACCTCCAAGGCCAAAATGATCTTACAACGAGTCATCGCCTGAAAGTGGTCCTTCTGTAGCGCTCTGTCGATGACCACGATGGCGTCGGCATCGGAAATTTCTCTTTTGAATTTCTCTTCGTCGAACTCTTTGAACGGCACCAGGCTGGCGTTTGCTTCCTTGGCTTTTTGGTGAAAGAAATCCAGGTCGAAGAATTTCAGGTAGACCCGGTCTCCGGCGGTTACGATTTTTCTCTGCTGCACCTAGTCCCCCTTGGAAAATCAATGCTGCGATCATCGAACTTTGAATCAAGGTGCAATATTATACCTCGGAAGTATAAATCGTTTTTTTTACCTGTCAAGCTCGATTTTTCCTCATGTGGCTCAGAAAACGCTTTCCATACGGATCCCGGCCGAGTAGCAGATCGCAGGCCAGGATCGTTCCTGCCAGCCTGCGGGCATCCGTGATGACACAGCTCGCCCCGGCTGAAAAAGACAAAGCCAGGAATGCCTGATTGATCATCTGCCTGTCCGGAAGACCGAAGGACACGTTGCTCGCTCCAATATTGATGTTCACGCCGAGTGTTTCCCGAACGAGTTTTATGGCCGTGAGTGTTGTAAGAGCTGCTTGTTGATCCGCCCCCACAGTTAGAACGAGCGGATCGATCACAACATCTTCAGCGGGTATCCCTGTCTTTACCGCCCGATTTAGAATTTGTTCTGCGATCTCGAGGCGCTTTTCTGCGGTGGCTGGGATGCCGGCCTCATCCATGGTCAATCCGATTACCGCTGCTCCCCGATCTCGAACCAGGGGAAGGATCCGCTGCAGCCTGCCTTGTTCCCCGTTTACGGAATTGACCAGGGGTTTCCCGGGGCAAATCCTCAAAGCCGCTTCAAGGGCGTCGACATTGTTCGAGTCGATGCACAGCGGCGCCGGAACCTGCTCTGCCACGATCTTAAGAACTTCGGGAAGCAGGCGTACTTCATCGACACCTGGAATACTGACATTCACATCCAGCACATGAGCGCCGGCATCAAGCTGGACCTCGGCAAGCTCCCGAACATAATCAAAATTTCGTTCCTTGAGAGCTTCCGACAACTTTTTGTGCCCTGTTGGGTTTATCTTTTCTCCGATCATGACGATCGGGCCGTCGGAAGTGATCCAAACGTCGATCCCATCCCGTTTAAGAGTCGTTATCATGCGTCAGCCTCCGAGCATGTTCTCATCCTCATCCGCCGCCGGCCTGCGGCGCTGTTCCCTGGAACACGAACTAAGTCCGGCGGGGTGGAGGTCACCGCCCTGGTGACCTTATTGTCGAATGAGCTCGAAATCGAATCCCAGTTTCCCCAGTTCCTTCTTGCCCCTGTCCCACAGCTTCAGGTATTCGTCCCTGGGCCGGACCGTAACCGGATCGTAGCACTCCGTAAAACTCTTGCCGATGGGAGCCTGGGAAATCTGCTTTTCGTATTTCTCGAGCAGGACCTTCACGATGCGGCAGGCCTCTTTGCGGTCAAATCCCGCTCGGGCCGCTACATGCCCAACTTCGGCGTGGATCCGGGGCTCCATGGCGCTGCAGTGCAAAGGTTGGCGGTTCTTGGCTACAGCGCAGGGATTCAGGTGCCAGCCCGACACTGTCGAGGTCAAGGAGTGGGCGGACAGCTCCCAGAGAATCATTTCGGTGCAGGGACCTGAGGCCATGAAGGCATTGGCGAAGGTGACCAGATGGGTATTGCGGGCCAAGGCTTGCCCGGTAACGGAAACAAGCCAAAGCATCTCCCGACTGGTATTACAGATGTTGTGGATGTGTACCGGAAAGGCGTTGTGTCTCGGCGCCCTGAATGCCAGCACCCCCAGTGCATGGTGAGCCACCAACAGCGCCGCCGTGGCGGCCGGTCCACCCCCAAAACCGCCCATGAGCGGCCCGTACAACCCCCCGATCACGTACGGGCTGTGGAGCAGGAAGGAGACCTTCTTCAGACGCTCGTAGTCGACCTTCAGTTCCGCCACCGCGGCCACGAAAAGTCCGTCTCCGGGCAGAGCACCGAGCTCCGGGCGGGCGGCTGCGATAGTTGCATCGGTCCTCTCGGCTGTGGACATAAAGTTGTGGATAGGCATTTCCGGCCTGCCCGCCCATCGGGCCGCCTCGCGGAGCTTGACAACGTTCCAGATCCCGGCCTCCACCTCCACGGGTGATCCGGAGCTTACCCCAATATCCCGGAACTTGGTGATCAACGGCCCGGAGAAGGTGTCAGCCATCGGCTCTTGGGCGTAACTCTGGCAAATCGGCACGAACAACTCCTCCGTCACGGGTGTACCGACCGCGGAGAAATTGACGATCGGATCCCTGGGATCTTCCACTGTGCGGTGCGGAATCTCGACGGTGTTCTTTCCCGATCCATAGACCACACGATCCGGGGCGTTTTCCAGGGCTTCGGCGATCTCCTGGCGGTTGAACTGAAGCACCTTGCCCGTATCGATGCAGTAGATTCCCAACCGTGCGAACAGCTCGATCCCCGCTTCGTACATGCGGTCGGCAAGAGCGTCATCCGCCGGCACGGGATTGTCGGGATCGTATTTCAGATCGAACTTGGCGACCACCTCGGCCGCCGTCTTGCCCACCAGCCGATCCCACTCATTCACATCCAGGCTCTTTCCTTTTTCCGCTCTTTCTATGATGTCCCAGAACTGAATCATTTGATCATCTCCTTTGCTAGTTTTATCGCTTCGGCGGCATTATCACCGTACCCGTCCGCGCCGATCTCTCTGGCCCAATCAGGAAGAACCGGCGCTCCGCCCACAATCACCTTAACCTTGTTCCGCAAACCCCGATCTTTCAGGAATTGTACTACTCTAGGCATATGCACCATCGTGCTGGTCATCAAGGCTGACATACCGAGAACATTCGGCTCCGTTTCCTTGACCCTTTCCACGAAACTCAGAGTAGGCACGTTGAATCCCAGATCCGTGACATTGAATCCGACTCCTTCAAGCATGATTTTGACGATGTTTTTCCCTATGTCGTGAATGTCTCCTTCGACCGTGCCGAGAAGGATTGAACCCCGCTTTCCCTCCTCGGATCCGGATTCCAGATGGGGTTGCAGGACCTCCACCCCGGCTTTCATCGAGTCTGCCGCACTCATCATTTCCGGCAGGAAGATTTCGAGGGTTTCGAATTTCCTTCCCACCTCTTCCATGGCCGAGCGTAATCCCTTTTCCAGGATATCCATCGCCAAAATACCCCGATCCAGGGCTTTTTGAATCAGCTGCTTCACCTTTTCAGCATCGCCGATCTGTACTTCTTTGTTTAATTTCGCCAGGATTTCCTCCACACGCTGCCTCCTATGCTGCAATTATTGTAATCGGCCTCCCCTTCCTCACCGAAAGGGCAGATCAAGAGCCTCCATGGATTTGCTTCGAAATACGTTCGCCCGTTTCTATGATGTGCAGGAGTATTTCCTTCATTCTTTCTTCGTCGCTCCTTTGCTTTGGGATGGTTGCGCTTATAGCCGCCAATACTTCTCCGCTGTGGTTCTTGATGGGAGCAGCAACACAACAGATTCCCATGAAGGATTCCTCGTCCTCGAAGGCGTATCCTCGCTGTCGCACCAACTCGGTTTCCCTAACAAGAGTCGATATTTCAACTATTGTATTCGGCGTACGCGGCTTCAAGGGGCTCATATTTATCACCTTATGGAATTCTTCCTTTGAAAGCCCGGCCAGAAGAACCTTTCCCAAAGCGCATGCGTATGCCGGATATCTTCCCCCAACTTTCGTATCTACGGTGACGATCTGACCTCCACCCATTTTCTTCAGAGTGACCACGTCCTGATTATCCAGAATGCCAAGGTGAACAACTTCTTTTATTGTATTGGATAATTCTCGAAGAAACGGTGTAGCAATCTCGCCAATGTCCAAGCGATCGTACCTGTTTAATACTTGATTTCCCAGATCAACAAACTTCGCTCCGAGACGATACTTATTGTTCAACGTGTTCTTGTTCAAATAGCCATGGTGTTGCAGAGTCACCACGATTCTAGACACAGAGCTTTTATCCATATTCAACATTTTACTTAGCTCTATAGTACTGAGCTCATGCCGTTCAGCCGAAAAAGCCTCCAATACTTGAAGGGTTTTAACTACTGAAGAAAGAAGCTTCAATTAATGATTTCTCCACGATATGCGAAATGAAGGTTGACAAAAACCTCTCATAATGCGATAATCAGTATTGCATAGCAATTTTAGCATGGGTATCTGGATTGTCAAGATAGAAATCTAAGTTTTTTACATCGATTTTTAGTCTGGTTTGAAATGAAACTGCGAAATCCCGGCATCAGAAATTGCTCAAGCAGCACATAATCCCAGGTAAAAAATGAACAATCGATTCCATATAATGAGAACATTTTATCTTTACATCGAGCATTGAATGTTGCTACTATGTGTGCCCGGAGGAACCCACGGATGAAAAAACTCATCATCGGCAATCAGGCGGTAGCCTACGGTGCATTGGAAGCAGGTGTGGACGTGGCTGTAGGGTATCCCGGCACCCCCTCTTCTGAGGCTCTCACTGAGCTGCTTCACTTCTCCCAAAACAACGATCCTTCACCCTACGTGGAGTGGAGCGTCAACGAGAAGGTGGCTTTTGAAATCGCCACCGGGGCGGCCTGGGCGGGGAAGAGGGCTCTGGCCACGATGAAAATGTCCGGAGCGAATGTGGCTGCCGATTCGATTCTGTCCGTAGCCTACTCCGGTACCAAGGGCGGTCTGGTACTCTATATCGCCGATGATCCCGGTGCCGAGGCGGGCATGCCGGAACAGGACACCCGTCTGTTTGCCCAGTGGGCCGGTCTCCCCGTGCTGGAACCCGCAGATCCCAGGCGTGTGTATGAGTTGACCCGCTACGCCTTCGAGCTGAGCGAGAAAAGCGAGCTTCCCGTGATCGTTCGCTCGGTCACCTCGGTGGCTCATGCCAAACAGGAGGTCGAGGGGGAATATACCTACACATCTATGGGTCGGAAGGCTGAATTCGAGAAAAATATCTTCCGCTATACAAAAGCCGGGGCGGAGATCTGTATCGCCCAGCACGAAGATTTGCTCGATCGCCTGAAAGTGGTGGAGCGGACCGTACGTGAGGCTGGGATCAACAGGATAGACATATCGGGCGAGGAAAACCGTGTGTTCATCGTCGCAGCCGGCGCCCTGATCCCCTACGTCAAAGAAGCGCTCTCATCGGTGGATCATCATAATCTTTGCACCCTTTTTCTGGAGTCGGTCTATCCTCTGGACCGGGAGCTGTCCGGAAGGATGTTCGGTGCCGCCGATAAGGTCCTGGTGTTGGAGGAGCTGGAACCCTTCGTGGAGATGCAGCTTCGCAGCGAGGCTTCCCGGCTTGGGTGGAGCGGCACCATCCTGGGTAAGGTGGACGGTTTGCTGCCCAGGGTTGGCAAGTACAGCCAAAAGGTCATTAGCCTGGGATTGAAGAGTCTGGTTGGCAGCCAGGCAGGACGTGCCGCCGCCAACACCCAGCCCGTGGAATCGTCGGATCGAGACAACTATGAGGGGGAGCAATCGGCAGCCGGTCAACCCGTGACCGAGCAGCCGGCCATCGTGCCGCAGGCAGCAGCTGAACTGAACGTGAAGCATCCGATTACCTTCTGTGCCGGCTGCCCCCACCGGGGTACCTTCATGGCCATCAACCGGGCTTTGAAGAAAATCGGTCTGAATCGGGACAACACCGTGGTAACCGGGGACATCGGCTGTACGATTCTCGGCATGAATCCACCCTTTCACACCTGTTGGACCGAGGTGTCCATGGGCTCGAGCATCGGCCTGGCTCAAGGGTTCTACCGGGCGGGAACAGAGAATCCTGTGATCGCGACGATCGGGGATTCGACCTTTTTTCACGCCGGGATTCCTCCACTGGTCAACGCCGTTCAGCACGGTGCTAACGTGCTGGTAATCATCCTGGACAACGGCTGGACTAGCATGACCGGCTTTCAGGTCAACCCGGGCACCTCCGGGCAATTCCAGGCCAAGGGAGCCCGGAGAGTCGACATCGAAGGGATTGTGCGGGGAATGGGCGTGGAGAACCTTCAGGTGATCGGGCCGTTCGACCAGGAACAGTCGATCGAGAGCATCGTACAAGCCCTGCGGCAAGAAGGCGTAAAGGTAATCATCTCTCAAGCGGAATGTGCCCTGACCGCGGCTCGCAGACAGGAGCGTACCCTGATCTATCAGATCGATTCCGAGAAATGTACCTTCTGCCGCTCCTGTCTGCGGGAGACGGGCTGCCCTGCCCTGTACGTCACGGCCAACGGCAAGAAATCGAAACACGGTCAGGTCATGACCATCGATCCTGATCTGTGTACCGGCTGCGGATTGTGTTATACCTGCTGCAATTTCGACGCAATCCATGAGCAGAAGTTGGGAGAGTGAAAACCATGTTTCAGAGCATCTTCATGACCGGGTTGGGAGGCCAGGGAATCATCACCTTGGCCAATTTGATCTCGGAACACGCCTCCGAGAACGGGATAAAGGCATCCCTGTTCAATGCTAAGGGCATGGCTCAACGGGGCGGCCGGGTTACCTCGGAGATCCGTCTGACCGATGACCCCGAACTCGACTTCGGCGCCCGCATCTCCGCCGGCAAGGCGGACATCCTGATCGGAATGGAAATCGGCGAAACGATCAACTCCCTATCGTTGCTAAAAAAGGGAGGCGCGGCCATCCTGCTGGACTACACCTTGGTCCCTCCGGCCATGATCTTGAAGAAGGAACCCTACCCCTCCTTCGAGCAGCTTACCGAGCTGTACTACGGAAAGACAAAAAAACTCTTCGCCGTGAAGAAACCAAAGCATCCGTACAACATGTTCCTTCTGGGTGTTTTTACAGCGATAGCCCCGGCAATCGACGATGAACTTTCCTTCTATGCAAAACAAAGTGTGGAGGAGGGGATCACCAAGAAGTTGAAACGGGGTCTGGAAGAGAATCTTCAAACCTTCAATGGAGGCTACGCCTATGGCCAGTCCCTCCTCCGGCGCGTTTGACCTCCTCTTCAACCCGAAAGCCATAGCCGTCTTCGGTTCGGTCAAGAAGAACAAGATCGGCCACCAGCTGGTCACCCAGCTCACCGCGGGGGGATTCCCGGGATCGATTCTGGCCGTAAATCCAAAAGGGGAGAGTCCGGAAGGTTTTGCAGAAATCCCCGGGTTTCCCAGTCTGACCCAAGCTTCACGCCCTCCTGATTTGGCGCTGATCGCGGTACCGGCGCAATTCGTAGATTCGGTGATCCACAGCTGCGGTGAGGGGGGCGTTCCCTTCGCTGTAGTGTTCACCTCTGGTTTCTCCGAGATCGGCAACAGCGATAAGGAGGATAGGCTGAAAGAGACAGCGGACAGATACGGTGTCCGGTTGATCGGTCCGAACTGCGCAGGAATCATGGACACCCGCGCCGGCATGTATGCCAGCATCGAGGTCCGGGCTCTGCCGGGAAAAACCGCCTTCCTCACCCAGAGCGGAGCGGTGGGCGGAGCTGTTCTTGCCCTGGCGAAAATCCGAGGAATCGGATTCTCCAAATTTGTCAGTTATGGAAACAGGGTCGATATCGGCGAGGTGGAGCTGCTCGAATATCTGGAATCCGATCCGGACACCGAAGTCATCGCCCTGTATCTGGAGAGCCTGCAGAACGGCCGGGAGTTTATGAAGGCGGTGAGCCGAGTCTCCCGGCGTAAACCCGTACTGATCATCAAGGCGGGGCGCAGCGTTTCCGGCTTGCGGGCCGCCAGCTCCCACACCGGCTCTCTGGCAGGCTCGGATGAAATCTTTGCAGCCATGATCCGGCAAACCGGGGCTTTGCGGATTCCGGGCATGGAGGAGATGCTCGATCTCTGCGACGGTCTGACCTCCCTTCCCCGACTCGAGGGAGATCGCGTCGTGGTGGTCACCAACTCCGGAGGACCCGGGATCCTGACCAGCGACAGAGCGGAGGAGCTGGGACTGAAGATCACGGAGAGCCCGCCGCATCTGCGTGAGGAATTGAAAGCCTTCCTTCCTAGCCACTGTGCCTTTGCCAATCCGATCGATCTGACCGTAGAGGGTACTCGGGAAGGATACCGGCGCACCCTGCAAGTTGTGCTCGGATCGGAATACGACGCGGCAATCGTCATCAACGTTGCTACGCCGTTTCTCGATTCTACTGCTTTGGCCGAAGGTATCCTGCAAGCCGCCTCAAGTCAAAAACAGCCTAAACCGCTGGCTGCAGTGTTCATGGCCGGCGAGATCGTTAAAGACGGCATAGAGCAGCTGAAAAAAGGAGGCATCCCCGTGTTTCCCACTGGAGAACGGGCCGCCTTTGTCCTGTCCAAAATGCACGAGTACACCCTTAGATCCGTAAGCGCAGAATCCGCTTTTGAGCAGGCTGCCGGAGGCGGGCCTGCACCGCTGCCGTTTCCCATCGAAGCCCCGATTCTGGAACCGAAGGCTCTTTCCTTTCTCGCGGAGCAAGGATTCCCCTTCCCGGCACACGGCTACATCACAGATGCAGAACAAATTCCGGAGGCTGTCCGCAATCTCCGCTTTCCCTTGGTTATGAAGGTGGTCTCTCCTCAAATCCTGCACAAGAGCGATGTAGGTGGGGTACTTCTCAACCTTGAGGATGAACAGCAGGTTCGTCAGGTCTTCAATAATACGGCCCGACGCTTCAGCGGACAGGCGTTTCAGGGAGTAATGCTCTACCAGCAGGTGATGGAGGGCTTGGAAATCATCGCCGGAATCAAGCAGGATCCCACCTTCGGTCCCGTGGTTCTTGTCGGTGCGGGAGGCGTGCTCACCGAGCTAGTCCGGGATTCAGCTGTCCGGATCGCTCCTTTCGGCAGAGAAGAGGCCGAGGATATGCTTTCGGAACTCAAGACCAACAAAATCCTCTCCGGCTACAGGGGAAGCACAGCCCTCGACCGAAAAGCCCTGGCAGATCTTCTGGTTCGACTCTCCGCCCTGGCCGTACGCTACCCGGCCATTCGGGAGCTGGATTTCAATCCTGTCTTTGTCCAGCAGCAGGGCCTGCTGATTGGGGATGTGCGGATCATCCTTGGGGGGTAACTTATCGCTTGAGATTCAGGACAGTTCCAGAAGGCGAGCGGCGTTTCGGTGACAGATCCGGCGGTTTAACTCCTCTCCCAGGTCTAGAGCGAGCAGATCTTCCAGGGTCTTCTCTTGACTGCCCCAGGGGGAATCGCTTCCGAACAAGATGTAGTCGGGAGGATGGGCACGAAGAAAGCGGCGGGCCCGTTCTTTACCGATGAAGGGAAAGGAATAGGAAATCCCCATGTATACCGGTTTTCCGAGTAGATGCTTCTCCACGCTGTCCCAGTCCTGCCAGGCTCCGATGTGGGTGGTGACCAGCTTCAACCTGGGAAAGATATGGACTACATCCATGATTTTCGGGGGATCTGCGATTCGATCGTGGGGATAACCCAGATCGAACCCTGTATGAGCCAGGAGGATGAGCCCACGTTCCTCGATTCTTTCATACAGGGGAAACATGCGCGGATCGTTGAATACGAAACTCTGGTAGTAGGAATGCAGCTTGATCCCCTTCAGACCCGTCTTGTGTATCCGATCGATCTTCTCCACCGCCTCTGGATCATCCGGATGAACCGAGGCAAAGGGGATTAGTCGCTCGGAGGCGACACTTGTACACCAACTGAGAATCGACTCAAACTGGCTCGCCTTGGTAGCAATGGAGAGCACTACCGCGGTTTCGATGCCCAACCTGTCCATTTCAGCAATCAGAGAGGAGACTTTGCCGTCCAGAACGGCTGTAACTTTAGCAAAGTTGCAGAGCTTGGGTACGGTTTGTTCGGCCAGGGCATCGG
Source organism: uncultured Spirochaetaceae bacterium (assembly GCA_964627715.1). GTDB lineage: Bacteria > Spirochaetota > Spirochaetia > SZUA-6 > DRHE01 > JAFGQJ01. The sequence continues at coordinate 116,872 of CAZVHJ010000005.1, read as the reverse complement.
GAAAAGCGTGGGTGTGGAAGTCGATGATCCGCATTTCTTATGTCAGATCCAGGAGGAACAAATCTCTCTAACTTCATCTAGAGAGCGGACACCATCGGTGGTATTAGCAGCTTGAAGACAGGTAGCTGCCGCGCCGCTTCCGATTCTGAGAGCTTCCTCTGGACTCCATCCTTCGTGAATACCGTATAACACCCCGGCGCAGAAAGCGTCTCCTGCTCCGACCGAGCTCACGATGCTTGCCTTCGGTACTCTGAAGGAGCTTTGATAAACTTGAGTGCCTCTATGGTCACGCCACAAACTACCCTCGGGAAAATGGATCACAGCAGTTTTCTTAACCCCCAATTCCAAAAGTCGTTCCGCCGCCCCGGTCAACGCCGTTTCGTCGATGGAGTGATCTTGCTTTCTGATTTCGACGCCGGTAGTCCGGCCCGCTTCGATCTCGTTGATAATACAATGATCCACATAGGGCAACGAAGGAACGACGATCTGTTGAAAACGTTCGGAGGCCTCGCTAACCACATCGACACAAGTTTCAACTCCGGCTTCCTGAATCGATTTCAAGAGTCCCGCCGCAACTGTTTCGTTGTCCGGATCCGGCTGATCCATGGCGTCGAGAAGGAGCAGGTAGCCGAGATAGAACATTTTAACTCCCGTTTCTTTCAGAAGCTCTACCGGCACATGAAGCGGACTGAATCGGGCGTTTGCCCCGCGGCAATGAAAAAAGGTTCTCTCCCCGGTGTCCCGGATCGTCATGACATCTGTGTAGCTTGTGCGTGTATCCGGCAGCACAGACAAGAGCTCAGTCCCAATATGGTTCGCGCGGCAATGGTCCAATATCTGTTGACCGAAGGCATCCTCGCCGATACAGCCGATAGCGAAGGTGGGATGAGGAAAACCTAACCTTTTAAGGTCGGTGAGCACATTGGCCGGGCCGCCACCGGCCCCGCTTGTTTCTTCAAGGATATTGGCCAGTTCGCATTTCGGGGGCCAACTATCGATGATTTTGACCTGATCAACGATCCAGTTCCCGCCACAGGCGATGCCTACCATGTATTAGCTCCTCGAGTCTCGGTGAGTTAGATTTCTATTTGAAAAATTCTTGAATGGTGAACGCCGCCGCACATGCCGGCGCTGGTGATGCTCCTGAACAGAGGCAGGTATCATAAAACCGCCCGCAGCGCTTGGAAAAACCTTTTGTTCTCAGCGTGCCGTCCGACGGTTACCCGGATATGAGTCGGCAAGCTGTACAGGGTGGCCGCCCGGATGATCACACCCTGCCGCAGGAGTGCCTGAAACACTTCCTGGGCGTCCCGGCCGGTGTCAATCAGGATGAAGTTGGTGTGGGATCGAACGTAGTCGAGGCCCAGGGCATCAAGCTGCCGGTAGAAGAAACGCTTCTCCTCGGAACACCCCTCAGCAGTGCGGCGCACAAACTCCTGGTCGCGGAGTGCATCGATAGCAGCCTGCTCGGCCAGGATCGACACGTCGAAGGGAGGCTTGATCAGGTTTATCAGGGATACGAGATCCCGATCCCCTATTCCATAGCCGAAGCGCAGTCCAGCCAGGCCGTAGATCTTGGAAAAAGAGCGCAGGATGAAGAGATTGCTCATCCCCCCTCGAAATACACCGACCGAATCGAGCCTGGTTTCGGCTTCAGTGAAATCTATGTAGGCTTCATCCAGAACCACCAGAACCGAGTCCGGAACACTCTTTAAAAATGCTTTTACCTCTTCCGGAGGCAGGGTGTCTCCGGTCGGATTGTTGGGATTGCAGAGAAAAACAACCTTGGTCCTGTCACTGATTTTTCTGCTGATATCAGCCAAATCGATACGCAGCTCCCTCATCTCCGAGTACACGGGTACTCCCCGCATCACCCGGGAAATCGTTTCGTAGATGGGGAAGGTGATCACGGGAAAAATGACTTCATCCCCCTGATCGATCACCGCCATGCCGAGGTTGTAGATCACCCCATCGGCTCCGTTGCCCGTTGTTATCTCTGCTGGCTGCACTCCCAGCTGCTCAGCCAGGCGAGAGCGAATTCCCCTGCTCTGAGAATCCGGATACACGTGAATCTGATCAGCCATCTCCTGAACCGACCTAACTGAATTGGGAGACGCACCGAAGGCATTCTCGTTCGAGGCCAGTTTGATCATTTCGGTAATACCCAACTCGGCTTGGGCTTCCCTGATCGATTTACCCGGGACGTACTTCTTGATGGCCGAAGTGCCCTTGTTGGCGATTCGCGAAAGCAACATTCCTCACTCCTTCAACTTCTCATCAGGGTCGCTGGTACGGCGGCTACCGTCACAGCCCGGAGATCCTCACGCTGGATTCCGGTCCTGAGAATTCATTCAAGAGTACGCAAGGAGCGGAAATCGGGTCAAGGGCAAGTAAAACTTCATTTGAATCGTCGTTTTCATTACATGGTATACTTGAGCGAAACTATAATATAAATCCTATTGAATGATAGAGGGATACGCTTCTATAATGCAGAGGTCTCCATAGAGGATCACGATTTCGATGCAGATTGTCATCATTGGAAACAGCGCAGCAGGTTTGAGCGCACTCCGACACTTTCGATCTATCGACCAAGAGTCACCGATTACTCTGATCTCCGCGGAGCCGGGGATCGCCTATTCCAGGGTCCTGCTCCCCTACTATCTACGCCGAAAGATCCCCTACGAAAACTTGTTTATCCGTCAGCTCGAGGACTACGCTGCGCTCGGCGTTAAGACGGAGTTTGGCGTGAAAGTAATGGGTGTTGATCCTGAGTCTCGCATCCTCTCACTGGAGGATGGCAGAACCATCGGCTTCGACCGTCTGCTCATCGCCACCGGATCCCGGCCTTTCCTGCCTCCGATTGAAGGCCTGGCAGGACCGAACGTATACCACCTCTGGACGCTCGAGGATACGGAACAGCTCGATCCCCTCCTACAGAAAGGACGGCGGGCCCTGGTGATCGGATCCGGTTTTATCGCCCTGCAGGCAGCCTGGGCGGCCCAGCAGAGGGGGGTAAAAGTTACGGTCTTCGAGCTCCTGCCTCGGATCATGCCTGCCGTTCTCGATGAAAGGGCAGCGGCACTACTGCATCAAAAAGTAGAAGAGCACGGAGTCGAGATACAGGTTGGAATACAAACCGATGCCGTAGAACGAACGAGAAACGGGGTGCTTAGGGTGCAGACCAAAGGCATCCCGACCCTCGAAGTAGACCTGATCATCGTCGGAGCAGGGGTGCGGCCGAACACTGAGCTTCTCGATGGCAGTCTAGTTCAAACAGATCGGGGCATTCCGGTCAACGAAAACATGGAAACGAACGTACCCGGAATCTATTCCGCCGGAGACGTTGCACGAGGTCTCACGGCTTTTGGAGAGACACACCAGACCCACGCCCTGTGGCCGACGGCGGTTGAGCATGGCAGGATCGCAGGTATAAATCTGGCCGGTAAACGCGTCTCGTATCAGGGTAGCCTCAACATGAATGTAACCGAGATGTTTGGAATCACTGTTGCTTCTATGGGGAAGTTTATAGAACATGAGGGTCACACTTCCCATATAATCGACGAAGCCGGGCAGTCCCGCTACGTTAGAATCATACTGCGGATGGGGATACCCCTTGGGGCGGTCGCCCTCGGTGGCGCCGGTGACACCGTGATTTTGGGAAGGCTACGCCCGTGGATTCGTAACCATCGCAGGCTCCCGGACGTCGTTGGTTTTCTGGAGGGTCGATACCTCCTGCCCAGGCAGGTGGCATGATATGGGCGGGCGAGCCCCAGCCACAAGATTAGAACTCATGGTACTACGAGGGAGAGAGAGGATAGCCGGATGCGAATCGTTACAGTAGATCCCACCTCCTGCGTGGCCTGCAGGAACTGTGAATATGCCTGCGCGTTCAAACAAACCGGCGATTTCGACACAAAAGACTCGAACATCCGGGTCAATTTCTATCCGGAAGAACGAGTCTGCATTCCCTGGACCTGCGTTCACTGCGGCGAGGGCTGGTGTATGGAGATCTGCCCTGCAGGAGCGATTCTCTGCAATCCGGAGACCGGGGCTGTTGAGATCGACGCCAACCGCTGCGTCGGCTGCAAGATGTGTCTTCTGGCTTGTCCCTCGGGAAGCATCCACTACGACAAGGTCCAGCGGGTAAGCAAGAAGTGTGATCTCTGTGACGGGGACCCAACTTGTGTCAAGTTTTGCACCTCCGGAGCACTCCAGTTCGTGGAAGAGGAAGAGGCTTACAGCTTTCGAAGAGAAAGCCTCGACACCAAGCTTAAACGTCTGCTCGGCCTGAACAAGAGAGGGAGCTGAGAATCATGTCTGAACGAAAAGTAGTCCAAACCCTCTGCCGCATGTGCGACGACCGCTGCGCCATCAATGTCTATCTGGAGGATGAAAAGATCGTCGACATCGACGGCTTCAAAGACCATCCCTGGAACCGCGGTCGGCTGTGCGTCAAGGCAAGAGCCGCGGTGGACATGGTTTATCATCCGGACCGGCTCTTCAAGCCTCTCAAGCGAACAAAGAGGGGCTTCGAAGAAATCCCACTCCAACAGGCTCTCGATGAGATCGCCGAACGACTATTGACTATCAAAGACAAGCACGGAGCACGATCTCTCAGTATTTGGAAAGGAGAGGCGATCGGCTTCGCCCAGGAGGAGGACATAGCCCGGCGATTTATCCACGCTTTGGGCAGCCCCAACTACTTCTCCAATGACTCGATGTGCTACAACGGCCGCTACTTCGGGTACCGTCTGGTGGAAGGCGCCTGGCCGGTGCCCGATTACGAGAACTCCCGCTGCATCGTGCTCTGGGGAGCCAACCCGCCCCATGCCCACCCTAACATGACCCAGATGATCATGCGCGCCCGCAAGGCCGGGGCCAAATTGATCGTCGTGGATCCAAGGATGTCGGCGATTGCTCGCCAGGCGGACCTTCACGCCGCCCTTAAACCAGGAACCGATGGATCCCTGGCCCTGGGCCTGATTCAGCAGCTGATCGAAACCGGGACGTATGATCGGAAGTTTATCGAGAACTACACAGTCGGATTCGCCGAACTGGCCGGGTATGTGAAGGTCTTTTCACCGGAGAAGGTGGAAGAGCAGACCGGTGTAGCCGCCGCGGTTGTTCGGGAGCTGGCCCGAACCATGGCCGCCGCCGCTCCCAAAGTTGCGGTGTACGTGGGCAACGGACCGGAACATCACGAAAACGGCGTTAACAACATCCGGGCTGTGGCCAGCTTAGATGCTATCCTCGGTGCTCTGGATCGGGAGGGGGGGAACCGGCTGGCAGAAGGCTTCCAGGCAAACCACCTCACTCTATACGACGAGATTCCTCTGAAGCACCTTGGTCCAATCGGCGCGGATCGCTTTCCCGTCCTGTACGGCTTCCGTCAGGAATGCCACACCATGACCGCAATGAACACCATCCTGAGCAGAAGGCCCTACCCGCTTCGAGCCATGATTCTAACCGCGGCCAATCCGGCCATGACCAATCCCAATACCCTGAAGGTACGGGAAGCCCTGGAGTCCCTCGATCTATTCGTAGTACGGGATCTGTTCATGACCGAAACCGCCGAGCTGGCCGACTACGTACTGCCAGCGGCTTCTTTCCTCGAGCGGGTGGAACTGCATACCCACGCCAAGTATCAACGCGTTACCATGACCCGCAAGATCCTGAAGTTTCCGGATGTACAGGACGAATACCAGTTCTGGCACGACCTGGCCCACAGACTGGGCATCGGGGAGTACTTTCCCTGGGAGGATGAGACGGAACTGACCGGCTGGATCCTCGAGCCCGCAGGAATCAGTCTGGAACAGGCCGCCGCCCATCCGGAGGGCATCGAGTACGCACCGATCCGCTACCGTAAGTGGGAGAAGCAACCCCTTAAAACGCCGTCGGGAAAGGTGGAGTTCAGCTCCCAATATCTTAAAGATCTTGGCTACCCGGCACTACCCGAATACAAGCCACCGGCCTACCTGGAATCCCCGGACCTGGACTATCCCTTTGTGCTGATCACCGGCGCCCGTAAGCTGATCTACTACCACAGCCGCTTCCGCAACATCAAACGCTTCCGCACCGCCATTCCCGGACCGGAAGTGGAGCTGCATCCTGAGGATGCCGCCTCCCTCGGTGTAGCGAACGGCGACACGATCCGCATCACCTCCCGGATCGGCAGTGTGGAAATCCCGGTCAATATTATGTCTGCCAGTGAGATCCTGCCCGGTACGCTCCAGGTGACCCACGGCTGGAAAGAGGCCAACGTAAACCTGCTGACTCACGACGATCGCTTCGATCCGATCAGCGGCTTCCCCCTGATGAAGGCGGTTGAAGTTCGTGTGGAGAAAGTCTGACCGGCTTGCTTCTGCACAGTCCGGCGTTGGCAGCAGCGATGCCGGATAATAGCATTCACTGATGGACCTGAAGCGGGAGCTTCTTGGCGCAATCAGAGCATTCAAGACCTTTTCAAGTCCGCAGGTATCTCCGGAACCTGTTTTGCATCTCTCTTGGGTATTCTAATCTCCCACTGACTGGCTTCCGTTGTATCAGAACTTCCAAATTAAAATATCGAAAAGTCGTTTTCTCCAGGATATCCCCCTTGGAGTTGCTGTAGCGAAGAACAGTATCGACCCAAAAAAAGAACCGCGGCTCTTTTCAACTTCCTTCTCGGGAAGCTCACCGAGGATCTGCAGCATCTCTCGATTGGTCTCTGTATTGTATGCGGCTAATAACTCGAACAACTTTTTCATTCCGTGCTCCTCCTTCAATACAACAGCCACACGAATACCTGGCATAAAAGTTGTTCTGATCGCCCAGGGAATAAATGGAATAGATGATCTATTCCGGGCTTCCAAGCCGACCTTGCGTTACCTCACGAGCTCGAAGGACCACAGCTGGTTGCCGCCGAAGGTGGGGACGATCAGAAGATTTTCTTCATGGATGTAGCAGAAATCGGCGGTATTGGCTTTCTGTGAAGTTACGTCCATCAGAACGCGTCCCTCGCCCCGAGGAGATACGAGCCGTATGATGCCTCTCCAGTCGCTGATCAGATAATCACCCTCTCCTGTAGGTTGAAGCCCGTCTATCCCACCCGCAGTCTCTACGAGGACCGTGAGTTCCTCCTTCCCCGGATTCCACCTGAGAATTCGGTCAAGAACCCCGATCAACAGCGCTTCCCCTTCCCAGAACAGTCCGTTGGGTTCCTTGAGCTGCCTGCTCCGACGCAGGACCTTTGATATCTCCCCGTCCTTGAAGGCATAGATCGTATCAGAACTGGAATCGGAGATATAGACCGTCCCATCAGAACCCACGGCGATGTCGTTCAGGAACTTCGCCCCCGGCACGGGATGCACAGTCAAGATGGTGCCACGATCCTTGTCGATAACGACGATCCTGTTAATGTCGGTGACATAGAGTTTTTCTCCCTGGATACCCATCCCCTTGGGCGCGTCTAAGCCGGTAATCCATTTCAGTTCCAGAATCTGTCCATTGAGGCCCAGTTTGGACAGGAAGCCCTTCCCATTTTTTTGCGCGGGCTCACCGTTTATGTTGGATACGTACAGGCACTCGGCTTCGTGATCGTAAAACACCGACTCCGGAACCTTGAAAACGAGCGCGGTAGACCATCGTTCCCTCAGCATCGCTTCGGCTCCAAGGATCTGGATACAAAACAGGAGGAGAACACCCAAAAGAGCAACTCTTTTCATAACCACCTCCTCTCTACAATGTTTAGACGCGAACGGTTGAAAGTCAACTAACGGTCCTCCAGCCCTTACTCCTCCGCACGGGATCGATCAAGGGCTTCAACGAAATAACGGGGGTTCAACTCCTCGCCTGTCGCCTTCTCGATCAGGGCGCGCCAGTCCAGACTGGCGCCGGGGGAAAAGATCCGTTTGATCAACCAACGGCCTGCGTCGGGCCTGCCCACGATCCCGCCGACTTCCTCCTGCAGCCGTTTTCGCAGCTGGGAGGCCATCAGGTGGCCGAGCTCGTAGTTGTGATAGTACACCGGGACCAGGGCGACATGGATCTTGGCCGCCCAATCCGGAGACCTGCGCCCGGCGGGCCGCCGCAGGAGCTGGTATCGTTCCACGCAGTCCCACCAGGTCGTTTCCAGATCCGCCTCCGGATCATTGTAGAACATCCGTTCAAAGTGGGTCATGGTCAGACACCAACGGGTGAAGATAAGCTTCTTGGCCTGGTTGTTACAAAACGCTGAGGCGGCCAGGCTCTGGGCTTTGTCCTCCGGAATCCCGAGCACGTGGATATACCACTGCGGATCGAATGTCAGAGAACCCATCAGGATCGCCACCGCCTCGGTGGTAAAGGTATGAGCGGGGATGCGCAGCAGCCAGGGCAGCCCAGGATCGAGATAATGCTCGTAGACGCCGTGGCCGAGCTCATGAAGGAGGGTTTCCGCCCAACGGTGGGTGGGTTGAAGGTTGTTCAGGGTGCGGATATCCCCTTCCCGATCGACGTGGATGCAGAAGGCGTGCTGATTCTTACCCGATCGAGGGTACAGATCCGAGCAAGTCAAAATGGAACCGACGTCCATTCCCAGGCCGTCGTAGGTGGCGTGGGCAAGCTTCTCCAGCTCTCGATCAGCAACCAGAGAATCCAGGTCCACCTCTCCGAGCTGCGGACCGTCCTGGAAGAAGCGATCCCCGTAGTGCCAGGGTCGAAGCTCCTGTTCCGGAACATCGAAACGAGAGCTGAGGATTTTGTCGATCCGCGCTTTGAGCCTGACAAATGGTTCTTGCGACTGCTCTTCCAGATCGCCAAACAGGCTGAGCAGCTCCCGCTCGTCGATCTCATCGAGAAGCAGGGAACGATGGAAGTGGTCCCTGAATCCTTGGGCGCGAGCTGCGGCGTTACGTAACCGGGCCATCTCCCGTACTTCCTCGGCCACCTGCTGCCCCACCTGCTTGCTCGCCTCCCAGACCTGCCGCAGCTGATCGGAATCCCGGGAATGCTTTAGAATCTCATCGATATGGTTGTCGCTGAGCTCATTGCCGCCGACCCGGGCGCGATAGTTGTAGTACCGCTGGCGCACCCGACTCTCCAGCTCGGTCAGCTGTTCGATGGTGGCCTCATCGTGCTGGTTGCGGGCGGAAGCAAGATAGATCAGCTTGATCTGGCGCGTGAGGAGAGGATCGTCGGTCTGAGCACTGTTGTACAGCCGCTTGGCCGTCCGAAACAGCTCGGAATCGGACCAGAAGCGCATATACGCTGCCTGGGTATTCTTCACTTTTCGGGTGGCTTCATCGCTGCCCGTAACGGCGGCTTCCCACTCCGCCAGGTAGAAGGCCCGCTCGAGGGGACGGGTCTCCTTTGTGATTTTCCTAACGAAACGTACTGGATCTTGGGACATGTTGTTTCCTTTCGCGGTGTTCAGCACTAGGACAGGCCGAGTTGGATTCTGATTGCCTGTTCTAATCCATCCATCTCTGAGTTCAATAGGCGATCAATTCGATTCGACAATCGCTGCGGCTAAGACAGGTAATAAGCCAGATCGAGCGTCTCCAATACTTCCCGAGAGGGTAGCCCGGTCGTAGGATCCAGATTTTCCTGTTCGAGGTACTCCTTCACCATGGTCTTCAGGTCCACCTTCACACCTTTGGTCTCTCCGCTGTCAAGAGGCGGAGTTCCAAGCACCCGATCTGGAAAGCTGTAGCGGCTCAAGGTCCAGCCGGCTTTCACGTTAAAGATCTGCCGGGCCAGGGTCAGCCGCCTGCCCACCTCGGCCAGCTCCTGCAGGGTCCACTCTGTTCCGTCTGCGGCTTTTAGAAAATCCGGAAGCGTTTTGTAGCTCAGAATGGCATAGCCGAACAGACACAGACCGGCGGAGTTGAGAACATGGGTCCAGTTGACATTGGCGCTGTGATGCTCAGCCCGCCCCGAAGCTTGCGCGGCATCGATCTCCGGCATGTCGTAGCCTGCGATGGGAAAGGTCGTGGATCCCTGGGTATGGCGGGCCGGGCTCGGATCCATATAGTAGGTCAGGGCCAAACCGGCATTCCAGCGGGGATCGTGGGCCGGCAGGGCTTCTCCCCGCACCGCCATGACGTACGGCAATGTAGCTTCTCCAAGAACACGCACCGCCTCGTCGAAACCCTTGGCCAGCACCGCACCGATCCCTTCGGCTTTGCCGATCTTCTCTACCAGAGCGACGATCGGCTGGGCCGCGCCCCAGCCGAGCTCCAGTCCGTCGGTCTGATCCTTGCCGATCAATCCACATTCGTAGCACTCCACCGCATAGGCCACCAGTCCGCCGGTGCCGATGGTGTCCATCCCGTAGCGGTTGCAGAGGTCATTGATCCGAATCATGGCTTCCAGGTTGTCATTGAGCAGGTTGGAGCCGAACATCCCCATGGTCTCGTACTCCGCCTTGTGCACCGGACCATCGGTTTTGAAGGGACCCTGCTTCACCTCCACATGGCCGCCGCAACCCACCGGACAGCCGCTGCAGGCGTAGCGCTTGAGCTGGTACTGCTTTACCTTTTCCGCACTGACGCTGAAATCCTTCATCTCCTCGACCGAGGAGGACCAGTTCTTCCAGGGTGCATCCCCGGAGCTCAGCGCCTCTTCATAGAACATCGGCGTGCCGAACTCGGAGAGGTCGCTGCCGAACTCCTCCCGGAAGGTGGGCAGGTGCTTCTTGCGCAGAGCCTTCATTCCCTCCGGATCGGCGATCTGAATCGGAGTGTTCCCCTTCACGACCACCGCCTTGAGCTTCTTTGAACCCATCACCGCCCCGAGCGCCGAACGGGCTGCGAAGCGCCCCTTGTCCGTGCAGATGCCGGCAACCGCCGCCAGATTCTCCCCCGCCGGTCCGATGCAAACGATCTCGCAGTCCTTCCCGTGCCGTTCCTTGAGAAAATCCTCCGTCTCGTAGCAGTCCTTGCCCCACAGCTCCTCGGCGTTGAGGATCTGCCCTGCCGCGGTGCCGTCGAGTTCCGGCTGCACCACCAGGTATAGCGGTGACCGAGCCTGTCCATGAAAGAGAAGCACGTCCAAACCCGCCTTTTTTAGTTTGGGTCCGAAGTGGCCACCGCAGTTGGCGTCCCCCCAACCCCCTGTGGAGGGAGACTTGCCGAAGGCCATGAAGCGGGAGGCAATGTACGCTCCCGTTCCGGTCAGATAGCCGGCGGCAAATCCGAGGATGTTCTCCGGCCCCAGGGGATCGCAGGTCGGATCCATACGTTCCAGGAGCAGCGCCGCTCCCAAGCCGTATCCTCCCAGGTACTGGCGGTAGAGCTTTTTTGGTACCGCCTCAACCTTGCAGCTTTGAGATTTAAGCTCCACCGAGAGGAGCTTTCCGGCCACCGCGTACATCGCATTGCCTCCAAAGATTGAGAATGAGGGGGTGCTGCCCGGCGCCTTGCGGCGGCGGCAGCGCCCCCTTTTGTTTCGCTCAGAGAGACGACCGCTCCGACTTATTTCTTGGCCAGATCGGCGAACTTCAAGATCGTGCCATCCGTGGAAATGAGCGGTTTGGGCGGATGGCTCTTCTGAGTGAGGAAGGTCACGATGACCATGACCACACCGCCGAGACATCCCGGTCCCAGGGCCCAGAGCCACTCAGGCTCGGGGAACAATGTGCCGGTAGCGATCATCCAGATGATCATGGAGAGGAAACCGATGAGCATCCCGGCCACGGCTCCCGGAGCGTTGGCTTTCTTCCAGTACACACCGAGGATCAAGGGGAAGAACAGCACATGGAAAAGCATCTGAAAGGCAACGACCAGCAGGTCGTACATGTTGGCGTAGAAGATTCCAATCAGAAGCGCCGCCGCCGTCACAACCACAACGCTGAGCCTCGAGGCGGTAGTCAGACCGCGGTCGGAGAGAGTCTTACCGCTGGCCCGCTCGTAGATCGGTTTGTAGAGGTCGTTGGCCAATACCGCCGCCGGAGCGAAGATAGCCGAGTCTCCCGAGGACATGATCGCCGCCAGTAGGGAGGCGATGAAGATCCCCGCCAAGGCCGGCGGCAGCACCGTTCGAGCCAGCACAAGGATGATCCGCTCGCTGTCCTCGTTGATCGCTTCCGCCATTGCCGGACCCAATGTACCGTTGGCGATCATGGTAATCGCCGCGAAGGCGAGGTATACCGGTATGGCACCGAGTATCCAGTACCCGACACCGCTGATCCAGGAAGCATTTTGGGCGACCTTCCCGCTCTTGGCCACGATGGCCCGCTGGTACAGGTCAGGGGCCGCCAGGGTTCCCAGACCCACGCCCAGGATAGCCGCGATCCACCAGACCCAGCCGCCTAGATCCGGAGACGCCAGCTCGGAACCCGCCGCCGGGAAGATCTTGAAGAAGTGTCCCGGAGTCGCCTCCCGAATCGCCCCCCAGCCGCCGGCAAACCGCACGGACAGCGGGAAGATGATCACCAGACCGAGAAGCAGGATGATCACCTGGACGAAGTCCGTCCAGGCAACGGCCAGTATGCCGCCGAGAATCGTGTACAGCAGGATGATCGCCGTGCCGATGAGGATCGTCAGCAGGTAGGGCCAGCCGAAGATGAACTCGAAGACCTTGCCGATTCCCACCAGCTGAACCGCCGCCCATAGGCAGTAGGTGGGGACCATGAGCAGGCCTGACCAGTTGGCGGCCCACTTGCCGTAACGGCAGGAGAAGAACTGTGCCGCCGTGTTCACCTTGGCGTCGTGCACGATCTTCATGAACAGGAACGCCGCCAGGAGCAGAGTCAATCCCGCCCCGTACGGATCGTACATGACCCCGTGAAATCCCTCATAGAAGGCTGTTCCCGAGCCTCCCATGACCGTGCCGGCACCCCACCAGGTGGCAAACAGCGTGGCGGTAACCAGCCAGAGGGGCAAGCGTCGCCCCGCCGCGAGATAGTCATCACTGCCTTTTACTCGCCGCGCGACCACGATCCCTACCGCGATCATGCCAGCGAAATAGATAAAGATGACTATCAATTCGATTGCGCTTGTACCCATCTATCCCTCCTTGAGTTTATTGGGCAACTGTGCTTCATAACGATTGTTTGCACCGCGATCCCTTTCCACCCAGGCTCAGTACAAAGCTGCTCGATATCGTTGCCCCTTTTCAAAGCGCTTCCATTCTCCGGCCGGCGACGCCCGCACCGAAGAACGGCGATAAAACCCTATTTCAGCCTACAAATATGGCTCGCCTGTCTATGCTAGCTTCTTAACCTCTTTCAACACATCCTCGGTGATGTTCAAGGTCTCGTCGATATCCTTGGCAGTGTGGGCGGCGGAAATTGAATACTCCTCGAACCAGCCGCTGCCCATCGGGATCACCCCTTTGCTGAGCATCCCGTACCAGTATTCCCGCCACATCGCCTTGTTTCCCTGATTGGCCTGGCGGTAGGTGTGGGGGATCTCAGGGACAAACTGAATACCCCCGAGCGGTCCTTCATGGGTCACGCAAGCCGGCAGCCCGAGGCCTTTGATGATGTCCTTCAGGCCTTTGGCGTACCTGTCACCGAGCTTGTCCATCTCCTTGTATTTGTCTTTGGTCAACACCTTGGTCAGACAGGCCAACCCCGCCGAAGTGGTCAGAGGATTGGCGTTGTAGGTCCCGAAATGCACAGCCGGGCCCAGCGGCGTGATCATTCCCATCAGATCCCGCCTTCCGCCAAAGGCTCCCAGTGGGGTTCCCCCGCCTATTGCCTTGGCCAAACAGACCAGATCCGGTTCGATCCCATACTTCTCGCAGGCGCCACCGTAAGCGATACGGGCCCCCACCTTCACCTCGTCGAAGATCAGCAGCACGTTGTACTTGTGGGTCAGCTTGCGAACCTCCTCCAGATACCCCGAATCCGGCGGGATCACCCCTCCGTTGGTCATACAGGGTTCGAGGATGAAGCAGGCGATCTGCCCTTCATGTTTCTTCAACTGGAACTCCAGACTCTCCAGATGGTTGAACTGTACCACGTAGGTGTGCTTCCAGGCCCCTTCCGGAATACCTGCGCTCTCCACCACTGAAGAAGGCATCCAGGCGGGTCCCGACGCGGTGTTGGTCGGTACCGCCGTGCTTACCAGCAGCATGTCGTTCGCACCGTGATAGGCCCCTTCAACCTTCAGCACTCCCATCTTTCCGGTGGCTGCCCGGGCCAGACGGACAGCGTACATTGTCGCCTCCACCCCGGACTGGGTGAAGCGGAGCATATCGATCACCGGGTAGCGCCGATGAATCTCTTCTGCCAAATCCGTGGCCGCGGTTCCGGGTAGCCCGAATAATATCCCCTTGTCCGCTTGCTCCTTGATCGCCTGGGCGATCACCGGGTCGGCATGACCCGCCACCATCGCGGCATAGCACATACAGTAATCGATATACTTGTTCCCGTCTAGATCCCAGACATAGGGTCCCTTGCTGTCTTTGACCATTATGGGATAGGGAGGCCAGAACTGAATGGCGCTGCCTACACCTCCCGGAATGATCGCCTGGGCTCGTTTGGCTTCCTTACCGGATGTCGGGGTCCTGGCCACGTAATCATCGTAGAAACTCATCGCACATCCTCCTCCGTCTATTACTTTTTGTCTGAACGATCAATCAAAATAATGAGAAAAAAAACTACCATCACGACTCCTTTTCTCCTTCGAGGATCTTCCATAAGGTCTGTTTGTAACTCTCAGTGGCCTGATCGAGTTCGGGGCTGTCGCCGTGCACGACCCGGTATAGGTAGAATCCTTCGATATTGGATATCAGCTGGATCGCCAGCAGGTCCGGGTTGAGATTTTTGATCCCTTCCTCCTGCATGTAGTCCTTAATCAGATCTACGATCATCTTATGATCATGATCGTACATCCTGCGAAAACTCCCCCGTATCCTCTCGTCGCTAAGGGCCAAGTAGAAACTCCCGTAGAAGACCTTGTCTTCCACACTTTGGGGAATCTCGAAGTTGAAGTTCTTATCGATGTAGAGGGCAAGACGTTCTCTTGCACGCGTTGTCTTCTTGGTAGCTTGAAGGTAGGCCTTGTCCATCTTTTGGACCATGAAATCAACCAAAGCGAGAATCATGTCCTCTTTGCTGGCGAAGTAGTGCATCAGCAGGCTGGGAGATACACCCATCTCCTTACCAATCTGCTTGAGGGTTGCTCCTTCCAGTCCTTTCTCGGCGACAACCTGGTAGCAACTCTCCATGATCTCCCGTCGGCGGATGGTTGATTTACTCTTTCGACCCATTTTTGTTTGAACGATCAAACAATTTTAACGTAAGTTTTTATTCCTGTCAATTATTTTTTTTGATTTCGGTAGAGAATTTACCGGTCCTGGACCGGGTGCATGTAACTGCACTCATTTCCTTCCTCCCCCGGTCTCTCCCATATCCTGCGATTTGAGCAAAGAGACGGCGGCGGGACGAACAGATATTCCCACCAGCCCCCCCTCCTCCAGCTCCAGATCGGTATAGGAATCGGCGGGATATTCGATGTGCCAGTGCAATCTCGCTGCATCGACGTAGAGAGTGCAGGTATGCCCTATCAAGTATCTCTCCACTATTTTGCCCTCGATAGCATTCACAGCGAGCTGTGGGTCTACCGGAAGATCCGGATAGAGAACCTTGACTTCCTGGGGTGGAACGAAGGCGACTGCAGGTCCTTCATCGGTGGTCACTGCTGGAAGCTCCAGGGAACCTCCAGCCCAGGAGAGCCAGGTACCGCCTGCCCGGCGCACGACTTCCCCCTGGATCAGCGTACCCCAGCCCAAAGCGGGCCAGGTACTCGCTTGGGAGCCGGCCTGCCAGAGCTTCTCAACCGGGAAACTCCGGACAACCCGTCCTTCCCGCAGGAGGAACACAGTGCTGCCCAAAGCACAGACATCCTCGATCTGATGAGTCACGTAGAGAACGGGAATGCCGGTGTCCCTCTGCAGGTCCTTCAACTCCCGCCGGAGACTTCGTTTCAGAGGTCCATCCAGGGCGCTGAAGGGCTCATCGAGCAGGAGAAGTTGCGGTTCCGGAGCCAGAGCACGGGCCAGGGCAACCCTCTGCTGCTGCCCGCCGAATAGCTGATGGGGATAGCGGTCCTCGACCCCGGACAGATGCATCTTCTTCACCCACACTCCAACGGCTTGCTGCTTGCCTCGAAGTCCGTAGGCCACATTTTCCAGTACAGTCAGATGAGGAAAGAGACTAAGATCCTGATGGACCAGTCCGATCTTTCTTTTATGTGCCGGCAGCACCGGTCCCCCCGGCGCCTGCAGAAGCAGCCGCCTGCCCAAACGCACGGTACCTTTTTTGGGATGCGCCAATCCTGCAATCAGACGGAGGGTCAGGCTCTTTCCCGCAGCGCTGGGTCCGAAAAGAACTCCAATACCGCCATCCAAGGCCAGCTCCACATCCAGATCGAAGTTTCCGATCCTGTGCCGCAGTGAAGCTTCAAAGTAAGCGCTCATGCCTTCCCCTCTCCATGCGTTTGACCAGGCCAAGACTGGCGATCCCGACGGCAATGAGCAGCAAGGCGGCAACGTTTGCCTTGCCGAACTCCAGCGCCTCAATCTGGCTGTAGATATACAGTGGTAGGGTTTGGGTGCGACCCGGGATGTTTCCGGCAATCATCAAGGTCAACCCAAAATCTCCCAACGCCCGGGCCGCGGCCAAAGCGATTCCGCCGACCAGACTCCGGCGACACAAGGGCAGGCTGACACGCCAAAACACACGCCAATGTCCGTCGCCAAGAGTACGGGCTGCTTCCTCCAAATGCTCGGGAACCGAAGCGAAGCCGGCGCGGGCTGCCTGTATCATAATGGGAAGCGACGGAATCAGCGCGGCCAGGGCGGCACCGGGAAAGGAGAACAACAACCCCAACGGCCGCAACAGGGGTACCTGGCCGAAGAACAGCAGCAGGTACAATCCCAACACAGATGGCGGGAGTGCTACGGGAAGCAGGACGAGAATCAACAGGATCTCCCGGCCGACAAACTTCTTCCGGCCAAAAACCCAGCCCATGATCGTTCCCAGAACGAGCAGCAGAGGGACATCCAAGGCTAAAACGTACAGACTGGTTATCAGGGCGTTGCTCATTCCTGTATCCTCATTATTCTCCGGGCTCCAAAGTAAACCCCCATTTCCTCCACACGGCATCGGCTTCTTCGGAACGCAGGTACTCCCAAAAAGCTTCGATCAAGGCACTGCTTCGGTTGTTTATTAAGGCTCCAGCATGAATCAGATCGTAGCCTGGAATCACTACCACACTTCCCGGGGAATGCAAATCCGCAGCGATCTTTTTCGCTACGGACATCGAGGTGAAGGCCATATCCGCGGACCCACTTTGGGCAGCCAAGGCCGACTGCAGAGCCGTCGAGGTGATGATCAGACGCTTATCTTGCAGCAAGGTGTCGTAGGCGCCTATATTCTCAAGGTAGCGCCGGGCTGTAAATCCAAAAGGGCCAAGCGCCGGGTCTACGATCGCAACCCGGACAGGTCCGTGAAGAGCGTTTGGGTCGGGCCGGCCGTCCCTCGGCCACCACAACACGAGAGGACTGGAGGCGAAAGCAACGATTTCTCCGACCAGACCTTTTTCCTCAAGGAAGTGCAGCCACTCCAGATTTGCCGAAATAAACAACCCGAAGGGAGCACCCGCTGCGATCTGGCTGGCCAACTTTCCGGAAGAACCGACAACCAGACCGGGAGCCTTTCCAGTCATGTCGTTGTAGAGATCTGCCAGCTCACTTACGCAGGGAAACAGCCCCCCTGCCACAGCCACGGTGTCACCACGTACGGGTAACTGGACAAAGAACAGCAGGATCAAGAACACGTATATGAGGATCGTTCGCATCATCGAATTGGCCCAGTATAACGATGCTGTGATATTTTTGCAACTCAGTTGCAAAAAGTTCGGAAATTGTGTCTTTCAGATACCCAGGGATGGAACTAGGTTTTGCGGGACCAGTTTCCCGCCTTGGAGGGAAGAAACACCCCGTAGCCTTCGCTTCCCAAAAACTCGTCTCCGTCCACCACCACCTGGCCTCTCGAAAGGACCTTCTTCACCCTGCCGAGGAGCTCCTGCCCTTCGAACAGTGTGTAGGAGGCGTTGCTGTGCTGGTTGGAAGCGCTGACTGTCCAGTTCTCCGTTGGATCAAATATCACCAGATCGGCGTCGGAACCCTCGTCGAGCCTGCCTTTTTTGGGAAACAAACCCATGATGCGTGCCGTGTTTTCCGCCGTAAGGGCCGCCACCTCATTCGGGGTGATCAACCCGTTGTTCACACCGAAGCTCCAGACCACGGGCAGCATTGTCTCTACCTCCGGCGATCCGTAGGCCGCATCGAAAAAGTCGTCTTCCACCTTTTTGTCCTTTGGGGCGTGATCGCTGCCGATTGAATCGAAGATTCCTTCCTGCATTGCCATCCACAGAGCCATGCGGTCGCCCTCCGTCTTTATCGACGGACCGACCTTACCAAGGGGTCCTCGCGCTTTCAACCCCTCCCAGGTCAGGCCGAGGTACTGAGGGCAGGTTTCGGCAATCACCGGATAGCCCATCCGCTTGAGAAAACGGATCACCTGGATGCCTTCGGCCGATGAGATATGGGGGATGTACACAGGACAGCTCATCAACCGTCCGATGTATACGGCCCGGAAGATCCCTTCAGCTTCAGCAATGTCCGGGCTCGCTTCCAGGAATCGCTCGGCAAAGTTGGCCTTCTCCGCCAACATTTTGTCCATGATGTAATCGATGGCCAAGCCTGTTTCGGCGTGTACACATACCATGCCGCCGTGCTTGCTCACGATATCCATCGTCTTGGCCATGGCATAGTCGTCCGTCATCCAGCCGAGCTTGGCGTAGGCCATGAACACCTTGAAGGAAGTAACCCCCATGGCAAAGGCTTGAGGGATTTCATCGGCCTGCTTGAGGGTCTCGAACAAGCCGCCATGAAGGGCGAAGTCGATGCAGGAGGTGGCTTCCCCCTCATCCTTGAACTCCTTGATTTTGGCAGTCAGGCTGTTCCCCGGTCGGGCATAGGCGTAGTGTATGACCGTGGTCACTCCACCGAATGCAGCGGTCCTGGCCGTGCCGGCGATGGAATCCAGATAGACCGGGTGTGTATGCGGATCGATCGCTCCCGGCAGAACATAACAGCCCTTCGCATCTATGGTAATCTTTCCTTTGGCCTCTCCGGAAACCGCCAGCGCGGAGATTTTGCCGCCGGAAATGCCCAAATCGGCTCGAACCGTCTTTTCAGGATATACAAGCAGTCCGCCGGTTACTACACAATCATAGCTCATAGTCGTCCTCTCTAAACGGTACTGGCGAGAAGAATAGCCGGTTGGTCCGGCGTATGTCAACGAAAATCGCTTTTCACCCCGTCATGACGGGACTGGTAGTCCGCCGGCGTATCGATATCGTGGAGGATCCCATGATCATCCACGGGTACGGTCACCGTCGGCACCTCTGCCAGAACATCTCGTAGGGTTTTTGAGATACCGGTGTCAAGAATCCGTGTCTTCATCTCTGGGGAGAGAAACAGGGGATGCCCTTTTTTGCCCCGATACTTTGGGATCACTGCGTGGGCCGTACCTGTAAAAATCGAAGCCAGCCTCCTGTCCCAGTCCAGCAGATCTCTGTATATGTCACCGGGGACTCCGGGCATGTCTCCGAGGGCAAGGAAAAAACCTCCGCTTCCGATGGAACGAGCTCCCATCTGAACCGAGGAGAACATCCCCTCCTCGTAGCGCTCGTTCTTCACCACTTCTACCCGCGTCCAATCCTGAAAAAGCCTCTCGAGTTCCTCGGCCCGAAACCCGGCTACCAGTACAACACGGGCACAAACATCTAAGGCGGTACGCACGCCATGCTCGACAATTGTCGATTCTCCCCAAGGTAATGTCATCTTCCAGGCATCCATCCGGGTTGAGCATCCCGCCGCCAACATCACACATTCGACATCCGCCATAACACCTTCCTCGCTGAATCCGCAAAAACCACGCGAATCCCCCTGCCCGGGGGGTCGACCTAGATCACGAAGGATAAAAACCTAAGAACAGAATACTCCCGGAAACAGGATCGTATCAATTCATACGCGTCATATGGAATGAAAACCAGGAGGGATTTTTTTCACTTTTTTTATAAAAATGCACTATTGGGTCTTGACAATCTTTTCCGGCTGTGAGATAGTCCGTTCAATTTAGAATAAAGGAAGTAGCAGATCAAGTGCTCAGGCTGAATGAAGTACCAACAGGCATAGCGGGGCTCCGGTATTTCCGGAGTTTTTTTTTAATCTTTAAAGAATCATTGGGAGAGCCTATGGCTCTCCTTTTTTTAGAGGATAGGAAGGGCTGTTCCCCTGAACGGGGACAGCCCTTTTTTTGTATCGCCGGAGCGAAAACGACATAAGCGCTGGGAGGGAAGAATGAAACAGAGTTTTTTTGCCAAGCTGGAATCAACCTGCAGAGAAAAACAGAGCCTGCTCTGCGTAGGCTTGGATCCGCGCTTCGAATGCACGGATCCAAAAGAAGCAGCGGGGCGCATGCTGCAGCAAAATCGAGAAATCATCGAACAGACCTTACCCTATGCAGCCTGCTACAAACCAAACATCGCTTTCTACGAGCGCTATGGTCTGGACGGGCTCAGTGCACTGAGGGAAACCCTCAAGCTGATCCCAAAAGAAACGCCGGTGATTCTCGATGCCAAAAGAAACGATATCGGACAGACCGCCTCAGCTTATGCTCAGGCAATGTTCGACTACTACGGTGTGGATTCCACCACATTGAATCCTTTTCTGGGGCGGGAATCGATTCGCCCCTTTCTCGAGTACAAAGGTAAAGGCCTGTTCCTTCTCTGCCGCACCTCGAACCCTGAATCCGGAGACCTCCAGGGTCTAAAGGTATACCGTAAAAATCCCGGCGGCGGCAGCAGCCATACCACCTGTCCCCTGTATCTCGAGATCGCCAGGGAGGTCTGCAGCTGGTCTCCTGATGTCGGACTGGTTATCGGAGCGACCGATCCCACAGCTTTAGAAACCGTCCGGGAGCAGCTTCCAGGCATATGGATCCTCTGCCCCGGAATAGGCGCTCAAGGCGGCAGCCTGGAAGCCGCGGTTCGAGCGGGATTGCGGGAAGACGGTCTGGGTCTGCTCCTTGTCGTGGGTAGAAGCATCTACCAGGACTCCAACCCCGGACAGAAGGCGCGGATGTTTCGAGACCGAATCAACTGGGAGGTGGCAGGCTCGAGAAATCGGCGCAGCAGCCGCTCCCTGCAGAGGGAGATCCGCCGAGTGGCCCTTCTGAAGGAAATAATCGAGCAGGGCTGCCTCAGATTCGGTTCTTTCCGCCTGAAATCCGGGGAAATCTCGCCTCACTACCTGGATCTACGACAGATTATCTCCAGCCCCGGGCTACTCTCCAAGGTTGGGGAAGCCTACGAGGAGCTGTTACGTCCACTGGTGTTTGACCGCATCGCTGCAATCCCGGTGGCCGCGGTTCCCCTTGCCGCCGCCGCATCCTTACGCTTAGGCAAACCCTTCATCTACCCCAGGCTCACTACCAAGGACCACGGTACGGGGAACGCCATCGAAGGATCTTTCGAAGAGGGGGATAGGGTTGTGCTTCTCGACGATGTGATCAGCTCGGCCCGAAGCAAACTCGAGGCAATCGAGATCCTCGAAGCGGCCGGAGTTGAGGTTACAGATCTGGTCGTCCTGGTTGACAGAGAGAGCGGCGGCCGGGAAGAAATCGAACGCAGAGGAATACGTTTCCACGCCTTCGCACGCATATCGGAGCTTCTGGAAATCGCCCGTTCCCGGGGCTTGACCGCGGTACGACAAGAAGAGGAGGTGGGGGTATGAGAAACAGGGAAGAGGTCCTCCGCCGGATTCAGTCCGATCGATTCAAACTTGCCACCGTGTCCGGAATCTTAACCACCCGCCCGGGGATGATCGAGTGGGTCGACCGCATGATTCCGGAAATCGAGATCATCACTACAAAGAGCTACCAGGTACGCCCCAATCCGGGATACCGGGAGCCGGTCCTCCTTGAACAGGAGGTGGGCTGCTTTGCCAACGCCGTGGGCTTGAGAAATCCGGGAATGGAAGAAGGATTCCGGGAGCTGGCGAACCTGCGGCGCAGGCACAGACTCCGAAGCCTGCTCAACGTCTCGCTATCCGCAAACAGCGTCGAGGATTTTATTCAGCTGGCCAGACGCTTTCACCCGGTGGCGGATATCTTCGAACTAAACTTCTCCTGCCCCCACGCCGCCAGTGGCTACGGGTCCAGCATAGGAATGGATCCACGGCTTGTCGCCGAATACCTCCGAGCGATCAGGAAAGCTACCACGGCCCTGCTGTTCCCGAAGCTGACTCCAAACGTCAAAGACATTGGTGCTGTCGCTCGGGCGGCTGTATCCGCAGGAGCGAACGGCTTGAGCGCTATCAATACCGTAGGTCCGGAAATTTTCCGGGAACCCTCGAGCGGCGAACCGATTCTATCCAATCCCAACGGCGGCAAGGGAGGCAAATCCGGCGAGTGGATCAAGGAGACGGCTAGAAGGAAAGTGGCGGAAATTCGCCAGGCCGTGGGCAAGAACGTCCCCATCATCGGGATCGGCGGTGTTTCCTCGGCAAGGGATATTCGATACTTGAGAGAGGCGGGGGCAGACGTAATCGGCCTGGGAAGCGTATTCGCCCGTATTCCCAGGCAAGATCTTATTCCCCTGTATGTCAGCGCCCTGGACAGAGATTATCTGGACATCGACAACAGTGCGGCCACTTTTCTAGCATCCGAAAGGCTCATGGAGTACAAAACCTCCCGCATCCGGGAGATCCGTGAGTTCAGTGAAACCTTGCGTATGATTACCCTCGACCGAAGCCTGACTGCCTCAACTAGTCAGTATGTTTTTCTTTTCCTTCCCGGCAGTGGGGAAAAACCCTTCTCCATTGCCTGCACCGACCCAGCCAGGTTTCTGGTTCGCTGTCGCGGTCCTTTCACGAACGCCCTGTTTCAACTGAGCGTGGGCGATCAAGTCCTTCTACGCGGGCCCTACGGGGCACAGATGCCCCGGAGTGAGAAATCAACCGCCTGTATCGTAGCCGGGGGCACCGGAATCGCTCTATCTCCGCTGCTGGTGCAGACTCTCATCGCCCAGGACAAAGAAGTCAACCTGTTCTTCGGAACCTCCCGAGAGGAGGATATAGAGGTCCTGTCCGCACTGGATCTGCCCTGTCGGCAGATCGCCATCCCTGACCGGGGTCGACCGGCGCGAGTGTTAAATCTCCTATCGGAATATCTGGACAGAGAAGCTGTCGAGACGAGCTGCTTCTACAACGCCGGTCCCCAGGGATTCTTGGCGCGAGCCTGCCGCGAGGAGCTGGCCCTTGGAGCAGCCCCTGCCGAGATTTATCTGTCCCTGGAAACGCCTTCACTCTGCGGTGTGGGTCTGTGTGGATCCTGTGAATGCGGAGG
Organism: uncultured Spirochaetaceae bacterium; assembly: GCA_964627715.1. GTDB lineage: Bacteria > Spirochaetota > Spirochaetia > SZUA-6 > DRHE01 > JAFGQJ01. Next base: position 93,486 of record CAZVHJ010000005.1, on the reverse strand, counting down.
CCGGCTGCTCTGCAAGGAAGGGACCTTCGTGAGTCTGCAGCACCTGAACAGGCATAGTCTAAGTCCCGAAAGCTTTCCAGGACACCCGTCAGAAAACGAACATCTTTCCTCTGAACGCAGGAAAGTTTCCATCCCGGGCAGCTAAGTGTCTGTACGCTTTTTAGGCAAGGTCTCGGCAACCTGAAAAACCATGACCCACGCGCCGAACAACCCAATCAGGGCGGCCACAATCGGAGCCACGAACAAACCGAGCACCTGGGCGACCGCCCCTATCAACAGAGGTCCCGACACTGCACCTAGATCACCCATCAAGTGCCATATTCCAAGAAACTCTCCGGTTGAGCTGCGAGGTGATAGATCAGCGCCCAAAGTCAGAACAATCCCGCTGCCCAAGCCGTTACCGATCCCGGCGATCAAGCTCACCATCAACAAGCCAAGGAAACCGCCCGTAGCCGGGATCAATGCCAAGCCGACGGAAAGAAGGAATATGCAGGGAACACTCGTCCACTTTCTTCCCAGACGATCCATAAGAACACCGGCGGGATAGAACAGGAAAAGCTCAACAGCCCTAGATAAGCCGAAGATCAGGCCGATGGCTGCAACATCCAACCCAATCTGCTCCCCCCAGAGCGGAAGAAGGGTCTGCCGTCCGCTGCGAAGCAGCTGCAGTGTGATCACTACCAGTCCTGCGAGCAGAAATGCCCGCCAGTTGCCCTGCACCGTACGCAGAAAAGGAATTCCCGGAGCCCGGAATGACTTACCTTTCTGTTTGCCTGTCCGGGAACGGTAGTGACCCGATCCAATCAGCAGAATGATCAGGGCGGCGAAGCATAATATCGCCTGGCCGAAATAGACAGCCTGCAGGCCGAAGAGCTTCCCTAGATAACCGCCGACAATGGGCCCGAGGACCCAGCCGGCCCGTGACGTCCCGCCTACCAGGGACATAGCCCGTCCTCGCCGGTGAGTTGGAAGATTCTGTCGAATGTGTGTCTGAATTGAGAGCACCCATAGCACGTGTACGGATCCCATCGCGACGGTTAGGAGCGCCAAGGGAACGAGTCGCTCCACCAGTCCCGTAGCTGCCGCCGCGACCACCGCCGCAGCCGAAGCGAGTATCAAGGCGGGCAGTTTCCCCACTCGGGAGATGATCGCTCCTGCAGGCAGATCGAATAGCAAAGACCCTACTCCGCGCATCGACACAATTACACCGGTGATGCCCAGTCCCGCACCGAGGGATCGGGCGAAGAGGGGAAGCACCGGTATGATCATCCCATACCCGAACATGATAAACAGAGTGGGGATGTAGGCGGGCAGAATCAGAGATCGGATGTCGATCTCAACAGTATCTCTGTTGGTTTTCATTTAGCAGGATAGTCCTACCCTGGAGACAAGATAGCTCAAAATCAGATCAGTCCTACCTTCCTGTTGAACTCCTCAATCAGGGAATCGATCTGGCCGACCTGGTTCTGAATGCTCAGCCAGTAGTCGGGCCGATACCACTGATCCATAATCTCTTCGTATGTCTTGCCCTGCTGTTCAACCCAGGTGAAGTATTTGAGATTGTGAACACGGCGCCGATCCTGATAGGTGAGCTCCTGGAGAGAGTCTGTAGTCACCCCCTCGAGATAACGGGCGAAATCCGCCGCCGCATCCACCTCGCCGTAAGCACCGCAGCGGCTGTGCATCTCTTTCAGCCGGCTTCCGTACAGCTCCATCGAATCCGTGAGCACGGTAAGGACCATCTCGTTAGCTGTCAGCTCGTAATACTTGGCGTACTTGATCGAGGAAAGCAGATTACCGACGCCGGAAAATCCGAGCAGGTCGAGCTTTTCGACGAATTGTTTTGGAACTCCCCGCTGGATGAGGTATCTGCGTCCCGCCTTCTCGTTGAACAGACGGGCCAGATTCACGACGGCGTTGTCGTCGATGGCCATGATCATGTCCGAGTTTTTCACATTATGAATCCACGGCACATGCTTGTCCCCGATTCCCTCGATCCTGTGGGCGCCGAAGCCGTTTTCCAACAGGGTGGGACATTGAAGGGCTTCGCTCGCCGCAATTCGGCTACCCGGATAGCGCTGTTTTAGATAATCGCCGCAGCCGATCGTGCCGGCGGAGCCGGTGGCAATAGCCATACCGTGGTAGCTCTGGCCTGGCTTCAACTCTCTCTGAAGAACTTCTTCCATGGCCCGGCCTGTTACTTCATAGTGCCACAGGTAGTTGCCGAACTCGTCAAACTGGTTGAAGATCACCAGATCCTCCCCGGATTTTCTCAACTCCCAGCATTTGTCGAAAATTTCCTTGACATTGGATTCGCTTCCCGGTGTTGGGACAACCTCTCCGGCAACTTTCGACAACCATTCGAAGCGTTCCCGGCTCATCTCCTCGGGAAGGATGGCCACCGAATCGCAGGAAAGCAAGGCCGAATCGTATGCCCCGCCGCGGCAGTAGTTGCCCGTAGACGGCCAGACCGCTTTTTGAGCGGTCGGATCGAACTGCCCGGTGATCAACCGGGGTACCAGACATCCGAAGGCGGCGCCCACTTTGTGCGCCCCGGTCGGGAACCACTTTCCCACCAGACCGATGATCCGAGCCGGTACTCCGGTTAGCGTTTGGGGAAACTCGAGATAGTTCACGAATCCAAACCCGCCACCTTTGGGCACAGGTTCGTTCTTCCAGGTGATTCGAAAGAGATTGCGGGGGTGTATATCCCAGAGTCCGATTCCCTCCAGCTCCTTTTTTATCCTCTCCGGAATGGCGGCAGGATCCTTCATCTGCTGGAAGGTCGGGATGATGATGTTCCGCTCCCGAGCCCGGGCCACGGTCCTCTCCAGCTTATCTTGTATCACCTCTAGGTCGATCATTACAGGGACCTCTCTTTCTTAGTAGCAACCACGCTCCCGATATTGTTAAACCGAAATCCCCTTTTCCGCAAGCCGTAGTGTTCGAAGCTTGTGAAGGTTTGTTGAGGTTTGTGGAATAAAAAAGGCTACCAGTTTTGAAAAACCTCTTGTTTTACGATAAATTTCATTACGGGATGAAGATTACCAAACAAATTTTATTTGCCATTCTCATCGGTGTCGTGTGCTCATCTGCCCTGATATTGATCGGATGCGACGTTGACGTTGCACCTGTTCCGGGACGGTTTACCTACATCGTAAAATACGAGGTGGCGGCCAATGCTCCAGCGACTGTCGATATAGAATATATCGATGAACTTAGCATCTCAACTCCGGTCGGCGGGCAGGCTTTGGACGCTGCAACCCCATGGATCTACGAGTTTCCAGCCGCATTTACCTACGCCTATGACGCCCCTTTCTATGCATATTTAAAGGTAGATGCCACATCTCTCCCGAATTCAGGGGATAAAGTCACTTTGAAAATAATCTGGAAGGATTACCGCCTCGATTTCCAGGAGGAAGTACTGATGTATGGAGAATTGGAAAATACCGGATCACCTCCGACCGATCCAGTAGAACTCTACAGTCCGGAGCTTCCCCGTCCGTAATTAAACTGGCCAGGTAACAGAACAAGACCACTCAGGCGCGACGTGCAAGAATTTTTCACCGTACCCTTGCGAAATTGCCGAGAAGCGACAATAGTATTCTCTGGGCATGAACAAGAAGACGATCACCAGCAAACGCGAAAAGAACCGCATTCTCGACAACATCATCAATGCGGTGGTCACCCGGCAGGGATTCCTCCTGCTCGGGCACAAGACTCCTGATGAGGACTGTATCGCCTCCATGGTCGCCTTTGCCCTTCTGGCCGCGAAATTCTCAAAACTTATCTGCATGTACCTGGGCAAACAGATCCACGAACACTTTCACTACCTTCTCAATATCTGCACCTACAACTCGATTCCCATCCTTTACCAGGAGGATTCGCTCTCGGGTCCGGTCGATACCGTGGTTCTGTTCGATACGGCTAAACCATCCATGATTGAAGCCAACACCTTGGTCAAGCAGATCATCACAGACGAAAAAATCTTGAAGATCGAAGTAGACCATCACATCGGCTCCGACAGCGAGTATTTCGGCCAGAAGGACTACTGCCTGGTCACCGAAGCTTCCTCCTCCGGTGAGCTTGTGGGGCACATTCTGCTCAGACTTAGGGACAACAGAAAACTCCTGAAGCGTTTCCAAATCAACGATCTGGTCTCCAGGAATATTGTACTGGCCATCCTGACCGGAATCGTCGGAGATTCCAAGATGGGAATGTATCTGAAAACCAAGCGAGAGAAGAAGTTCTACAAGATCTTTAGTGCCATATTCAACGAAATGCTCGCCCAAAAGACTACCCGCCAGACCAACTTCTCGGACATGGAGCAGGTTTTTCGGGAGATTCAGAAGCTCTCGACGAACGAGGAGAAGTGCTTTCATTACTTCATAGAGCGGAAACGATTTTCTGAAAAGATAGGCTACGTCGTGCTGAAGGAGCAGGATATCGACAGCTTGTACAGCCAATTCGACAACGACACGATAGTCTCCGTAGCAAGAGCCGTGGCGGATATCCTGGCTGAGGAGAGCAAATGGCTGGGAATGGTCTGCTATTTTGATCCCCCGGAGGAATCCGATCTGATTCAGTTTCGCATCCGGCGTAGCCATCTGTACAAACAGCTCGACCTGCGTACGATTCTAAAAGCGTTCTCGATCTCCAACGGTGGCGGTCACGAGGGAGCCATTGGCTTTCGTATTCCGAAGTCCGAAGTTGATGACCTGGAGGAATACATCGATACCCTGATCCGGGGTATTGAGGCTTCGATCGAGACCTGAGTGGGATGTGACCCTCCTAGGCGATTCCCGGGAAGGGTTCGCCATCCAAATCTCGTTTTTTCTCCGCCAGCAGCTGCTCCAATCGTCCACTTTTCAAGAGCTTGCCAAGCGCCTCGACAATCTCGGGATCGAATTGCTTCCCGGCGTTTTTCTCTATTTCGTGAAACGCGCTGCGGAAATCCATCTTCTCGCGATAGGGCCGATTGCTGGTCATGGCATCAAAGGCATCGGCAACCGAGATGATCCTGCCCGGAAGAGGTATCTTCTCCCCGGCTATTTTTTCTGGATAGCCCTGACCATCGAAGCGTTCGTGGTGGTGCAAAATGCAAGGCAGGGCCTGCTCAAGATAACCTATATTGTGAAGAATATGCTTGCCTTTGGCCGGGTGTTCCTGGATCTGCAGGATCTCGCCGACTTCAAGAGGTCCCGGCTTCCGCAAGACCGCATCGGGGACTCCGATCTTTCCCACGTCATGGAGAAGAGCGCCGATCTCAATAGTGAACAGATCGTCGTCATCCAGCTCCTTCTCAGCGGCAATGCTCGAGGCTATGCTCTTTGCAATCCTTGTTACCCTCTCGGTGTGCCCATGGGTATAGGGATCTCGGGCCTCCAATGTGTTCACAACGGCATTCACCGTATCGCGATAGGCCTGTTTCAGCTCACGGTTCTTACGCTGCAGCTCGCTGATCAGGAGTGTACCTGTTCCACGAAGCCGCGTGCTCTGTTCCCGCATCATGGCGTAGGCCAGGAGGGGAGCCTTCTTCAACAGGATCGCGAAGTCGGCTCTGGAGATTTCCAACAAAACTGTGGATTCCAAAGCAACGGCACTGGCCGACCGCGGCCCCTGGTCGAGGAGGGCCATCTCCCCGAAAAAGTCACCATCGTATTGTACAGCCAGGACCATCTCTTCCCCGTCTTCGAACTTCTTCATAATCGCCACTTTTCCCTTCTGGATGATGTAGAAGGTATCCGCGACCGTACCTTCCCGAATGATGATCTCGCCCTTGCGGTGACTCCTGGTCGTGGCAAAGCGAGTGACCATCCGAAGATCCCTATTGGACATCTCAGAGAAAAATGGGATGTTCCGTAACTCGTCGGGCTTTGGTCTACTCATGGGGTTATGCTGTCGTCTCCAACTACTATTTTCGGCTTCCCTACTCTTTATCGCTACTCGGGATCTGGGCCTTGTCGTGGAAGAGAAGCATCGGCGGAATTAGGGTCCAGATAGCCAGTATCACAGAGCCGTACCAGGGTTCGTAGATCGGTGCCTTGAGAAAGCGTACCGGACCCTGACCAAGCGCGTAGATCCAGACGACCATAGACAACGTAGAGACCACGAGTTGTCCGGCTGCACGAACCCCCATGGCGGTGTAGAGATACAGGGGGGTGATTCCCACAAGGAGCAAACTGATCACCAAGTGTGGGACAAGGCGATCCGGGAGAACACCCTGGAGAAAGATAAATACTGCGATGATTTCGCTGGGGATAAGCTTCAACAATGCTTTGATGAAAGAGTTATCCTCCCGTTTGATTGCTCTACCCATGATCGACCTCCTTGGTCAACGATTCTGAGGTGCTCGGCATCTGCCCCTCATAGTTTCAACAGCCGCCTCACCGCCTGGACGGTAGGTTCGATCACCGGTGCCGGCGGCACGGCCATTTGGACAGCGGCGATATCCTTTATACCATTTCCCGTGCACAATACGAGTACCGGGTCCGCCGGTTCGATTTCTCCGAGGTCGAGGGCTCGCACAAATCCTGCATACGCTGCCGCCGCGGCGGGTTCGGCAAACACTCCAACCTGGCCGAGTTCAACAATCGCCTGCAGGATCTGCTCGTCCTTCACTATGAGATACGTTCCTCCGGTTTCTCTCACTGCCCGCAAGGCCCGTACGCCGTCGGCGGGCATATCCACCGAAATGCTGTCTGCCAGGGTAGCCGCCCGAACCGGCTGTATCTGTTCCACCCCGGCCTGGTACGCCCGGGCAATGGCCGCCGACCCGTCAGCTTGAACACCGAAGATGCGGGGTTGGAAATCCAGCCAGCCAAGTTCGGACAGATCCCGAAACCCCTTATACAGGCCCGATATGATGTTTCCATCTCCCACCGAGACAAATATGGACAGAGGAACACCTTCCGGAAGCCCGATTTGATTTCTCTGAACCGATTCCCAAATTTCAAAGGCAACCGTTTTTTTTCCTTCCGCCGTGAAGGGATTGTACCCTGTATTTCTGCAGTACCAGCCCAACTGCTCTGCGGTTTCCAGGCACAGAGACGTCGCCTGATCATAATTTCCCTCCACCAGAACTACCCGAGCTCCGAAGGCCAGCATCTGAGCCAGCTTTGCAGGCGGGGCACTGCTCGGAGCAAACACAACAGCTTGCAGCTGCAGAGCAGCCGCCATTCCAGCCAGGGCGGCTCCGGCATTTCCCGTAGAAGCGGTAACCACGGTCTGAGCGCCGATCTGCCGAGCCCTGGCTACAACAACAGAGCTGGCCCGATCCTTGAGGGAGGCGGTGGGATTGCTGCCTTCATCCTTCAGCCAAAATGCTTGTAGCTTTCGTCTGTTTCGCAGCGCCGGCAAGCTGTACACATGAGTCCAGCCCACGCGGCGCAGCGGAGTACCCTGCCCGCCGGGATCACCCATAGGAAGGAGGGGAAGATAGCGCCAATGAGAGGGTTCGCGACCCTCTTGCATCAGCTGTCCCGGACCGCTGGTCTTACGAATCATCTCTGTGTCCAGAAGAACATCGAGGCAGCCTCGATCCTTTGGGCAAAGATAGAGCTCCTCGGACTGCCCGTACTCGCTTCCGCACACACTGCAGCGGTATCCCGCAAAGTCCATCGTAAAACTCTCCTTTAAACCGTTCTTCAGGCTAGGTTCTGTACTGGTCGGTCCCAAAGACAGCCTTGATTGCACCCAGATAAAGACGATGGTAGTCTTTGGCCGGATAGTTTTCTTCAATAAAATCCGCAAGAAAATGATCGGGCTTGAAATCATCGAAGTACATCTTGGAGCATTCGATGATCAGATCTGCTTCCTCAAATGCCGGTGAGCCGACTTTGCTTGAAGCGATTGGTGTCAGTCCGCATTCTTCGATTTTGTTGACATCTCTGCCCGAGTGGCTGCCGCAGTATGCCAGGGCTTCACTGTGATCCGAAGGAAAATGGCTGATCGTAAAATCCGGATATTCCTCCATGAACTGGTAGGTGTAGCGATGGGGCCGCACCACAACCATGGCCATCGGCTGCTTCCACATACAGCCCAGGCTGCCCCAACCGACAGTCATAGTATTGAACTTGCCGGCGGAATGGTCACCGCAGGTCAGCAGAAAGCCTTCCGCGCTCCAGCTGCGATACACGGGTACACGCAATTGAGAATATGAAATTTCCTGTCTATTCATTGTATAACTCCTTGTGATGCTTCGTTATTCTCCGATTGGCAGTATAATATTACAACCGATATACTTTGAAAACCTTAGGCAGCGGTTCCTTGACGCCCTCGATATTTCCAATCTATCGTTGGTAGGGATTTGGTTGTGAACAATACATCGCTGTCCCGACTCTCTTCTATCCACGAGCTGCGCAATGTCTGGCTCTGCAAACTTGACGGCCAGGCTGTCAGGCCGGTTTTCTGTGATCTGATCATAACAAACGGCAAGATCGGTGACATCCGCCCCGCTGATTATCGACGATACTTAGGCAGCCTCAAGCGTCGAGCAATCCCATCTCCTTCATCCATAGAAAGCTCCGGCGTGGTCATCGATGCTCGGAGCCGAGCGGCGACATCCCCCATGGTCAACTTCCACGAGCACCTCTACTCCCGTCTGGCAAAGGGTTTGGCACTGCCTGGCCCGATGAGCGATTTTCGTAGTATTCTCAAGAATTTTTGGTGGCGGTTCGATCAGGCACTGGACGCTGAAATGGTCGATGCCTGCGCTCGTCTTGGCGTGGTGGAATCCATTCGAAACGGCGTGACCTATATTTTCGATCACCACAGCTCTCCGAAATTCGTCCGCGGCAGCCTGAATACACTCGCTCGAGCACTGTCGGAAGCCGGATTACGGGGTGTGCTTTGCCTGGAAACCTCCGACAGAAACGGTAGGAAGATTACCGAGGCGTCCTTTGAAGAACACAGGGAATTTATCAGCCAATCTGTAAACAGGAACATTCGCGGGTTGCTGGGATTGCACGCCCCCTTTACTCTCGCCGACCAAACCCTCCGCAAGGCCGCCTCTTTATGCAACGAGCTAAATACGGGAATCCACACCCATCTGGCCGAGGACCGCTACGAGCAGCAGTACAGTCTGGATACCTTCGATTGTACGGCGGCTGTACGGCTGCAGGGCTTCGGTCTGCTCGATCAACCCGGGATTCTCGCCCACGGTGTGCACCTGGAACACGGGGACTGGCAGGTTCTCAGTGAAGGACAGTGCGCCTTGGCTTTGAACCCTGATTCCAATCTGAACAACAGTGTAGGACTGGGCCGATTCACGGAGATCCCCGGCTTTATCTCCATTTTGGCCGGGACCGATGGAATGCACGCCAGTCCTGCTCGATCCATCAAGCAGCTGTTTCTGTTGCACCGACACCAGGGTGGGGAAATCTCCGAGAGTTTCCAGTTCATCCGGAAGATCTACTTCGACCAGGTCCGCTTCGTCCGTAAATTCTTCCCCGATTATCCCGATCTCAAGATCGGGGATCCGGCCGACCTGGTGATCTGGGATTACCAACCACCCTCACCCTTTTCGGCCGATACATACTGGGGCCATCTGATACATGGCCTGTTGGAGAGCCCTGCCTGGACCGTTCTCATGCAGGGCAAACCGTTGCTGGTGGATCACACGCTCCGCAGCGTTGACTCCGAATCGATCTCCCGTTCTGCCGCTGTCCAAGGAGCCCGGCTATTTAAAAAATTAGGAATGACCCAGCATGGCTGATGTGAAAATCACGATCTGTGGCATAGAGTTCCCCAATCCTGTTTGGACGGCCGCCGGACCCGGCGGGGCGGATGCCCAGATGCTGCTGCGGGCGGTTCGAGGCGGTGCAGGAGGATTAGTAGCCAAAACGATCAGCCTGGAGGGTGCTCGGGTTCCCTCTCCAAATATAATATCGCCCTTCTCCGGGAGCCTGCTCAACGCTGAGCTTTGGTCCGAGCATAGCTATCGACACTTTATCGATCGGGAGCTGCCTAAAGTCCGAGACACCGGAGTTCCTGTAATAGCCTCGGTCGGTTACGATGCTGAACAGCTCGCCTTGCTGGGCAAGGAGCTGAATAGAGCCGGCGCAGCCGATGCCGTTGAGTTTTCCATTCACTATGCGGGCAAAGAACCGGAAAATTTGAAGCATCTGGCCTCGGCTTTGAAGGACAATATAGATGTGCCCGTATTGGCCAAGCTGAGCCCCGCGGTTGCCGATCTGGAAGCGGTGGTTCACATCCTCGAAGACATCGTTGACGGATTTGTGGCCATCAACAGTGTAGGACCGGCTTTAGACTTCGACATTGAAACCCGGCAACCCCTTCTCGGAAGCAAGGACGGCCGGGGGTGGCTGTCGGGTGCAGCGATCCTGCCCGTGGCTCTGCACTACGTGGAGGCTGTCGCTTCGTTGACGAATAAACCGGTCATCGGTGTGGGTGGTGTACGCAGGGTAGAGGATGTTGTTAAGCACCTCATGGCCGGCGCATCTGCGGTTCAGGTGTGCAGTCTGGCGGTGCTGAAGGGACAGGAGGTTTACGGTAAGCTGGCATCCGATCTGAGCAAGTGGTTGGATAGCCACGGGTTCAGCACCGTTCGGGAGATCATCGGATTGTATCGGAAGGAAAGACGAGAGCCCGTTCAAGCAAAGGTACCTCTTTTTCCACATATCGACGATGGACTCTGCAACCTCTGTCTCCTCTGCGAGCGCTCCTGCATTCATCAGGCGATTCATTTCGAAGACGAGGAGTTTCACCTTGAAAAGGCCCGCTGCGTCAGCTGTGGGCTGTGCTGCTCTCTGTGCCCCAAGGCTGCCTTGAGTCTTGTATCGGAAAAATCATGACTGGTCGCGAAAGGAGATGGGAGAATGGATCCTAACCTGCTGGAAAATATTCGGGTCAACCTCGAAGAATCTAAGCAGGAGCTGGCAAATCTGCTCCAGCGTTTGATCCGAATTCGCAGCTACAGTGGTCAGGAGAAGGAAATCGTTGAGTTCATTTTGGACACGATGCAGTACTACGGTTTTGATGAGCAGTACTCAGACGGTCTGGGAAACGCAGTGGGACGGATCGGCGACGGCCCGGTCAAGATTCTTTACGATGCACATATCGACACGGTCCAGGTTACCGATGAGGAAAGCTGGACCTACCCTCCCTTCGAAGGGAGAATTGTCGGAGGAACCATTTACGGCCGGGGTGCGGTGGACGAGAAATCGGCCATGGCGGGATTTCTCATGGCCGGGAAACTCCTGAAAACTCTTTACCAGAACAAAGGCTTGCCGTTCAGCCTTTACGTTATCGGCTCAGTGATGGAGGAAGACTGCGATGGTTATCCCCTCCGACATCTAATCGAACAGGAAGGGCTGCGCCCCGACTACGTGCTTTTGGGTGAACCCACGGATCTGAAGGTATTCCGCGGCCAGCGGGGACGCATGGAGATGCAGATCACCACTACCGGCAAGTCCGCCCACGGCGCCCACAACCGCCGGGGGATCAATGCCGTTTACAAGATGAATCCGATCGTGACGGCCATAGAGCGGCTGGACCGGTCCCTGCCGTCGGTTCAACCCCTGGGACGCGGTTCGATCACGGTATCCGACATCCGCAGCCGTGGACCTTCCCTCTGTTCGGTGCCGGACCACTGCCGCATCCACATCGACAGACGCCTCACCGTCGGCGAAAACCGGGAGAGCGCGCTGGCACAGCTCGAGGAGATCGTCCAGAAGAGCGGTGGGGAGGCGGTTGTTGCAATCCTCGAGTACTCGGGCAGGAGCTGGAAGTCAACGGAGTTCACCCAGGAAGCCTATTTCCCCACCTGGATTATGGAGGAAGACCATCCTCTCGTTCAGGCGGGTTTGGAGACCGCCCGCATGGTGTTGGGTAAGAAAATCAAAAGCGGCTTTTGGAGTTTTTCAACCAACGGGGTAGCGACTGCCGGCCGGCACGACCTTCCGACCATCGGTTTCGCCCCGGGTAAGGAGGAGCTGGCTCACTCCTCCCGGGAAGAGATCGTGCTTGAGGATCTAGTCAAGGCAACCCAATTCTACGCCCTGTTTCCTTTTGTGCTGATCGATGCTTGACGCCGCTTTCGAAACAAGAATGACTATCCCACATCTCAAAAGCCAATTCAAAGCATAACAAAAGCGAGGGCAGCAATGACGGAGTTGTCGAAGTCCGAGGAGCAAATCTTAGAGTATCTATCCAAAACTCTCATCGACCAGCAGCAAGCCAAGGTCGTAGTTCCACCCCTGGAAAATGCTCCAGGATTCTGGTTTGGGGCTGGAAACATGATCGAGTGGTCGGACGGTACGTTTTATCTCTGCGGTCGCTACCGAAACTCCGGCGATTCCCGCACCGGGGTCCAGGCCGGTGTACGGGGAGCCGAGCTGGCGGTTTTTCGCTCAAAGGATCGGGCAAAAAGCTTCAAGAAAATACTTTCATTCTTAAAAAAGGATCTGAGCTACGGTGACAGGGAGGTGCTTTCCATAGAACGCTGCTGGATGCTGCCAACGGACACCGGAGTGGAGCTGTACGTGTCCACCGAAAAAAAGGGGCTGCCTTATCCAAAGGGGTATGAAGACTTTCAAAAAACGGGCACCGGCGTTTGGAGCATCGATCGAATCAACGCTTCATCGATCGAAAAGATCGATTGCTCCACGATTCATCCCCTGCTGGCAGGAACAGATCCTCAGTACTGCCATTTCAAAGATCCTGTCGCTTATCAAGACGATCGAGGGAATACCGTGTTGATGTTCAGCACCCATCCCTTCAACTGGGCAAGCTCCAATACCGCCTTGACTGTACGACCCGCGGGAGAGAAAGAGTTTGGGGGAATCGACTACAGGTTTTTTCCCCGTGGGTTTACCTGGGATGTTGCAGTCAGCAGGATCTGCGGCGTACTCCAGATACCAAAAGTAGGAGTTTTCAAAGCACTTCCCCCAGCCTATCTTTTCTTCTACGATGGAGCGGAGGGGATGCGTGACCTGGAAGAGCATAACCGGGCCGTGAAACGCCCCCGGGGTTACTCCTGCGAAGAGCTCGGGGGGGCGGCCTATTGCACGTCGGATTCCTTTCCATCTATCGAGCGTCTTTCCACAACTCTGCCATTTTTCGTTTCCCCCTACGGTACCGGCTGCAGCCGCTACACGACCGCCCTTCAAACCGAAGAGGGTGTCTACACAACCTGGCAGCAGTCTCAGCCGGACCGGTCCCAACCTCTGGTCATGCATTTTGCCGGGAGGAAACAAATCGAGGCTGTGCTTTCCTGAAAGGAGGGATCATGGCAGAAGTAGGATTACGTAAAATGTATCTGGAGGGGAAAACCGGTAGAGGCCCCTTTTTCTGGGACAGCGGGAAATCCAAACCCAATATACTCGTGATCTCCGTTGATATGGTGCCTCCGGAGTTCGCATTCAAAGACCGCGCTCCGGTTCCGGTCTATACGCCGAACCTCGATGCCCTGCGCCGGCAAGGAGTATTTTTCCGCAATGCCTTCGCCACCTCTCCGCTGTGTTCTCCCTCCCGCGCTTCCTATCTGACCGGCCGCTATTCCTACATCACTTCGAATGCCGAGCGGGGTCATGACGGTCACGCTTTTCATCTTCGGGATCAAGACATCCTGTTTCCCGAATATCTGAAAGCGGTGGGATACCACACCCGCCATGCGGGCAAATGCCACGTGGGAGCCCGCCGATTCCTTGCACTTTTTGGCGAGAACGACGCGCCTTGGGACCGCTGGTCACCCCCGTGGTATGACGACGAGCAGTACATCGATTTTCTGAAAAACCAGGGTCTCGAGCCGTTCGAGTTCGAACACTCTATCTACGGCAGGCAGACGCGGGGCGGGGCCAGGGGCAACTTCTACGGAGGCTGGATTGCGGCCCAACAAGGACGCCCCTTCCCGAAACAGGCAACCTACTGCGCCTTTCTCGTGGATCGGGCCATCTCCTTCCTCAAAACGGAAAAACCCTTCTATCTGCAGCTCGATTTTTTCGCCCCTCACCAACCCTTTGCCATCCCTTCGGGAATGGAGAAGAGGGAGGCGGAACTTCGTCGAGCGATGAGGCCGCCCGATTCATACAGGGAGCTTGCTGATAACGACTTCAATTCACCCCGAGGGGAGCCGCGGGTCTATCGTATGTACCGTAAAAACTGGGGGATGTGGGACGAGCAAGCGCTCCTGGATTACCGAGTAGCCAACCAGTTGCAGTACGAACTGATCGACGAGCTGCTGGGGGAACTTTTCAGCTACCTGCAGGATCGGGGTCTGTACGATTCTACCTGGATCGCCGTGCTTGGCGACCACGGTGAGATGAACGGGGAACTGGCCCTGATAGACAAGGGAGCCTTTCTACACCCGAGAGTCGTTCGCGCTCCTGTTTGGCTCAAGCCTCCGAAGGACTTCCCTCTGGTACAGCAGGGCCGGGATGTAGAAGGTTTGTGCTCCCTGCTGGACCTGGCACCCACGATCCTCGAGATTTCCGGCATCGAGACTCCGGAACGTCTGGACGGCTGGAGCCTGCTCAACACCGCCGCCGGTGCAACCCGGCCTGCAGAAAAACCGGTGATCTTTGAGGTCTGGCATCACGTTGTACCCAACCCCTGCATCGGCACGGTGTTCTCCGGTTCGGACGGCCTGCAGTACAGCTTCGTGTTCAATGCGGCGGATGATCGTGATGAGCTGTACCGCCTCGGTACTGATTCAGACAGTCCCAACTGCATCGACGATCCCGATATGGAACAGATCCGTGTCGAGGGAATCCGGGCTCTGACAGAAAGAATGGAGGCGGATCCTCGCTGGTTCGTATACAGCCAGTACCTGCATTTGGAGTACTCAGAATTACTGCCCTCTGGAGCAGAGGATCGACAGTTGTTTGTCGGTAAAAGCTCAGAGAGACGACGAGGAAGATAACGGAACAACAGTCGCGCCGGCTTCGACAAGACCCACGAGAATGTCAAGATGAATGGAGCACTTAGCTACGCGGCAACTCAACTCCATATTTAGGCTCCCCCAAATAGACGATTTAATCGTATAATTTTATTGAAAAATATACGATCTGGTCATATAATCTGCACGCATGGAAGATCTCCTCTATCAGTATAATCCCTGGTGGGAAGGCCAGATTGATATTTCTGGCATTCGGCCAAGGCGGAACTCACTCTATAATATCGTGTTCCCCGCATACGCGGGGATGAACCGATAACATTCCATAATATAATTGTATATAATAGCATCTATCTTTACCTCCGAAAGTCGAAATGGAAAGGCCTTTTATGTTTCCAGCAACTCTAGTAAAAGTGAGCTAAATTGGGAAACTCTCCATAAAAGATTCAGGGGTGTTCTGAAAGACAAGAATTCTGTGTTTCTTGGAAAGATCGAGAAGATCTGTCAAAAACCATTGGTCTCTTCCGAGGACAGGCTTTTTTTCTTGAGACTAAAGATCCGAGTTATATAGCACGGATAATCAAACACAACGCTCTCGACCTCTTAAGCATGACCGAAATCGCTGTAAGAATGCCGCGTTTTCGATCAATCAGGTACGGAGGCAACAGCGGCGATTAGTTCCACTCCCTGGTTTTGTTGTAGCCCTTAGCTTTTGCGTACTCCTTGGCCTGATGCACGAAGGCCTGAAGACGAGTTTCGATACCCGTATCCTCCTGTCCATCGAAGGCGATATCCACCCAGGGCATGTCATCGTGGTCTTTCCGGAAGGCTGTGGACAACGAAGCGACAATCGTCCCGGGTAGACAGGTGAACGGCAAAATGGCCGCTACTCCGGAGATTCCCGTTTTTGCCAACCCCGCGGCTGCGCCGAGAGCCAGGGGAGGATCACCCACGTAATCCCTGTGGATGTACGGATCGCAGAGCTCCAGGATATCCTCTACCGGGATGATCCGCTGCGAATCGATCGTGTCGGCCAACGCGTGTTCGTACTTCGAGCCGATCTGGTGCTGGAAGTACCCTTGAATCCTCGCCTTTACCACGTTCAGCAACTCTCCGCGCCAACCGCTTTCCTCCAGGTAGCGTATCGATGACAACTCGATCCACTCCCGCACCGGAGACATTATGGTCTCGGCGCCGAGGTTTTCCAGACGCTGTCGCAGGAAGCCGCTGCAGTAGGGATTGTCCCGCATGAAGATCTCTCCCACGATGGCGATCACCGGTTTTCGCGGAATTTCGAGCATTTCGATCTTCTTGAAAGCTTCCCCCGCTTCTTTCAGCACAGCCAGGGTATCCTTGGCGCCGGTTTCAACGGAGTGAACAATCTTGTCCAGATACCTCTGATACACCTCTTCTGTCTGCCCCGGCACCGCTTCGTAGGGCTTACGCTCCTGCCGCAGCTTGCCCAGGATTTCCGCCGCCACCAGACCTCTCCAGACCACCAGGCGGAACTTTACACCCTGACCGCGGGAAAAGTCGGCGTAGGAGTTTTTGTTGTTCGGGGAGATGATCTCCACCTCTTTGAAGCCCAAGTTCTCCATAATAATGCGCTGGAACTTGTTGTACTGCCCGAATCGGCAAGGACCGCTGTGGGAAGGCATAAAAAAACTGGTCTTACCGGGATCAATTCCCGGCTCGTGAAGTTTCTTCAAGAAGCTGCCGGTGGTGCAGATCATGGGAAAGCATTCCCGCGAGGAGGTGTACTTCCTGCCCCACTCCAGGTCCTCCTCGTCCTGCATGGGAAGGACTTCCGCGTCGATACCACAGGCTCTAGAGGCGGCGGCCAACACAAAGGCACTATCGCACATGTAGGGAAAGTAGAGCTTCCGTCCTTTGGACGGGGACGCCTTGAACACCGATACCGGTGCAAATTCCTTTTCCAGCATCTGGGCTTTAGCTTCGCCTCTCAAGCTGTCGAGGAAGGCTTCGCAGCGGGTGATCATACCGGCATCGGCACTATGCTCATCCACCTCAAGCTGAAGATAAGGTTTGCCCCGCATTTCCTCCCTGACGTAGTGGGAGAGGAACGAGTCCGGACCACAGCGGAAGTTAGTGATGTATACAACGTGTAAACGTTCGTCGTTGGCCACCATCCGCGCCCCGGCCAGGATCTTCTGGCCGTTCGGCCAGTACATCATACCGTAGTCCGTGTAAATCTCGTCCATCGTTTCTCTGAGAGGCAGAAAATCCAAGGGAAGAGGAAGAACATCCAGGTCGATCAGCTTTTCGATCAGACTGAGGTTAAGCTCGGGATCGCCCGTGTTGTAGGGCCGTCCGAGGACGACGACGGACACCCTGTTCGAAGGAAGGTTGGCAAGGATCTTCTGTCCCTCTTCGAGCAGTCTAGTTTCAAAGCTCTTTTGTGCCTTCTCAGCCGCTGTCACCGCCTGCGCTACCTTTTTCGGGCCGGTACCGAAGGTTGTTTTCATAAACTCGGACAGCTCGTTGACCAACTTTTTCCGGGAGTAGCGGAAGTGCAGAGTCGGAACGAGGAATTTCTTCGCCGCTTCTTCTCCCTTCATGGCTCCACGGATCATGAAGGGATACGACTGAATCCATGGACAGTTGTAGTTGATGGTGGGATTCTGGGCATCCGCCGGGTTGTCCACCACAAAAGGCATAAAGATATAGTCCGGATCCTTTTCCAAAAGGTCATGGATGTGTCCGTGCATCACTTCCACTGGGAAACAGGTCTCCGCTACAAGCATGCTCAGTGATTGGGTGACCAATGGCCGATCCGACGAGCGGGATAGCACGACACGGAAACCAAGCTCTTCGAAGAAGGTGCGCCAGTAGGGGAAACGCTGATAGTAGATCATCAGACCCCTTGGAATACCGATGGTGGTCCGGATTGCCGCAGCCTGCTCGTCCGGTTCATCCTGATAGTCTCCGAGAAGCAGCTTTTCTCTCAGCTCGAAGAGGTTGGGAATTTCCTTTCTTCTCCGCTCTTTCTCTTCCTTTATCCCCTGTGGCTGGTACTTGTCACAGCGGTCTCCGTAGAACAGGGCTCTCTTCTCTCCCTCTATGACCACCTTGTGTACGTCGCAGTGATTCTCGCACCCCCGGCAGGTGAAGCGATTCATGGTGTAGGGAATCTTGCTGACCTGGAAACCCTTGAAATTCGTCTTGCTGCCGTTTTTCTGAACCTCGTCCCGAGCCAGCATGGCCGCTCCGATAGCACCGGTTACATCGAAATGGGGCGGCACGGTGATCTTTTTACCGGTTACCGCTTCAAATGCAGCTACAACGGCGGGATTGTTGGTCACCCCGCCCTGAAACAGGATATTGTTCCCGATCCGTTTTGCCCCCACAACTTTTTGGATGTAGTTCTGCACGATGGAATAGGCCAGCCCACCGATCAGATCTTCTTTGTTGGCGCCTTTCTGTTGATGGGAGTTCAGGTCGCTCTCCATAAACACGGTACAGCGGTCACCGAGACGGGAGGGCTGCTTTGCTCCCAGGGCCAGCGCGCCGAACTCGTCGACGATTTTTATTCCCAGCTTCTCCGCTTGTTCCTCCAGAAAGGAACCTGTGCCGGCGGCGCAGACCTTGTTCATCGCGAAGTCCACTACAACACCATTGTCGATGCTGATGTACTTTGAATCCTGACCGCCAATCTCAAAAACCGTATCCACCTCCGGGTGGTAGTGGATCGCCGCCGTTGCCTGAGCGGTAATCTCGTTCTTAATCGTGTCGGCTCCAATGAAGTGTCCGGTCAGATATCGACCGGAGCCGGTGGTTCCTGCCGCTTTGACCACCACAGCCTCTCCCACTTCATCGTAGATCTCTGACAGACCGCGACGAATCGCTTCCAGGGGTTTGCTGGCAGTCGGCAGATAACGCCGGGCCACCACGTTCGTGTCGTTATCTATGAGAACAACATTGGTACTCAAAGAACCCACATCCAGACCCAGATAGACTTCTAGCTTCTTGCCGGTCTGCCGCTTGCACACTACGTCTTTGCGCCCTTTAGCAACGGATCGTGTTAGCTGCGGCCAGTGGGGAAGGTCCACCGTTGGATTCTGCAGGTGCTCCTTCAGGCGGGAAAGTCCCTCGAAGGAAATATCCGTCTCGGGGGGACTATCGAGAATGTGGAACACCGCTCCAATGGCACCCATGGAGGCGAAGTACTGAGGTATGATCAGTTCTCCGCCCTTTAATTCCAGAACCTCCCGAAAAGCTCGTGCCACACCGGCATTTGCCGCCACCCCACCCTGGAATACAACCGGAGTTTCAAGGTTTCGGCCCCTGGCAAGGTTACTCCTCACATTTCGGGCTACGGCAAAACAAAGACCGGCCACGATGTCGTGAACCGGTGTAGCGATCTGCTGCAAATGAATCATGTCGCTCTTGGCAAATACGCTGCAGCGCCCGGCGATATGAGGCGGATTCTCAGATTTGAGCGCCAGCTCACCAAACTCTTTTTCTATGGAAACACCGATGCGTTTGGCCTGTTGGTCAAGAAAGGATCCCGTACCAGCCGCGCATACCGTATTCATGGCGAAATCGGCCAGCTGGGATTTCCCGTTCCCCACTTCCGGATTCATGATGATCAACTTTGAATCTTCGCCGCCCATCTCAATTACGGTTTTTGCCTCGGGGTGAATAAGGGCAACGGAGCTGGATTGAGCCACGATCTCATTGACAAAGTAACCGCCGATTAACTCAGCGGCCAGCTTTCCGCCGGTACCGGTAATGGCCACCGCGGCAAAGGCTTCGGCGGGATGACGCTTCAAGAGATCCGTTAACACTTCGTGGAGCGCATGAAACGGACGTCCATGGCACAAAGTATAGTGATTCTCCACTACCCTTCTCTCTGCATCGATGAGCACTGTGTTGACGGAAATCGAGCCGATGTCTAAACCGAGAGAAAAACGTTGCATTACTATCAGCCTCCCCTGGTGAATTTGACTATTATGTCAGAAACAACATCGGGCGACTCTAAGTACAGAAAATGCCCATATTCTTCTATTATCTCCAGATGCTCACCGCGGAGCGGCTCGCCGAATCTCCGGCGGTCTTCCGGACTGATCAGTGTATCTTTTCAAGCCGGTCAGGATCAATACCAGTTCCTAACAACCGGCTAGATTGAAGAACAGAACCTTCAGCCGTGAAATCATCAGGTGTATCCATCTATGATATAACAATCCGAAGCATATAGTCTAACAGATCTTATTTATTACCACAACACTAATATATAGCTATTTCTGGACGGGAGCTGTGAACTTCCAATCCTATCAGCGGGAGACGGCCTGGGGAGTCTCCATGCACGGTCCCTTCAACTCAGCCAGGCGGTTCCCGTACAGAGTCATCAGAACCCGCTCCGGCGTCAGAGGAGCGGTGACGGAAACATCAACTCCCGGACGGAAGGCCCTGATTGCCGCATGCAGGGCGAAAAATACACCAATTCCGTACATAAAGGGTGGTTCCCCGATTGCCTTCGAGTTGAAAACACCTAACGGATTCTCCCCATGTTCGAGGAAATGAACGTCCAGTTCTCTCGGAGTGTGATAGATATCCGGTACCTTATAGGTGCTCAAAGTACCGGTCAGCAGCCTCCCCTGGTTTGAGTACAGTACTTCCTCCAGGGTCAGCCAACCGATGCCCTGAACGATTCCCCCTTCGGCCTGACCCAGATCGACATCGGGAACCAGGCTGGGTCCCAGATCATGGACTACTCTGACAGCATCGACCTCATAGGTACCCCGCAGACAATCCAACGTGACTTCGCATACCGCCGTTCCGTAGGCATGGTAGGAAAAAGGCTCTCCCTTCTCTTTTGTTTTGTCAAAATAGATACCGGGGGTCGCGTAGTGGGCTTGGGCGGAGAGATTGACCCGGCGGGAATAAACACGGGGAATGAGATGTTCCCACGTCAACTTGGTTCTCTGCCCGTCGTACAATACCTGCTCCTCCAGGATTTCCACTTTTGCCGAATCCTCCTCTCCCAATTCTTGAACCGCTACCTCCTTGAGCCGTTCCAGGATTGCCCGGCAGGCCAACTCGGTTGCCTTTCCGTTCAGATCCGTCCCGGTTGAAGCAGCGGTGGGGGAGGTGTTTGCCACCCGCAAGGTACTCGTGCTTTCAACCTTGACCCGCTTCCTGTCTATGGAGAAGACTCGAGCCGCCACCTCGAGAATTTTATACTTGACTCCCTGGCCCATCTCCACGGCTCCGGTGCAGACGCTGACACTGCCATCGGTATACACGTGAACCAGGGCACCCCCCTGGTTCAACACGGTGTTAGTAAAAGAAATCCCAAAGCAGACAGGCATGAGAGCCAGTCCCTTTTTCACAAGCTTGTGGGAGTGGTTGAACTCCTCGACTTGCTTCAGAGCTTCCTTGTAATTGTAACGGGATTTCGCCTCCTGCCAGCAAAGCGGAGCGCTGCAGCCGCGGGCGGTCATACCATAGGGAAAGGTATCTCCCTCTGCGAGCAAGTTTTTTTCCTGAATTTCCATGGCACTGATCCCCAGAGCAGCTGCTGCCTTAAAGAGAGCGGCCTCGATTACGAACATCCCCTGAGGACCGCCAAATCCCCGGAAAGCCGTATTCGGCGGTAGGTTGGTACGGCAGCAGTAAGCGGTCGCTTTGACGTTGGGAATGAAATAACTGCCCGTGCAGTGGAACAGGGTTCGCTCGAGGATCGCCGGGGACAGATCCGCCGCCGCCCCGGCATTCTGATAGAATTCCACCTCATAAGCCAGTATTCGGC
>CAZVHJ010000005.1:0-71850 GCA_964627715.1 uncultured Spirochaetaceae bacterium | reverse complement strand
GTGAAGTACCAGCTTTACCGGACGCTTGCGGATTACAGCGCCAAGGGCGGCCAGAGCCGCCCACGCCGTGGCCTGGTCCTCCTTCCCTCCGAAGCCACCACCCAAGCGTGTCACCTCGACTTCGACCTGATGCATGGACAAACCCAGGAGACGGGCGATCGCCCGCTGCACTCCCGTCGGGCTCTGCGTTGAAGAGATGACCCTAACGCCGCCACTTTCTCCAGGAAGGGCCAGAGACCCCTGGGTCTCGAGATACAGATGCTCCTGGGCTCCGGATTCAACTGTGCCCTCGATTACCAGATCGCATTCCTTCCAGGTTGTCTCTACTTCCCCGAGACAGAATGTACGGGGAGGAACAATCAGCTCTCCCCGCACCTTTGCTTCCCGTGGGTCGAAAATTGCAGGCAGCTCTTCGATCTCCAGTTCTATCTGCTGACGCGCTGCTCTGGCTTGCTGCTCCGATTCAGCCAGTATTAAAGCCACGGGCTGCCCGATGAAATGCACCGTTTCCTCTGCAAGCAGAGGTTCATCGGCAACCAGGGTTCCTATCTGATTTGCTCCCGGTATATCGGCGGCTGTAAGCACGGCATGGATGCCCTTTAATTTCCCTGCTTCCCCGGTATCGAGCCGGGTGATCCTGCCGTGCGCTGCCGGTGAGGTCAGCACAACGGCGTGGAGCAGACCTTCCGGCTCGGGCAGATCATCGACAAATCGGGCTTGTCCGCGGGTGTGAAGACCCAAGTCACCGTACTTCATATCCACACCTCCGCATGCAGCTTTTCCGGGAAGAGTTTGAAGAAGTGCGCCAGCACCAACTGCCGGAGAAGAAGGCGCTTGTACCGATCGCTTCCCCTTACGTCGCTGATCGGAGAAATCTCCTGTTGTATCAGGGTCAGTACCTGCTCGAGGTTCTCCTCGCTGAAGGGCTTTCCCGCCAGATAATCGGAGCTGCGGGCCAAAAATAGAGGAACAGGCGCGACACCGCCGGCGGCAATGCGGGCTTTCACGATCCGGCCGTCTCGCGTGGAAATCCAGGCGGCGGAATTGACACTGGCAATATCGAGATGCCTGCGCCTGGAGACCTTCTCGAAGCTAAACAAACCCTCCTCAAGAGGTAGGGAGATCCAGGCCAGCAGCTCCCCCGGCTTT
Source organism: uncultured Spirochaetaceae bacterium (assembly GCA_964627715.1). GTDB lineage: Bacteria > Spirochaetota > Spirochaetia > SZUA-6 > DRHE01 > JAFGQJ01. Next base: position 70,701 of record CAZVHJ010000005.1, on the reverse strand, counting down.
TTGTTCAAACGCTTGTACCCCTTGAAAAACTGATCCAGGGGCACCTCTCTCGTACCTTTTCCATTCTTGAGTCCAAGGACCGCTCCCAGAGCGAGAAGCATTATGGTAAAATCCCCGATGGGAGATGCATTTACTATATTGCCGCCCAGGGTTGCCCGGTTACGAATCGGCGCTGAGGCGATCAGAGGAAGGGCAGCGACGAGCTGGGGTATACGATCATTCAAGACAGGAAGATCCTTCACCTCCTCCATGGAAATGCCTGCACCGAGGATCAGACGGCTTTTCCCGGCCTGAATCTGATGCAACTCCTCTGATTTGGAAACAAATCTCAATGACCTTTTAACCAGCTCCTCCGGTTTCTGGACGAACAGATCGGTACCTCCCGCCACAACGGTACGCTCTCGGGGTCTATAATCTATTCGCGTCGTCGCACTCAACGCCCGCAACCGGGGCGGGATGGTAAGGAAGTACTCCGGGACGACTCCGAAAGCCACCAGCCGTTCAAGATGCCCTCCGCCCGGGTCGCCGGAGTCTTGGAAACCGCTCAACTCGGCCAGCAGTTCCCCGATAGCCCTCTTGATAGACGCGTAACCCGTACAGCGGCAGATATTTCCCGCCACCGCGTCAACAGCCGCCTCATGATCCCACCGACGGGCGCTAAGCAGATATCCGGTAAGAGAAACAACGAATCCGGGAGTACAGAAACCACACTGAATGGCTCCCTGCTCCACCATCTTTTGTTGAACCGGTGTAAGGGCAAGATCCTCGACCGAAGGATTGAGTCCTTCGATACTCACCAAATGCTTTCCCTCTACTTCCCCTAGAGGAAGCAGGCATGAGTTCACCGCCCTGTACTCTACAACCTGTCCCCCGGCCACCCCGAACTGTCCGAGCAGAACGGTGCAGGCTCCGCAGTCGCCCTCGCGGCAGCCCTCCTTCGTACCGGTAAGCCTCTGTTCCCTCCGCAAAAAATCAAGAACCACCGTGCCGGATGGCAGAGAGCTTTCAATAGTGTCATCGTTCAGGATGAAACGAATGGTTTGGCTCATGTGCAAACTCCCCAAAGAGTATAACTACCACTCCAACTATAAAGCAAGTTGTCCTCTTACAGCGTCCCAAATGGGATCGGCAGGGGGATCAGCCACAACTCGAACTGAGGTTTTCTGCACCGGATGATCGAAAATCATCTCACGAGCGTGGAGATGAATCCCTCCATTAGGGTTGGAGCGGGGGAATCCATACTTCAGGTCACCTTTGACATGGCAACCGATCCTGGCCAGTTGAGCCCGAATCTGATGGTGGCGGCCCGTGTGAAGAACAATCTCCAGAAGGTGGTAACGGTCCAGGTTGAAGACCCACTTGTAGCTCAGACGGGCCTCCTTGCTACCTGTTACCGGCATATCATAAGCGTAAGATTTATTTTGGTTTCTATTGCGCTTGAGGTAGTGGGTCAGGGTATCCTCCCGTTTCGGCGGCATCTCTCCCACCACCGCCCAGTACAACTTCTGCACCCGATCCTCACGAAACAGCCTGTTCAGCCGCTGGAGAGCCTTGCCAGTGCGGGCGAAGAGCACCACACCGCTGGTGGGTCGATCCAGGCGGTGCACCACACCGAGATAGACATTGCCTCTTTTTTCAAATTTCTCTTTAATGTAGAACTTTACCGTATCAACCAAGGGTGGATCTCCACTCTGATCGCCCTGAACAAGGTCCCCCACCTTCTTGTTCACCGCGATGATGTGATTATCCTCGTACAGCACCTGGAGGTCCGAAGCGATGTTATCAGCTATCATAGGGCGAACTTCCTTACTGAAATTATCTTGAAATTCCTACTTTGTTACCAGACCTCGCCTTGCTCGGATTTCACTTCAAACGGTGAAGAAACGGACCATCAAAGGACTTTGACAATATCTGTTCTATGAAGCAAGGTATATTTATGAAAAGCTACCGAAAAGAGCTGTGGTTCAGCACAACCAGGCGCCGGGAACTCATCAATATCACCCCACAGGTCCAGCAGGTCTTGAGAGACAGCGGGATTCGGGAGGGACTTCTGCTGTGCAACGCCATGCACATCACGGCCAGCGTCTTTATCAATGACGACGAGTCCGGGCTTCACCAGGATTTCGAAGAATGGTTGGAAGGGCTGGCGCCGGAGAAACCTTACTCGCGCTACCGTCACAATGGATTCGAGGACAACGCCGATGCTCACCTAAAACGAAGCATCATGGGACGGGAAGTGGTTGTTGCGGTAACCGAAGGCAAGCTGGATTTCGGTCCCTGGGAGCAGATCTTCTACGGCGAGTTCGACGGAAAACGGAAGAAACGGGTCCTGGTAAAGATTATAGGTGAGTGATCTTTGTCGCCGAGGACGTGAACATGTTGGCCAGCACCGTCTTTACCGCTTCCAAGCCTTCTATTTTCCTCTCATTCTCATGAACAAAAACAGGTAAAAAACGTTTTCGTACAGAGATCCGAGCGGGGGGTGAAGGAGCCTTGTCGCCATCCATCTGCATCTTTACCCGTCCCCGGGAACGAATATAAATGACCTTCCCGGTGTAAAATGAAACATCAGGCATCATTCTATGCCTGTTGGCAAGCACATTAACCAACAGCCGTATGGTATCGAGAATACCGCTTTTCTTGAAGAGGATGACGTTGAGAAGGCCGTCGTCAATTTGAACCTCTTCGGCAATAGTGTACGGGCCGGCGTAGTAGCGGGAATTGGAAACGATAGCCAAGTAACCCCTGTCCGTAATGTTGTTATCCTCTATAGTAACCTGTATTTTACGCACACGATCTGTGAGGGCCGACCAGATCATACCTAGTACGTAGGCCATCTGTCCGAGATAGCGCTTGAACCGCAGATCGACGCTGTGGACAGCCATGGCATCCAGACCGGTGGACACCATGAGAAGGAAGGGTTCCTCGTTTACATAACCTACATCGATCAGACGGGTGTGTCCCGCCAAGATACTCGTCGTGGCGATCACCGGGTTGAGGGAGATGTTAAGATCGAGGGCCAGGACATTAACCGTGCCGAAAGGCACGATCCCAACCGGCAGGGGTCTGCCTTCCATTCCCTTCACTACGTCCCGTATCGTCCCGTCACCACCAAACACGGTTACGTAGTCTATTTCATCTCGAAATCGCCGCACCAAATGAGCAGCATGCCCGGAATAACGGGTATAGAAAACTCGAAAGGATACGCCGTGTCTTTCGAAGAGCCTGGTTACCTGGGGTAGATGGAGATTGAGAAAAAAGCGCCTTCCCGCTTTGGGATTGACGATGAGGATCGTCTTCATGGTCTGGAACCAAAGGACCGTAACGAATACGCCGAGGATGCCAGGTGAGCCTCCAGTTCCCGGCTTCTCTGTCTCTGGATTCGCCGGGCGATCCGCCTGAATCCGGGCATGGTGGCATCGAAAAACGCTTTCCATCCCGCACACAACCAACTCAGCTTGCAGGGACCGGCCCCACTGTGCCGGCCATAGAAGCGATGTTTCAGGCAATCCCCCTGACACAGCTCGAGATGGGGACAAGAGTCACACATCTCATTCCACTGGGATTTTTGTCGGCCGAAGAGCTCGTAGCGAGGCGATTCAAGAAGCTGCCCCCAATCCGAGTCCAACACGTTACCCAGCCGCAGTTCCGGCTGCACGAAGAAATCGCAGGGATAGACGTCCCCGTTGTGTTCGACCAAGAAGTACTGCCGGCAGTCCCTGCCCATCGTACAGATGATCGAAGCATCATCCACCAGATAGGTAAGAATGGCGTCAAAAAGCCGTATGGAAACACGACCAGCATCGGGGTACCACTCCTCGTAGATCTCACGTAAGAACTCACCCCACTGTCTTCCCTCGATAGAGAAGGGCAGCGGATTGCCCTGTTGGTCGAACTCAACTATCGGGATATACTGGTGGAACAGAACTTCACGATCCAGGAGAAATCGATATATCTCCCGAGCTTTTCCAACATTTGCCGCATTCACGGCCACGAGGACGTTGAACTCGACTTGATGTTTCTTCAACAGCTCTATTCCCTCGATAACCCTGGCGTACGACCCTGTTCCTCTTTTGTTCCTTCTGTAGGTGTTGTGGATCTCTTCGGGACCATCGAGACTGACACCAAGAAGAAAGCGATACTCAGAGAACAACCGGGCCAGCTCTTCGGTGATCATCGTGGCATTCGTCTGCAGCCCATTGGCGACAACCGACCCGGGGCGCCCGTAACGACTCTGCAGCTCAACCGCTTTTCGAAAAAACTCGACCCCCATCAACGTGGGCTCTCCACCCTGCCAGCCGAAGGAGTAGGTGCTCTGTGCTGTGGATAGATATGAACAGACGATACGCTCCAGCACGCTCTCCGACATGCGGTGCCGCGCAGAGCTCGGGTACAGACCGGCCTTGGACAAATAGAAACAATAGGCACAGGCCAGGTTGCAGTCCGCCGAGGCGGGTTTAATCAAAAGAGAGAATTGTTTTCCCGTTACAGTTTCTGACATTGAACTTGAAAAGTATATCGAAAATCGAATTCTTCGAAAACAAGGTAACGTGAACGTTATGCGGACACAACATTCTATGGAGTTTGACAAAAACAGGGAAAACCATCATTGTTTGTGCCATGCGTTTCCGTTGCCCATCCTGCGGATTCAACGGCAGAGTGCGAATTCCGGATCACTTCCCGATAGGGAAAACCACGCGAATCCGCTGCAGCCGCTGCCGAAAGCTCTTCCCTCTCACCCTGGGAAAACTCTTCCCCCAAGAGCGCCCGGAGAGCTACCAAGCCCTCGTACCGAACTCCCTGCGCTGCCAGGGAACAAAGGTAGGCCGGCTGTGGGTCGAGAGCGTTGGTCGGCGGGAGGACCGTACACCGGTCATCCCGTTTCCCGCTCATCCCTCACTCTCCCACGAGGTGATGCACGACCTAATGGATCCCTTCAGGGAGTACTTCCGCATCTGCTACATCGAATTCCCGGGCTCCCGTAGAAACCGACAGCCGGCAGTAAACGGTACCTACAGCTCGTTCTTTTTGGAGAATTTGGACCTGTTGAAGAAGCATCTTGGAGCCTCGAGATTTCATCTATTGACACATCTCTCCTCTGCACCGCTTGCCCTGGATATAGCGGCACATCGACCCGATTCTATTGCTTCCTTGATTCTGATCGAACCTGACCTCTGTCTGGCGGATCGTTTTTCAAAAAGATCGGCCAAAGAAAAACTTCGCCGGTTGATTCATGATTCTCACGAACACTCCGATAGAAATGGACTGTTACTCTCGGTACTTCAAGAGTTGTGGGATTCCAATCTCCCGGCACAGCATGCGAAAGGACTTGCCAAAATCCTTGCCCCTGGATTTTATCCAGAAATCTTCCATCATGATTTGGACCGTTGTCAAAGCAGGGTGAGATACCTGAAGGTAAGTCGGCAAAAAACTCCTGCTCTGATCTTCTATTCCCGGGACGGTAGTGACTATGCTCGCAGAGATGCTTTGTTTCTCCAGGCGGCTTTACCAACCGCCGAGTCGGCTGCTATCGAGAAAGGCGGCGCTTGGGCTCCGTGGTTCGGGGGCAGCTGGTTTGCCAACAAACTCCTCTCCTTTAAAAGAACAGGAGAAGGCAAGAACCGTCCTGTACCCCGAAGACGATCTCGTACCTTGAACGGTCAGCCTCTTGGCTGGATGGTAGCGATTTTCGCCCTTCTGGCTGTCGGCCTGACCGGTGGTTTGAGTCTCCTGCGTTTCCAGCCCGATTTCATGTCTCATGTGATACCCCCTTTGCTGGCGGGCGTACTCCCGATTCTCTGGTTCTTGATTCCCAAGAAAATAAATCCAATTCGCTTTTTTCGCTTTCGAGGTTTCTCCCTCAGGACCGTGCTTCTACCTCCAGCAGTCGGCACTCTCCTTGGTATCTTCTTTCGTAGCCTCCTGCTGACTGTGGGTGATGTGTCTTTGCCCGCCTCCCTTCTGCCGTCCTTCGTAGCGGCGGCGCCAACCAACCAGGGACGCTTGTTTCAGTTTGCCGCAATGGCTGTCCTCAGCCTTTTTGTTTTTGGGGTTGCGGAAAACCTGTGGATATTGAGGCGAAGCAGACTCCAGATCCTGATGCCCATGCTGCTGTTCACCTTGCTCCCGCCGTCCTTCCCGGCTATCCTGTGGCGACTGCCGGTGGGATTTGCTGCGGCGATTCTGTTTGCCGGCGGCCTCAGTATTTTCTCTCCGCTGTTCCTGCTGGCAGGCTTTGCCGTCGCTTCCGAGCTCCCGCTTCCCTTCGACCTGGTACCGCTTTCCTGGCAAAGCTATCAAGGAATGGTTGTTACGATCGGGGTGTTGGCAGCGGCGATTCTGCTGTCTGTCTTTGTCGGGACAAGCGGCAAACCGGTTCCTTCTGAAGAGGTGTACTTCTCCAGAACAATCAACAGAAAGGACCGGCTCTTTCGGTGGGAACCCGGTCTAGGCGTCGTTTTGGTTATCTTCTCCCTTATTGCAGCCGGAGCTCTCATCTTCGGCTTTATCGCCGCCTGATCGAGCGCACTGACCCTTGCCATTTTTCTCGGCTTGCATATGCTTAATATTGGATGGACCTGATCCTTCTTCCTGATAGTTTGGCCATCTGCCGGCTCAACAAAGATGCCCTGATCCCTGATTGGGCACTGGCGGGCAGTTTCTACACTGTTTCCCGCACCGAGGATGAACTGTCGATAGTATGCCCGGACGGGCATCCGCCATCGGGAACAAATTTTGACTCGGGATGGAGAGCTTTGAAGGTGCAGGGTATGCTTGCCCTTGATGAGACCGGCGTCCTGGCAAGAATAACCGCGCCTCTGGCCGAAGCGGGGATTCCCGTTTTCATCATCTCCACGTTTAACACCGATTACCTTTTGGTGAAAGAACTACATCTATCCAAAGCCATTCGGCTGCTCAGCTCCGCATATACCATTCACACTTGAGATTTCAACGATCCCAGCCTCGAGGAAACGATAGGAGAGTTTGCCGCGTTCTTTTCGGGATCTAGATTCCTACACTGCTTGACAAGGATCCATTTATTCCTCAAAATGAGGGACAAATTCACCCGTGTCGGAAGAGCGGAATGCGGTGGAAATCCGCAGCGGTCCCGCCACTGTAACCGGGGATGAAAGCAGCAAGATGCCATTGCGTGCGGCTGTGCACCACAGCCACGGCGAGAAGGCGCTGCGAGTAAAATTATCCGGAAGCCAGGAAACCCTTCCGATACTTCGAACCTTCGAGGAAAGGAAGCGGGATTTTGAAGTTCCTTCGGCTTTTTTTCTTTCTCCAAATAGCCGTATGGCCTAGGTACGCAGAGGCCTGCCCCGGCGACTATCGACGCACGTTTCACCCTGGGATTGAAAAGACGCTTGTGCATATCGCCATCTTCTTTGCCCTGATGTGCTCGGTCCTTCTTGCATCCCCACTTGGCGCGCAGGCTGTAGACGAACCGATCGTCCTCGAAGAAATCGTCATTACCGCAACGCGCAGCGAGGAATCCAGCCTCGATGTGCCGGCTCAGGTTACCGTAATATCCCGCGAGGAGATCGAAGCCAGCCCGGCAACCAACCTGGCTGAGCTCCTCGACGCTCAGGCGGGTGCGTCGAGCGCCGACTACGGTCCCGAAGGAGCGCTGAAGACCATCTCGATCCGGGGCTCCACATCATCCCAGGTGCTCGTGCTCGTGGACGGGATCCGGGTCAACAACAGTCAAAGCGGCTCGGCCGACCTTGCGCTGATTGGACTGGAAAATGTTGAACGCATTGAGGTGGTTCGGGGCGGTCTCAGTGCCCTGTACGGTGCGGATGCCGTCGGGGGGGTGATCAACATCGTCACCCGCCGAAACGCTGAAAACGGATTCAAGGTTTCCTTCGAGAGCGGCGGCTTCATTCCGGAACAGCGGCTGACCGGCAAGGGAAGCACCGAGCGTAAGGTCCAGGCTCAGCTCCAGGATCTGGTCGATTCCCAGAAGGCAGCCGTGCAGGTCGACCTTGCCGGCGAGGCGCTCGATTTCGTCTCCACCGCTTCGTTCACCCGCGCCGCCAACGCCTATTCATTCACCGATCTCACCGGCAAGAGACGCAGGCGGGATAATGCCGACCTGCTCGGTGGAGATTTTTCCGCCAACCTCCGCTACGCGTTTCAGAACGGCTCTGTTCGGCTGGGCGGCTCCGGGCTCTACCAGGACAAGGGGGTTCCGGGAGCGGTCGGCTCCCTCAGCCTGGACACGCGGCAGAGGGACCTGGTTGTGCGGGGCTCCGCCGCCCTGTTTTCGGATGTGTTGTTCACCGATCTGCTGACCCTCGACCTCAAAGCTCACTACACCTACTCCCGACTCGAGTACGAGGATTTCGGCTCCTCGGTACTGTCGATCCACCAGGTCCATTCAAGCGGTGTAGACGCGGCCCAAGAGCTGTTTGCCCTGGATTGGTTGTCCCTTCTGTACGGCGGGAACCTGAGCTTCGAGCAGATCGAGAGCACCGAGCTGTCTTCCCGGCAGCGTCTGTTCGCAGCCGGTTTCCTTCAAACCTCGCTGTACCCGTGGCCCGCACTACTGCTTCAGCCGGTGGTCCGCTACGACTACTACTCGGATTTCGGCGGCATGGCGAGCGGGAAGCTCGGAGGGGTTTTGTCGGTGGGTCCGTATGCGGCTCTCAAGGCCAATATTTCCAGCGCCTTCCGCGCGCCCACCTTCAACGACCTGTACTGGCCGGAAGACGTGTTCGCCGAGGGCAACCCGGATCTCAAACCCGAAACCGGCTACAGTGCAGAGCTGGGCTTCGATGTGGAGCACCAACGATTTAGGCAGTCCCTTGCCCTGTACGGCCGCTACGTGCGGGAGGTGATCCTCTGGCAGCCGGGAATGGACGGGAAGTGGCGGCCCTCGAACTACGGCGAGGGGCTGTACATGGGGCTGGACGGAAATTGGGAGGCACGTCTCTGGGAGCGGCTGTCCCTCTTCACAAACTACTCGTTCCTGCTCAGCTACGCTTTGAGCGGAGACCTGACTCTCAAGGACAACCGGCGGCTTCCTAATCTCCCCATGAACTCACTCGACGGCGGCTTGACCTATCGAGATCCGAGCAACACCTTCAGCATCCAGGGACATTACCAGTCCCTGCGGTACCTGAAGATCGACAATGAGGACACGTTGCCGGCCTACTTCACGGTGAATCTGCGCTACCAGCGCCGCTTCTCCACGGGGTACGCCCTTTGGCTGAACATAGAAAATCTGTTCGATGCGGAGTACGAGGTTGTTTCGGGCTACCCTATACCCGGCTTCGCCTTCCGCATCGGCATGGAGTATTCACGATGAACGGAATCAACTCTCCGGAGCGGCTCGTCGGAGTCTTAACAGCCGAATCCGGAGGACGAGAAACAAAAACCATCCATGGAGGACGAGAATGAATCGAAAAAATCACCTGAGCGCCCTTGTACTGCTTGCGGCGCTGGCCTTCGTATTCGTGCTGCTAGGGGGCTGTCCCAATCCTACGACGCCTCCTTCGGGAGATAATGTAGATGTCGTCAAGACCGGCACTCCCGGCGCTACGAGCTTGGCGGCAACCAGCGACGGCAGCCGCATCTACATTGGCCACCTCACATACAGCGACGGCGGGGCTTTAAAGTACTACGACACGGTCACTGAAACGATCGAAACGATCGTGACTGGGGTGGACGTGGGGGATTTCGTGCTCGATGAGACGAACAATCAGATCATCGGCACCTCCAACTCCTATTCGCCGACGAATTGGACCTATTCGATCGACCTGAGCGGTGCTTCCTATTCTGCAAGTGAGATCCAAGATTCTGGGAACAATTCCTTCGTCGGAGCGGACGTGTTGCTCCACAATGATACCGTGTACGTGCTGAACAGCAACATCGACTGGTTCTCCTTCCCTTTCACCGCCGACAACACACTGTACTACTTCCCGGCCGACGGCTTCGATCCAGTCACCGAAGTCGACCTTGGCACAGGCGTTTCATACGGGTTCACCCGCATTGGGATTTACAACAACGAACTGTACTACACCGATACGATAGGGGGCGAGGTCTACAAATCGGCTCTAGACGGAACGAGCCTGACGCAGGTAACGACTGCAGGGGACGGCTCGGCCGGAATGATCTACTTCCACAACAACCAGGCTTTCGTGGCTGACGGCTATACCCCGAACCAGGGTGTATATACCTTCAATCCTGCCTCTCCCCCCGGCTCTGCCACACAATTCGGTAAAAGCGCGGCGATCAGCGCCCAGTTCATGGCTTTCGTCTCAGCCACTGAAGCATTTGTCACAAACTTCAATGGTGGAGTTTACGAGTTCGACCCCAGCACCACATCCTCATCGTTCACGATCGTGGCCGATACGGACCTGAGCTACGTGGACGGAGTCAACGGCTACGGTTTGCAGGATATTGTGGCGGCCAACGGCCACCTGTACGTGGCAGTGTACGCCGATGGTTCTGGTGCTGCACCTGAAAGCGAGCTGATGATCGTCGACTCGTACTGATCGTTCACGGATCCCCGGCCGTTTCAGGTGGTGTAAAGCAGGGAAATGTCGTACAGTGAATTGACCATGCTATCGTTATTTCTCAAAGGTGGAGCGCTGATGTATCCTCTGCTCGCCTGTTCGGTCATTGTAGTGGCCGTGGCCATCGAGCGGGGAGTGCTCCTGCTGCGGGCAAGAGCCAGCCTTGCCCGCATAGACGATCTCATCGAAATTCTTCAGAATGGAGGTCCGGAGAAAGCTGCTCAAGCGGCTCGGCTTCGCCCGGGATTCGGTACCGATCTGATGCTGGAGGCCATCGAGCAACGGTCACTTCCCCGCCAGGAGTTGGAGAACCGTCTTTCCCTTTCGGGAACCCATGCTCTCAAGACTCTGACAGTACGCCTTCACCTTCTCGAGTTGATCGGCAAGATCGCTCCGATGCTCGGACTATCGGGGACCGTGCTGGGTCTCACCCGGACCTTCCAGACTGTGGCCGCTGTCAAGCGCTACACCGATCCCAGCATTCTCGCCGGAGGAATCTGGGAAGCCCTGATTACGACAGTGGTCGGGCTGTTCATCGCCATTCCGGCTCTGATCTGCTATCACCTGTACGAGAACCGAATCAAGTCAATCGCGTTCGAGCTGCACGGGCACGCCGAGGAAGCGGTCGCTGTCCTGGACAAAAGGGGATGATCGAGTTCGACTACGACCGGGACATCGTGGAACCGGGCCGCGGCCCGGATCTGACTCCGTTGATCGACATGGTGTTCATCCTTCTCGTGTTCTTTCTGCTGACCTCTTTTGTGCTGTTTCCATCGCTGGAAATCACACTGCCGGAGACCGAAAGCATCGAGACTCCCAGGCCGACGGGGCTGGTTATCGGGATCAGGGCTGACGGTGCGCTTCTTCTCAACAACCGGCAGATCGACGAACCGTCCCTGCGTCGGGATCTTTCCGCCCGTTACGTCGGGTCATCCCGGGATTCTACCGGGGAGCTGATGATCCAGGCCGACCGGCGCGTTCCCTTCGGACGGGTGATCGAGGTGATGGACCTCTGTCGGGAGTCGGGAGCGAGGGACATTTCGTTTCTTGTCGAATATCGCGAAGGGGAATGAAGGCACGCCTGCTGTTTGTTCTCGCCCTGGCCGTTTCCCTGGTCATTCATGCTGGAGTATTGCTACTGGTGAGCTTTGAGGTGACGGAGATGATGTCGGCCGAACCGGTCAAGGTGGCCGTGCGCCGGGTCATCCTTCCCAAGCCAACACCTCCGCCGGTTACCCGGCCCGAGCCGCCTGGCACGGCGCCGCAGCCAACGGCTCCTGTGGAAGCGAAGCAAGCACAGCCTGTTCAGGAGGTGCCGGCCATCGAGGAACCGGTACCGGAGCCCGAGGTAAACAGACAGCTTGTCGGGGAGCCGGCGGGGCCGGCGGCCTCTTCCTCAAAACCCGAGTCGCGTAGGGCGATCGGGGAGTCCGCGGATAACCCGGCCGGCGATTCGAGGATTGCGACCGAGCAGCCAGACCTATCGTTACCGGGTGAAGAGATATCCGCAGAACGCATACGGATTCTGAACGCGTTTCGAAGCATGATTCTGGAGGGAATTGTGTACCCGCCTCTAGCCAGGCGCCGCGGGCTTGAGGGCCGTGTGGTGCTCCGCCTTGCCATCAATACCGCCGGTGAGGCGGACGCCCTGTTCGTAACCGAATCATCCGGGCATGCCATCCTTGACCGCGCCGCTCTCCAGTTGGTGTCCGGCTTGCTGCCCCTCAAGCGCGGTCCTTCCCAGCCGTTAACCGTAGAGATCCCTATCACATACCGCCTGACACGCTGACCCTGCAGCTTCACCCTGCTGGAAGCCTGCACTACCCCGATCCATCCTCCACACAGCTGCGGCTCGTCATCCCGATGATCTGTGGTTTGAACTAAGCGGAGCAAGCCAGCCGGTGGCGACAGTAGCCGGCAATCCGCTTTACCAAGCTCCACATCGAACATAGAATACAAAAAGATGCCCCTTCTATTGGTATTTCTGTTAATGATCTCCCGGCCGGCGCAAGCCAACGAAATCGAAATCACTGTTCTATACAACAATGTACCCCACGCACGGGAGTGTACGTGTCAATGGGGCTTTGCCTGTCTGATTCGGGGACCCCAGGACACGATCCTCTTCGATACCGGGGGGAACGGGAACGTGCTTCTCCGCAACATGGAGCGACTTGTGGTGGATCCAGCCGAAATCGATTGTGTGGTACTCTCCCACACGCATGGAGATCACACCGGAGGCGTGGCCTCGCTGCTCCCACGTATGAATCCGGCCCGCTGGTACATCCCCGCGGACTTCGTTGCTCGGTTTCACAGGACGTTGGAGGAAGCCGGGCACACCGTGATCCCCGTTACCGAACCGTTGCAGATTTGTACGGGAGTTTTTTCTACCGGGGAGCTCGGTTCTGCCATCAAGGAACAAAGCCTGATCGTGGAAACCGATGCCGGCCTGATTGTAATCACGGGCTGCGCCCATCCCGGCATCGCCAACATCACAGCGACTGCCCGAAAGCTACGGAACCAGAAGATCCATATGATCCTGGGCGGTTTTCACCTCGGCTCATACTCTGTTCCTGAGCTAAACGGGATTATCCTGCAGCTCCAAGCTCTCGGCGTACAAAAGGTCGCCCCTTCCCACTGTACGGGAGCGAAAGCGATGGAGCTTTTCGCCGAAACCTGGAAAGAGAACGACATCTCCTCAGGCTGCGGTGCCCGAATTAGGATTCCTTGACGAACACCTCCCTTTCTCGTCCAACGACGGATCAGAAGCTCAGCTTGCAGCGCAGGTAAATCGCCGGCTCGGTAAAATCGAGTGACCCAGGATTGGGAATAATCGGATCTAATGCATCGTAAGAAAACTCCCCGTTATATTCGCTTCCGTCGGGCCCGTAAAACAACATCGCCCCAAGACCCACATCAAAATTATTGAAGGGTTGGCCGCTGAGCTCCGGAGCGACGATAATACTTTGGTCGTTCAAATTTACGATACCTGCCCCGGTCACCTTGAAATAGTCGAGAAAACTCCTCTCAACATAGATCAGCAAATAATCTTCTCCCAGAACCATTTGATCTCCTAAAAGCAGCTTCCGTACATCGTAAGCGCTTTGCTCTGTTACTCCTGGTCCATGGTGGAAATACTCGAAACGGGTATCGATCTCCAACACGGGCATGAAATAATCAAATCCCACACTCGCCTCAAGAAGGTTGAAAAAACTCTCTTCCCCAAAGGTGGATCGTTTGTTTACCTCGTCCCACAGCTTCACTACGGCCTCCGCATACACGCCAAAGTTCCAGATCGCGCCCACTAAATCGACACCAGCGTAGTGATTTCGTTGGTATCCATCCGTCTGGGTTAACACTACTTCCTTGATCCAGCTGGTAGATAGATCAAAAGAACCTAGGATTCCCTGCAGTTTCAGCCCGAACGGCAGATACCTCCAATCTCTGTCCTGCTGCAGAACGATAGGTTTGTGACTTTTGTCTTCAAAGGCGATATATCCTTGTACAGACAGCATCCCGTCCAGGAAGGAAATACTCGGAACAATCCCCATTGTGCCCGGTGTCTCTTCGGCGATCGTCTCTAGAAACGGAGCTACCGAAACTCTGGAGGTAGGATTAAAAAAGTACGCAGTACCCCACGCGATCGGCAGTTTCCCGAACTGTACATCAATCCGGCCGAGGTTCACGGAGCCCCAAAAGTGATCCACATCAACAGTGCTGTAGATAGTAGAATCGCCAACGGCGACTCCGTAGTCCTCGTATACCAACCCGATATTCTGGTTTCCCACGCTGCCCTGATAAGCAAACTCGGCATGGAAGCTCAAGTTGTCCCCCGGATTCCAATCACCCTTCAATCGGCCGTACAGGATGTTGCCATAATCCGAGCCGGTGATCCGCCAATCCTCGGCGTAAAGATTTGCGTTGAAAAAGTTGACGACATACCCATACAGGCTGAAGGTTTCCTCGTAGAAACTCTCCTGGGCGCCGACGGAAGGAGTGATACCGCTTAGACAAACGGCGGCCATCAACAATCCCAGTAGCTTCGATTTCATGGTTGTCCTCCTTCAAGCGATTGCAGGATTTCCAGGCGCCGTCTGGAACCGAAATCGCTATTTATAAAACCGGGCTGGATTGAAGTATTTGTCATCAATCGGTACATCGTGCTGCATTGCATGGGTGATGATTACAGTCATACTGTTCTTGTCGTAGTTCTTCATCACCATTCGAGTCGGAACATCCCGGCCCCCCATTTCCTTGACCTCGGTCATCTCGAGGTCTTTGTAGTGACCCTCCTCATCGGTATAGTACTCGATTTTAGTGCTCAGGTAGGTTCCCTTATCGATGCTGATAAGGATCCGGGAGTAGACGGAATCTTTCTGTTTTGCAGTTCCTTCGAGCACCCACTCGCTGGAATCACTCTTTTGAACCCGAAAGTCGTACTTCTCCTCCCAGTTGCCTGCACTCAGGTCCTCATAGTTGAAGTCCCCTCCAACCCCTCGCACCGATTGTTCCTTGCTCTTGCCGGCGATTTTTCGCACCCGTCCGGTGGATGAAAAGTAGACCCACTGGTCACCTCCCTTGCTGAGGATGCTCAATCCCTTTATAGCCCGGGGTTCAACGAACTGCATGTAGGAATCCTCCTCGCCCCTGCTGTAACTGATTACCTTGAACTCACGGACATTACTGGAATCGTCGGCGTCAGGATACACCAACATGCTCAGCTCCGCCTTGCTGGTCTCGGTTCTTTGCCGTTCTTCAACCTCACGAATAATCTGCAGGGCATCTTCTTCGGTAAAAGCCAATACAAGCACCGATAATAAAAACACCGCAGACAGAAAAACGATTTGTATTTTCCTGTTCATGACACGCTCCTCTCTTGTTCTCTATATTCTTTTTTTCCAACAAATTTTCCTTTTTTGCTGTCGAAACGAAGCAACGCCGGCAGCACGACCAGTGCCGCCGTCAGACAGGCGGCCAGGCCGACAAACAGGATGATTCCCATCGACGAGATCGACCCGAAAGATCCAATCAAACCGAGGGAGCCAAATCCAATCATTGTGGTGAAGGCGGAAAGAAACACGCCCTTGCCGGTATAACGATAAACTGTGCCGATATCCTTCTCCGCTTTGTAGCGGTGGGCCAGGTGTATTCCAAAATCGATGCCCATACCGATGACCAGTGGGATTACGGCAATATTGATGGGATTGAGCTTCAGCCCGAGAAGTGGATAGATACCGAGCATCCAGATCATTCCCGCGGCGAGAGGAAGTACTGCAAACAGGGTATACCGGAGGCTGCGAAAGCTAAGAGCCACGAATACCAGAACAGCCAAGAAGATCAACAGTGCGGCTTTCTTCGAGGCTGCACTGATCTCTTCCATCCAAACGATCCCGAACTGGGTCGACCCGGTGATTCGCGGGGATATCTCCTCCAAAGCCACACTGAATCGCTCCACACTATCCAAGTCATTGAGCAGACCCGGTTTTGGGTATGCCAGCACAAGGGTCTTGGTTCCGGATTCGTCCAGAAGACCTCGAGCGATAGAGGGGGGAAGATCTTCAACGGTGATTTTTCGATCTACCTGGGCCATGGTGCCGATCATGCGATCCATCTCCTTGGCAAACTGGAAATCCAACCGGCTCAGTCGTTCGGCGGAGACAGCGGGGTTGGATTCTATACGTTGGATCAGCTTCTGAAAGACCTCTTCCCCCGGCTTTCCCACTTCAGCACCAAAGATCTCTCGAATCATCTGGTTTCGCTTCTCCAGAATCTTGTTGTTTTCCCCCAGGCCGGCCACCGAAAGGTCTCCCATCTCAATCACATTCCACTCAAGCCTCTGCACCTCGTAGACAAAGATTTCAATATCAGCCGCCGAGTATTCCCTCCGTTGATAACGACTGGGCATAGCCCGAATCTTCCCGATCTCGGCCAGCCGCGCCTCCTGCTCCTGATCCGTAGGGATGAAAGATGTTATGGATCGCACCTCCGCCACCATAGGTTCTGCTTCCAGGGCTTCTGTCAGCGCCCGCGCCTCCTCCAGGCTGTCGGTAATTACCATGGATGGAAAGGGAGTAATATCGTACTTGTCCATGACTTTCTTGTACTGAACGATAGAGGGCATACTCTGAGGTTCGAGCTTCAATAGATCTGTTTCCATACGGTTCAGATACACTGCGGCCATGAGGAGTCCGGCGCTGATCACAATGGCAATCCCCAGGGTGGTCCAGTGATGTCGATTGATAAACTTGCCAAGGCTCGCGAGATAGTCATAGTTGATGTTCGGAATGCGGGAATGAGAAACATCCTTTTTACCGAACCACAACAGAACAGATGGGAGTATGAATATCATGGCCAGCAGACACATCAGGATCCCGGTACCCATGACGATCCCGAATTGGGCGAAAGCCTTCGAACCGGTGGCGGCAAGAACGAAGAAAGCAATTGCCGTGGTCACGGCGGCCAGGAAGATGCCCATTCCTGCTTTGATGTAGGTATTCCGGAGGGCTGCCGCAGGGGAACAGCCGTCGCTTCGAAATGTCGTGAAATTGGTCACTACCTGGATTCCATAGTCTACTCCCAGACCGATCAACAGAACAGACATGATACTGGTCAGCATCGTGATTTCGCCGATCGTGATCCCCACCAAACCGTAGTTGAATACGATCCCAAACAACAGAGTGACCAATATGAAGAGGATCGAACGAATCTGGTTGAAGGAGAAGAGGAAGAGCAGCAGGATCAAGACCAGGGCCACCAGGGCCGGTACCAGCATGTCAAAGCCCATGGCATCCTGCTCGTCCGCCTGCATGGCCACATCTCCGGTGTAGCCGATCTTCACATCGGGGAACTGCTCTTGGAGGCTTGCTTGAACTTTCCTGATTTCCTCGGTCATCTCCGTGCATTTTTCGATTTCTATGGCATTGAAATTGGGAGAAATGGAGAACATCAGCATGCTGCTGTCAGGGCTATAGCCGTAGATGTCCCCATACAGAAACGTTTCCGCAAGATTCTTGCCCTGATCCTGCATCGATATCGTATCCGGATGCTCGAGATACTCCCGCAGCATCGTAAAAAAACGCTCCAACTGATTCAACATCGCTACCGCCTCGTTTTCCTGTTTGCTGCTTTCCATCTCCTCCTCTGCATCATCGCCCGTATAGGTTTCTTCGAAGGAATCATTCAAAGCGGTCAGGAAGGGAAGTAAATTGACCGCAGAGAAGGATTCTCGAGTTCTTTCCAGATCCTCCGCTTCTTGCAGGAGCAACCCCCAGGTAGCGACAAAGTCCCGATCCAGCTTGAGATCGATGGTGTGAACATAGCTCATCAAGCGAGGATTTGCCCGCACGGCCCCGGCATAGGCCTCGGCGCAGCGGGCCATCTTGGCCCGATCAGAGCCTTCAATCGTAACCATGACCACCGTTCCGCCATGGAAGAGCTTATCGACTTCCTCGAAACTCTTCACCTGTGGATTATTCTCCGGCAGTAAATCTTTGATCTGGGTCTTCACCTCGATGGTGCTGGCAGCGACGATGCTGAGGACAAACAGGATCAAACCAACGATTGGAATCACTTTGTGGTAGCGGATAACGAAATCCGCCAACGCGCCCATAACCTTTTCTTCGGATCTCATGCCATACCCCCCTGTACGATTGGCCGGCCGGGTGCAGCAGCCGCACCCCTGTGCCTATACGGTAATACCGGATATGAGCAGCGAAACCGGCCAAAAGTATGGTTGGGGTATGGTTCACCCGTTCCCCCTCTCCCGCCTGTGTACGAAGGACAGCAGAGCCGGCAGCAACACGATCGTTGCAACCAGGCAGGTGGCGATTCCCAGGAACAAGATGGCTCCTATCGAAGCGATGGAGGGAAAGGAACCGATCAGAGCCAGGGAGCCGAAGCCGATCATAGTGGTCAGGGCGGACAGGAAGACCGCCTTTCCCGTGTACAGGTAGACCGTCTCCAGATCCTTCTCTACCCGAAAGCGGTGGACGATATGGATGCCGAAGTCGATGCCCATGCCGATGACCAGAGGAATCACGGCAATGTTAATCGCGTTCACCTTCAATCCTAGAAGCGGATAGATGCCCAACATCCAGATCATGCCGGCAAGCAGCGGTACCGCCGCCAGTATTGCGTAAAGAATACTGCGGAAGGTGATGACCATGACGATGAAGACCACCAGGAAGATGAACGCAGCCGCCTTTTTGGATCCGGTTTCAACATCCTCGGTCCAGGATACCAAAACCGGCACCCAGCCGGTGATCTTGGGCGAAACCTGGGCCATGCGTTCGTTGAAGCGCAGCATGCCCTCCTTGTTGATCGTCGCCGATTTCACGGGGTAGGCAAACACGAGGTTGCGGCTTCCTCCCGCTTCGAGGAACTGCTTGGCGTACTGTTCCGGCAGGTCCTTCAAGGTAATTTTCCGATCCACCCGGGACATGGCCTCTACAATCCGATCCATCTCTGCAGCAAAATATCCATCAAGAGCTGCTACGGCGGTCGCTGCCGCCCTCGGGTCCTGCTCGATCAGCTGAATCACCTTCTGAAAGACCTCCGCTCCGGGTTCACCGACTTCGGCGCCAAGGATCTCCCGGACCATCTGATTGCGTTTATCCATGATCTTGTTGTCTTCCCCCAGACCTGCCACAGACAGGTCACCGATCTCGATGACGTTCCATTCCATGCGCTGGATCTCGTAGGCAAGCGCCTCTATACGATCCGGGGTATACCGGTAATCGGCTCGGTAGCGCGAGTCTATATCACGGATCTTGCTGATTTCGACGAGGCGGGCTTCCTGCTCGCCGTCGGAGGGAATGAACCGGGCCACGGAGCTTACCTCGGCTATGAGGGATTCTTTTTCCAGCGCTTCCTGCAGCTCTCTGGCTTCCTCCACCGAATCGCCCACGGCCATGGCGGACATGATATTGATGTCGAATTTGTCCAGCACCTTGTTGTACATCTTGATGGAGGTCATATGCCCCGGCTCCAGCTTCATCATGTCGTACTCCATACGATTGAGAAACGCAGCGGCGAACAACCCACCGGTCACGACCAGACCAATCGCCAAAGTGATCCATTTGTGACGGAAGGTCATCTTCCCGAGACCGGCGATGAATCGGTACTCCACTTTTGGAAGCCGGGCCTTGGCCGGATCTCTTTTGACAAACCAGAGCAGCACCGCTGGTAGGATGAAGAACAGAGCGATGAAACAACAGATAATCCCCATGCCCGCCAGCACGCCGAACTCGGCGAGAGCCTTGGATCCGGTTGCCGCCATGATGAAAAAGCCGATCGCAGTGGTCAGGGCGGCCAGGAATGTACCCATACCGGCTCGTACGTACGTGTTTCGCAGCGCCTCCTTAGGATCCAGTCCGCTGGCCCTGTAGGTCGTGTAGTTGGTGACGATCTGGATACCGTAGTCGATCCCAAGACCGATCAGCATGACCGCCATGAAGCTGGTAATCATGGTGATCTCCTGGAAGGTGATACCCAACAGTCCATAGGTGAAAAGAATCCCGAATATCAAGACGATCAGGGCAAATACCACCGAGCGAATGGGATTGAAGGAAAAGATGAACAGCAGCAGAATCACTACTAAAGCCACCAGGGCGGGTACCAGCAGATCGAAACCCATGGCCTCCTGTTCATCCGCACCGATTGCGACATCTCCCGTGTAGGCCACGGTTAGATCGGGGAAGCGCTTCTGAATATCGCTGCGAATCTTCTTGATCTCGCCTGTCATGTCCACCATCTTCTGGATCTCGTCAATGGAGAAATTGGGAAGAATAGAGAACAGAAGCATACTGTTGTCCGGACTGAATCCGTACAGGTCGCCGTAGAGGAAGCTCTGAGCCAGGGCTTCTCCGGTTTCCTGTGCTTCGGCTTCACCGGGACTCTCCAGGTATTCCCGAAGCAATACGAAGAACGATTCCAGCTGGTTCAGCATAGCCACCGCCTCGTTCTCCTGCCTGTGGGTCGATATCTCTTCTTCCGCTTCCTCTCCCGTGTAGGTACGCTCGAAGGAATCATTCAAAGAGGTGAGGAAGGGATGCAGGTTCAGCTCGGCGAAGGTGTCTCGAAACTGCTCCAGGTCTTTAGCTTTCTGGAGCATCAGTCCCCAGTTGGTAACAAACTCCCGATCCATCTTGAGGTTGATTGTTTTTACGTGTTGCATCACCTCAGGGCTGTTGCGAACCGCCGCGGCGAAAGCCTCGGCACCCTCGGCCATTCGTTCCTTGTCCCGGCCTTCTACTGTAATCATCAGGGACATACCGCTGTTGAAAGCCTCATCGATTTCATGAATGCTTTTCACCTGCGGATTGTCGAAGGGAAGCATATCTTCCATCCGGGTTGTCACGCGAATGTTCTGTGCGGCGATCCCGCTCAGGATGAGCAGAACAACCGCCACGATGGGGATTATCTTGTGATACCGAATCACAAAGCTCGCGATCCCCTCCATGACCCGTCGTTCAAGTTTCATACCTTCCTCCTCGTTTCATCGTTACGCACTGTTCTCGTCTTGTTTCAGCCTTCCACAAATGCCGGCTAGACGATAGGTAGAACGTTCGGTATACAAATAGGGTAATAGATTCACCGGGATGCACCCCTTTTCAGGGTTCGCTCTCGAAAGTACCAGAGAAAAGCATCGACGAAGTTTTTTCGGGATTTCTTCTTGTCGTAGCCACTGTACTCACACCACTTATTCGAAAATACGGTGTACCCGATGATCGGAAAAGACAGCATGAAGAAGGCTTCATGCATCCCTTCAAGGTCTCGATCGAAGCTCTTCACCGTTTCAATATTGTGCTTCTCGGCGCTGGCCACGACCTCTCGAGCCGCAGGGGATTGGAAGTTCCACAGCTCAAGCAGAGGAACATGGCGAGGATTCTTGATCGACTCCATGAGAAGGATGGTGGTGATGCGCCGGTTCTCTTCCATGAACTCGACCATCTCTTCCATCACTTCCTCCAACTTGCTCATGAAAGATTCCGCATATCGAACAAATAGACTTTTTTTAAAGGCAACTCCTCTGGCAACAAACTCGTCGAGCAAGGTTTGCAGGATCTCTTCTTTGTTCTTGAAGTGGTAATAGATCACGGACTTCCGGATACCCACGTTATGGGCGATCTCTTCAATACCGGTCCCTTTAAAGCCCTTCACTGCGAAAAGCTTTTCCGCCTCTTCAAGAATCCTATCTTTTGTGGTTCTTCCCTTTTCCTCTTTTTGTTGAACAGTCATTTGTCTAATATTCACTTTATCTATAGAACGTTCGGTCTAATTATACCTCGAGAATCAATAAGTGGCAACCTTTTTCTGGATAAAAAGTGCAATGGTTGGTGGGTTGTACTTACGGAGCAGGGGCCACCGTGAAAGCCAGCCGAAACAATTTTGCGGGAATCAGGCCGGCCGTTCTACGATCGATTCTGCAAGGTAGGCTGGAACATTCTCGATCGCCCTGTACTCGACCTCTATGGAGCTACGGGGGGCAAAGCTGACCGTGTGTCCCATTTTTCTTTCAACGCAGCCGGGATAGCGCCTGTTTCAACCGATCGATACCCTGACGACATTCATCCGTGGAACAGGAGTAGGCAATACGCAGATGACCTTCCCCTGCACCTCCGAACACGCTGCCGCTGACCGTAGCGATTCCGTGCTCCAGCAAGAGGTACTGCGCTACTTCCGCAGAGCTTTTCCCGAATCGCCGGATGTCGGGGAAAGCGTAGAAAGCACCCATCGGTTCGGCCAGGGTCACTCCCTCGATTTCCTTGAGCCCGCCAACGATGATCTGCCTGCGTTCGGCGAACGCCCGTACCATATCGTCAACACAGCTCTGGTCCCCGCTCAGCGCTTCGGCGGCGCCATATTGGATGAAAGTATTCACACATACCGTGGTGTACTGCCGCACCTTGAGCAGGTGTCGGGTAAGCTCGGGGGAAGCCACGGTCCAGCCCAATCTCCAACCGTCCATGCTGTAGGTCTTGCTGAATCCGTTAACGATGATCGTTCTATCCGGCATTCCCTCCAGGGGAAAAATACTGGGAGCAACCTCCTCTTCGCCGTAGTAGATCCGATTATAAATCTGATCCATGAGCACCAGCAGATTATGCTTCCTGGCCAGCCCGGCCAGGGTTTCCAGATTCTCCCGGCTTTCGACACAACCTGTCGGATTTCCGGGAGAGGTGATGCAGAGCATCTTGGTGCGTTCGGTGATCCGCGATGCCACCGCCTCGGGTTCCAACGAAAAATTCGCCTCTGCCCGGGTCGGGACTTCAACCGGTATTCCGCCGGCGAGAGCGGCACAGGATTTATAATGGTGCCAGTTCGGATCGGACACCAGAACCTCATCCCCGGGATTGATAAAGGCTTGCATCGCCACCATGATCCCCTCGTTGGCCCCGGTCATTACGATCACCTGATTCTGCCAGTCCACGGAAATGCCCGTGTCGAGCTTGGTCCGTTCGGCGATGGCCTGGCGCAGGGATGGAATCCCTAGATTCGGCGCGTAGTGAACCTCGCCGCGTTGCAGTGCCGCAGCTGCCGCCTGTTTGATATGTTCCGGAGTATCGAAATCGGGACGTCCGATCTGCCAGTGAATGACATCGCGGCCCTCCGCTTCCATTGTCCGGACAGCTTCAAAAACCCGGCGTATCCCGGAGAAGGGAACTGTATGCACGCGATCCGCGGCCAAATTCTCGACTGATTTTACCATCAAGGCCTCCACATGCTTTCAAGTTGTAACCGTCGTCTTGGTTTCATTCGCCATCTTGTACTCTTACCTGGTGTATCCTCCCTCCTGAAAGACATCGATGCGGGGAATTACGTTGAAGGCAATCTGATTACCTCGTCCCGGCGTAGAACTCAACCCGATGCTCGAGTGTGTTCACCAGCTCCGACATGGCATAGGCAAAGAGAAATATGAAGATGACCAGTGCCCAGAACCGGTCCATCAAAAAATTTCGGGAATAGAGTTCAAACAGCTCGCCGATGCCCATGATGGCGATCAGCAGCTGGCCGACCACGACACCCCGAACCCCCCGGATCATTCCCAGTCGCAAACCGGCCAGGATCTCCGGCAGAGCGGCCCAGAAAATCACTTTTGTGTAGACCTCGATTTTCCTGGCCCCGAAGGAACGGGTCATCTCCAGAAGCGACGGGTTGATATTTCTTACTCCGGCCCGGGTATCCAAGGCGATTATCCACACCGAGAACATCACTACAGTGACCACCACCGTTGCCTGGCCGAAGCCGACGATCACCATCAGAGCCGGAACAATCGCCGTCAGGGGTGCGCTGACAAACACGTTGACCCACATCCCCAGAAGTTCGTCAACAAACTTCACCCGGCCCATCAGCACGCCGAGTGGGATGCCGATCGCAACGGCCAGTCCGACACCGGCGGCAAAAGCCTCCACACTGATCACCAGTGCTTCGTAGAACTTCTGGGTGATGAAGAGGTTGATGAAGGCTTTGACCACATCTACAAAAGGAGGGATCAGGAACAATACCTCCAGCCTGCCAATCACTTCCCAGACGATCAGCCAGACCAGCAGTGCAAAGACCATAGGAATACGCTTTCCGAAAATCACCATACCGCGCCTGCCTGCTTCTTTAGATCAGGTACTGCTTGAGGATCTGCCAGAGATCTTCGACAACGTCGAGGTATTTCCGGTCCCGCCGGATGTCTTCCACGTTCTCCACCCCGTCGAGCCTGGTATCCACGATTCTCATAACCCTGCTCGGTCTTGGGCTGAGCAGAGCCACCTGATCAGACACATATACCGCTTCCTCGATGCTGTGGGTAACAAAGACCACGGTTTTTCTCTCGATCTTGAGAAGCTTCAACAGATCTTCCTGGAACTTCCTGCGGGTTTGTTCATCCACCGAAGCGAAGGGTTCGTCCATGAGGAGGATCTCCGCGTCCACCGCCAGAGCTCTGGCCAGACCAACCCGCTGCCGCATCCCTCCGGAGAGCTCGTGGGGATAGGCCTTCTCAAAACCGGTCAGACCCACCTCTTCGATGTATTTTCGGGCGATCTTGTAGCGTTCCTTCTTAGCCATGCCCCGAAGCTCCAGACCAAAGGCAACGTTTCGGATCACCGTCGCCCAGGGCATGAGCGCAAAATCCTGGAATACAAACGCCCTCTCCGGTCCCGGTCCTTTGATGGTCTTTCCCTTGATCAGTACTTCCCCTTCCGTTTTGTCCAGAAGCCCGGCAATGATCTTGAGCAGGGTCGTCTTTCCACAGCCGCTGGGGCCAAGCAGCGTGGTGAGCTCTCCCTGCGGGATTTTCAATTCGATGTTAGCGAGGGCTTCGACTCCCCCGGCGTAGGTTTTGGACAGCCCTTTGATTTCAATGATGGTATTGTTTTGCATAATTGAACGTACCTCTTTCTCAAGACGCTTGTTAGACGGCCAATCGCTCCCGTCTGAACAGCAGGGTTTCCAGCCACTGCAAAGCAGTGACGACGACTGCGGCGAAGACCACGATGGCCACGATCGACGCGAACATCTGGGGATACAGGGCCAGGGCTCGATAGTAGGTGATCAAATCACCGATCCCCGTGGGAGTGATCAACAGCTCTGCCAAAACGATCCCGACGAATCCGGAGGCAACTCCCAAACGAAGGCCTGCGAAAATGAGCCCGCTGGCATCGGGAATAATGATCTTGAAGATCTGCTGGCGCCGGTTGCCCAAAAACGATTTGCTCATCTGAATGAGGGTGGGACTGGCATTGCGGATTCCCTTGTAGGAGTTCAAAACGATTACCGGAGCCGCCATCAACACGACGGCCAGCACCTTGGCAGCGAAGCCGATGCCGTATAGAAACGTTATCAGCGGGATCAAGGCCGCCATCGGTGCACTCTGCACGATGATGAAAATCGGCAGAGTAAACCACTCATAAGTTCGATAAAGGCCCATGAGGATCCCGAACAGGATGCCCGAGGTCCCAATGATCAGAACTCCAACCCCAAGGGGTTTGAGGGTTACACCGAAAGCGGCGGGCAGCGTGCCGTCGCCGATCATCCGGAAGAAGTTCACGGCGGTATCGCTGAAGGTTGGAAAGGCGATACTGATAGGTTTTCTTCCCGCCAGCTCCCACGCTCCGAACATCAGTGCCAGGGACAGCAGTTTCCACAGGAACCGCGGGTTGAAGCCGGCTTTCTGCTTCGTGCTCATAATTCTTCTCACTCTACCTCGTCTTTGTTCGTGAAGCTGAAGGTGTAATGTAAATAAGACTCTACCCCCTGCTAATTAAGGGTCGGTTGCAGGGGGTAGAGTCCGAAACACAAACAGGACTTTTACTTTACCACGTCTTGCAGTGGTTTCAGGTACCAAAAATCCTCGACCTTGAGGGAAGCAGGATCGCCCTGAATCTGCCCGGACACACCGTAGAACTCGAAATCCTGTTTGGCGGCACGGGGGCCACCACCGTCTTCGGGGAACATATGTCCCTTAACAGCCAGCTGGTAGAAGGGCAGCACCTCAGGTTCCAGCTCCGCTGGAAGATCGGGAATCAGATTGTACTTCTTCCGCTGTTCGAGAACATAGTTGGGGTCGGCATTGATGGCTTTGATGGTATTGACCAGCTCTTCCACCAGAATACGGACCACCGTCGGGTTGGCCTGGAGGAACTCCATGTTGGCATACAGTGCTTCATCGCTGGCCGTGATGTCGCCCAACGGCAGCACCTTGAATTTCCCAGGAGCTTTCTTCATCAGGAAATCCTTGTTGTAGGAATCGAGGATCGTGGCCTTGATGTTGCCCTGCAGCATAGACAGCGCCCGTACTTCAGAGCCGGGCACATAGCTGATCTTTCCGTACTTGATTCCGTTCTTCATGGCCATCAGGTTGGCGATCCCCAGAGTCCCCGATGTCCGGGAGTGTACCACGATCTCTTGACCGTCCAGGTCCTTCCAACTGTTGTAGTATTCGGTATTGACCACCGGGAAGAACAGCAGGGTGCTGAGTTGGAAGAAGATACGAATCGGGGCCTTTACGTTCTGAATGAGAGCGTAGGGCGTCCCGATTCCAATATCCGCCTGTTTATTGACGACAGCCTGGGCCGCGACATCTTCGGACTTGAAGGAAACCATCTCTACATCGATTCCCCTCTCCTTTACCTTCTCCAGGGCGATTAAGAGGTGCAGCGTCTCAACTGTCTCGATATCACCCAGAGCCAGGTTGATCTTTTTAACCTCTCCGGCCGCCGGTTCCGTCTCGCCTGCGGCAAATACAGGCAGGGCCGCCAGGATCAGTCCCAGTAACGCTAAAATCAATACGACCCGCGTTACTCTCCAAGTAGGTTGAAGGTTCGTCTTCATTTTGACCTCCTCTATTTTGTTTCTCTCCGCTAACAGCGGAACTCATTTGTGCTCGTGAAGGATGAGCCCGTCGTATTCTTCACCATCAATAAAGGCCTCCACTACAATCGGCCCCTTCGCCGCAAAGGCTTCGTTTAGAGCCGTCTCGTATTCGGACAGGCTTCTAGCCGAAACCACGGGCACCCCGAACACGCTGGCGGCGGAGGTATACTGCTCTCCATGCAGTAAGGTTCCGTATCTGCGGAAGCCCTTCCGTTCTTGTTTGATTCGGATCAGTTCCAGGCGTCGGTCCACCAGTACGAGGAAGACAATATGCAGTCCCAAGCGTAGGGCTGTGGCCATCTCTCCGGCCATCATCAGGAATCCACCGTCTCCGGTGACGCAGACCACCGGACGATCGGGCCAGCAGAGCTTGGCTCCGATCGCCGCAGGCACGCCGTAGCCCATAGAAGACCAGCCATTGGTCATGATCTGCAGGTTCGGTCCCGGTGTCCGCCACTGCTGGCCGATCAGGTGGGTGTGGGCTCCAACATCACAGGTCATGACCCCCTGACCCGGAAGGATCTTGCGCAGTATATCCAGTGCGGCGACAGGACCAAATCGCTCCCCATTAGGGCTGAGCCGTTGAAACATGCGGTTGCGCCGTTCCGCCAGGGATTGAAAATCCCAATCCTTGCTTTCCGGTTTCAATTCAGCCAGGGCCTCGAGAACCGGATTTATCGCGCCCACAATCTCCAGAGCTACCGTGTACTGCTTCCGGTCGACATCGGCTCCCACCGTATCGACGTGGACAAGCGGCACCTTGGGAATCCAGTCCTCGTAGTTGAATTCGATCGGATCGTAGCCCACGCCGATGACCAGATCCGCCTGCCGGTTCGTCTCCGCCACGATGTCGCTCAAGGCGTGAAAGAGCACTCCCGCGTAGGCCGGATGATCTTCCGGGACCAGTCCCTTGGCCATGGGCGTCAGGACCACGGGGATTCTGTGCTTTTCCGCAATCCGGCGGATCAAGTCCCCGGCTTTGCTGCGAACCGCGGTGAGTCCCACCGCCAGCAGCGGGCGGCGGGCATTGGCGAACAACTCCACCAGCTTGGCAATCCGATTCGGCTCTGGGGGATCGACCCTTCCGGGATTGGGCGGCCTGAAGTCTCTCTCATGCGCCGGTTTATCCCCTATATCCGCCGGGAGTCCGATATGGACCGAACCGGGTACCTCGGAGGTTGCTATCTCAACAGCTCTACGCAGGGTTTCTTGGACCTGATCTTCCGAGAGACGGGTGGTCCACTTGGTAATCGGTTGAAACAGAGCTTGATGGTCGATGGCCATCTGGGTGGTACGCCCCATCATGGAATCCGGAGGTTCGGTGGTGAAGGCGATCAGGGGTGATCTGTCTAAAAGTGCTCCGCCTACGCCGGTGCTCAGGTTCGTCGCGCCCGGACCGAGGGTCCCGTAACACACCCCTGGCACCCCTGTAAGCCTGCCGAACACCTCAGCCATGAAACCGGCGCTGGCCTCGTTGCTGACCAGAACGAACTCCAGTCCAGCCGCCTCAAAGGCATTCATGAAGGTGATCCAGGGACCGCTGGGGATGCCGAATACGTAGCGCACCCCGGTTTGTTTCAAGAACTCGGCTATCTGCTCAGCAACCTTTTTCACAGTATTCCATGATTCTCACAGAGATGGTAATCTTGAAAATGCTAAAGCTGACTATTTTTGTCAGTAATTTCGATAATAATAAATGATTCCTCTCTCCCCCAAAAATGGTCATAGCCGTTCCGGTCGAACGGGAAACAAAGACGTACATTTTACAAAATGTAAAATATATTCTATAAAATGTCAATTGTTTTTGAAAAATGTGTTATATTACCAGAGGAATAATGAAGGAAGGCAGGCATCCTGTTTCCGCATGAGGCAGCGACTTGAATTTCCAACGACTTCGAGAAATACTGACTTATAATACACAATGCAGGATGTCATATATATGAGCAGCGAGGTGATTTCATGAGCAAGAAAATGGTTCTGAAATCTATGCGTGATCAAATTTATGAGGCGATACAGGAGTCAATTGTCAACAATTCGTACAAGCCCGGCGAAGAACTGCAAATCGACCGTCTGGCCGAAGAGTTTGGTGTTAGCACCACTCCGATTCGGGAAGCTCTGATCCGCCTGGAAAGCAGTGGGTTGGTACACTTGATACCGAACAAAGGAGCCCGGGTTACCTCGTTCCGGGAAAAGGACGTACGGGACACCTGGGAAATTCGCAAGCTCCTCGAGTCGTATGCCGCCAGACTCACCGCTGCACTGGATGTGAGCTCCGAGATCCAAGAATTGAACGCTGCCTTTGACAAGCTGGAACAGGGACCGCAGGATGGGAATCTGTACATCCAGTCCGATATCCGCCTGCATGAGCTTTTGTACATCCACCTGTCCAACGAGTTGCTGAAAGAAACACTGCATAATATCCTGCAACGGTCAATGCGGATGCGCTATTTTGCCGAAGACGTGTCCAAGATGCATGATCAGGTCGTACGGGAGGTGATCAGCGAGCACAAGGAGATCCTCCGGGCGCTCGCAGCAAACGACGGAGAAAGGACTGCTGAAACCGTTCGCCGCCATGTTGAAAACGGGGAACGGCGAGCCCTGCTGGCGATCAAGATGAGAAGCGATAAATGAGACCCATAGAGTTTCTCACTCAAGTCTCCGACCCGAGATCGGTCAGGCCGGTCGCCGGCGAGTAGCTGTTTCATTACATTTGAGGCTCAGTTGATGGAAAGGATCGAATATGAGTGACGGCCAGAAGATCACCATGAAAGACGGAGCCCTGCAGGTTCCAGTCAATCCGATTATTCCGTTCATCGAAGGTGACGGAACCGGACCCGATATCTGGGCTGCGGCGGTGCGGGTTTTCGACGCAGCAGTCCAGAACAGCTACGACGGTAGACGAAAAATCTTCTGGAAGGAAGTCTTGGCTGGCGAAAAAGCGTTTAAAGAAACCGGCAGCCGGCTTCCCGACGAAACCGTGGACGCCTTTAAAGAGTCCCTCGTGGGCATCAAAGGACCTCTCACGACACCTATCGGAGGCGGAATGCGTAGTCTCAACGTAGCCCTGCGGCGCATTCTCGATCTGTACGCCTGCGTCCGTCCGGTGCGCTGGTTCAGGGGAGTTCCGAGCCCCGTGATCCACCCCGAGCAGGTTGATATGGTGATTTTTCGGGAAAACACGGAAGATGTGTACGCAGGACTGGAGTTTGAAGAGGGAAGTACTGAAGCCGCCAAACTGATCAACTACTGCAAGAAGGAATTTGGCTGGCAGATACTTCCCGACTCTGGAGTAGGGTTGAAACCGATCAGTATCACTCGTTCTCATCGCCTGGTACGGGCGGCGATCAACTACGCGCTGGAGAACAACCGCAAGAGTGTAACCCTCGTGCACAAGGGCAACATCCAGAAGTACACGGAAGGGGCGTTCATGAAGTGGGGCTACGAGCTGGCCAAAAAAGAGTTCTCCAGCCACTGCGTCACCTGGGGAGACGTCGACGGAAAAGTACCGGAGGGCAAGATCCTGATCAAGGACGTCATCTCAGATATTTTTTTACAGCAGGTACTGACGCGGCCGACGGAATTCGACGTGATCGCCACCACCAATCTCAATGGAGATTACGCTTCGGATGCTCTGGCTGCTCAGGTAGGTGGAATCGGAATCGCGCCGGGAGGAAACATCAACTACATCAGCGGTCATGCCGTATTCGAGGCTACCCACGGGACGGCCCCAAAGTACGCAGACCAAGACAAGGTAAATCCCGGTTCGGTTATCCTGTCCGGAGAGATGATGCTTCGCTACCTGGGCTGGAAGGAAGCGGCGGATCTGATCATCAAGGGCCTGGAGACAACCATCGCCAATAAAACCGTTACCTACGATTTCGCTCGGCTGACAGCAGGAGCGAAGCTGCTGAAATGTTCGGAGTTCGGATCGGAGATCATCGCCAATATGTAGACCCGCGAACTGAACAATGAGTAATTAAGGCTCAAAATCCCCACGATAGCTTCAGGAGGTTGAGTGTGAGAGTACTTGTCATCGGTGCAAGCGGGACCATCGGCAAAGCTGTTGTTGAACTATTGAGGCCCGATCATGAAGTTCTCTGCGCATCCCGCACTGGGGAAATTCGTATAGACATCGAAGATCCGGATTCTATTCGTACCGTAATTACCCGGATTGCTCCCCTCGATGCGATCGTCGTCGCTGCCGGTAGCGGCCATTTCGGTCCACTCGACGAGCTCGAAGAAAAGGATTTTTACAAGGCAATCCGCAGTAAACTCATGGGCCAGGTGAACGTGGTTCGTTCGGCAAAGGAAGCGCTTCGCGAGAACGGATCCATTACTTTGACTTCGGGAATTCTGTCGCGCAGCCCCTGGCCGGGAAGTGCTCCCGTAGCCATGGTGAACGGAGCGCTGGAGAGCTTCGTACGTGCGGCCGCAATCGACCGCAAAGGACGCCACCGCATCAATGTAGTTTGCCCCCCTCTACTTCGTGAGACTGCACAGAAGCGGAGAATGGCCGAACCGGGCACTCCCGCCAGGGAGGTAGCCAAAGTGTATGTGGCGGCGATAAGCGGTGAAATGACCGGTCAGGTTCTCACCGGGAATTGGGTATAAACGAAATCTACCTGAGCGGGAGATTCCGTCAAGACGGAAGCTCTCGGTACGATTCCCAGAATCTCAGGGCGATATATTTATCATCCCCCTTGAAAAAAAAGCGGATGATCTCCCCGGTGTACTCCCGATCCGGATTGTTTTTAACTTTGAGTACAAATGTTGCATCTTTTCCAAGATCGTTCGTAGATACCTTTTCTCGATCCTCCGCATTGATTCTGAAAAGGGCGCCGTCATCTGAATAGTTGATCATCTGGGTGTTCACTTCAAAGTCCTCCACGCACAGGGCAACAGGAGCGGTGATTTCAACACGCTTTGAATCTCTTCGGTCAAGCATCTGTTTCCCCTTGCGGTTCTCGTCCCTTCGGTCCCTCGTTTAGCACTCCCGAAATTCAGTGCCGCCGTCTGCCTGAATCGATTCCAACGGAGAAGGGTTGATATCTTTTATGATAAACCCATGCTACTCAGAAGTTCTGTTCAATGTACACCACTGAATAAATTTTTTTCGGTAATCCTTCCCAATCTTGGGTATTCCTCAATTCCTTAACCTGCTGTTTGTGGTGGTACGTTCAGCCGCGGGGCCGGGTGCGTACGGACTGCAGACTATACTACATCGTAGCCCTGACCTTCGATCGCCTGTCTTATGGCATCGAGAGGCAGCTGGTCCTCTTCGAAGTCTACGCTGACGGTTTTGTTTTCCAGACTGACCTCAACGGCAGACACCCCCTCCAGCGCACTCACCGCCTTGGTGACAGCCATCTTGCAGTGATCGCAGCTCATACCCTCAACGTTGATGATTTTACTGGTCATAGTATAACTCCTCTCTCGCAGCGATTCCTCACGGCCGCAGCGATTCTATTTTACTAATATTCCGTTTCGGGAATACCTGAAATCGTGTGCTTCCCGAAATCCTTACCCCTGTTTCACTCTAAATCGCCTCAAACTCAATGAATTGCTGACCACAGAAACCGAACTGAAGGCCATGGCCGCCCCGGCGATGATGGGATTGAGCATCCCGAGAGCGGCAATAGGTATTCCCACGGTGTTGTAAAAGAACGCCCAGAACAGATTTTGCTTTATTTTTCGCATCGTCCTCTGGGAGAGTTGGATCGCGGTGGGAACACTCATCAGATCTCCATTCATCAAAGTGATGTCCGCCGCTTCCATGGCAATGTCGGTTCCGGTCCCCATGGCCATACCGATATCCGCGGTGACCAATGCCGGGCCATCATTGATGCCGTCTCCGACCATGGCCACTATCTTTCCTTGATTACGAATCTCTTCCACAGCCTGGGCTTTTCTTTCGGGAAGTACCTCGGCCATGATATCGGCCACACCTACTTCCCGCCCGATCGCCTCGGCAGTCCTACGATTGTCACCGGTAATCATGTAGACCTGAAGCCCCATCTCCTTGAGTACTTGAATGGCTCTGCGGGAGCTGTCCTTGACCCTATCAGCGACGGCCAACAGCCCCTGGGCGGTTCCATCCACAGATAAGAGCATCACCGTTTTTCCTGCCGCCTCGAGCTCGCTGACCTGTTCTTCCACCGCTTCTACCGAGACATTGTGCGCATGGAGATAGCTGCGGGTACCGATCAGAACGGTGCGACCTCCGACCACAGCTTGAATCCCCTTTCCGGGAGTAGCCTGGAATTCGGTGGGCTCTTCGATTCCCTTCAGTTCGCTGCGGGCTGCCTTGAGAACAGCGATCCCCAAAGGATGTTCGGAGTTTTTCTCCGCTGCGCCGGCAACACGCAACAGCTCTGCACGGCTCCAGCCGTTCAGTGATACGACATCCGTTACAGAAGGTTCGCCTCGCGTAATCGTGCCTGTCTTATCCAGAACCACGGCGTTGAGCTTGTAGGCAAGCTCAAGACTCTCACCACTGCGGATTAAGATACCGTTCTCGGCTCCCTTTCCGGTGCCCACCATGATCGCGGTCGGCGTAGCCAATCCCATCGCGCAGGGACAGGCAATTACCAAAACCGCCACAGCGCTGATCAAGCCCATGGTTAGGTCATCCGCCGCAAGAAGCCAGATGAAAAAGGTAATCACTGCAACCCCGAGCACGATGGGTACAAAAATCCCGGCGACTCTGTCGGCCAATCGTTGGATCGGTGCCTTGGACCCTTGGGCTTCTTCTACCACTCGAATGATTTGAGCCAACACCGTATCTTTGCCTACCTTGGTAGCCTTAAGACTGAAAGCACCAAAGGTGTTGATCGTTGCCCCGATTACCCGATCTCCCGTCGCCTTCTCTGCGGGGATGCTCTCGCCGGTGATCATGCTTTCATCAATTGCAGAGCTTCCTTCGATGATCTCGCCGTCCACGGGAATCTTTTCTCCAGGCCGAACGAGCACCACATCCCCAACCTGCACTTCCGCAATCGGGATATCCACATCTTCCCCGCCGCGCAGCACCCGGGCTGTTTTGGGCTGAAGTCCGATCAAACGTTTTATCGCTTCCGAGGTTCTGCCCTTGGCCACAGCCTCGAGAAGCTTGCCGAGCAGGACCAGAGTAATGATGATGGCCGACGCTTCAAAATACAAGGCGGGATTCTGCCCTTCCGGAAGGCTGCGAAGGAAACCATTGTAGAGGCTGTATAAATAGGCCGCACTGGTCCCGAGAGCCACCAGAACATCCATACTGGGACTTCCCGATTTCAGGCTTTTAAAGGCGTTTTTATAGAATCGATAACCGATGACAAACTGGACAGGAGTTGCCAAAACAAGCTGAAGGATCGGATTGTGAAGAAACATCAGCGCTTCTATGTTGAACAACCCTGCAAACATCGCTGCCAGCAAGGGTACACTGAGGGAGGCGGATACGACAAAACTTACCCGTAGTTTTCGCGCCTCCCGCCGTCGAAGCTCTCTCTCACGATCCGTACTATCGACGGTTGCTCCTGTGTCCAGATCCTGATTCGATTCCTGTATCGCATTATAGCCCAAATCTCTTATCAGCTTTTCAAACTGGCCTTGTTCGACCAACTTCGGGTCGTATTCAACCGTTGCCTTCTCTGTGGCCAGATTGACCGAGGCGAAATTGACTCCCGCAACATTTTTCAATCCCTTCTCAATGCGCAGCGCACAGGTCGCACAGGTCATTCCCGACACTGCCAACGTTGCTCGTTCTGTTTGTTCGCTCATAGTTCCTCCAACGGCTCCACTGCTCTTGTAGGGTAATCAACTTCACATCCAACAGGCACTCCGTTTCGAGCCCCTGTACATCACCGAGACATCCTGCCGATCGTCTTCATCAGCTCATCGATTACCTCGTAGCGTCCCTCCTCTATCTGATCTACAACACAACTTCGGATATGAGCTTCCAGCAATCCTTTACGTACGCCGCTCAGAGCTGCTTCCACCGATGTGATCTGATTCAGGATGTCATCACAATACACGTCCGAATTCACCATCCGCGCGATCCCTCGAATCTGGCCCTCTATCCTGCGCAAACGATTCACCAGATTTACCTTGGTGTCATCGGGATGGTGTGCCGTTCGAATTGACCGGCCATTATTGTCATTTCCAGCCATGTAGAGTACCCCCCTATGGTATTCAAGATAACAAATATTACCAAAATTATCAAGTAACTTATCACAGATGAAGAGGAGATAGGGCTGTGAAGGGATTCAGGATTTCTCGACAGGCATGCCGTCGATCTTCCAATCCACTACGCCATCATCGGCTCTTTGGGCTCGATAACCCTTTGCCAAGAGGAGATCCACGGCCTGATCGGCCAGGATACAGTAGCGCCCTCGGCAGTAAGCTACAATGTCTTTATCCTCGGGTAGCTCGCTCAAGCGCCGCTCCAACTCTTCCAGCGGCATTGAAACAGCGCCAGGCAGATGGCCTTGTTGGTACTCTTCTTCCGGACGAACATCGATGATGACGGTGTCCTCTTCGTTCAGCCGTTTCAGTAGCTCCTTCCTGTCGACAGGACGCAGCCGGGAGCGCGCTTTCGAAATCTCCTGAAGGGCCGTTCGGATCTCCACGAGCTGTTTGTAGGCAAAATCTTTGAAATCCGAGAAAAAGCGACAGGTCGCCTCGTCGGCGACCATGTAATAGATGAACTTCCCTTCCCGGCGCATCTTCACCAGATTCGCCGACTTGAGAACCTGAAGGTGACGGGAAAGATTGGCCACTGTCAAACCGGCATAACGAGCCAGGGTCTCCACCGTGTGTTCACCCTGACAGAGAATATTTAGTATGATCAGCCGCGCCGGTGCCGAGAACGCCTTGCCTATGCGGCTGAACTGCTCATACACGAAGCTCTTGAACTCATTGTCCGGTCGTTCCGGCCACACAGGCATCTAACTCTCCCCTTTTAAGAACCAGTGATGGTGAATCTCTTTGATTTAACGGTTCTTTTTACATTCAATTAATCGATTGAGTGTAAAACGATATGATGAAATTATATACGAATACTTGAATATGTCAACGACCGATGAGTGAGTTCATTGCCTTGACGGGAGGCAGATGCTGGCGTACTGTCTTTGGTTAACGGCAGGATGGCAACAAAACGAGACAACCTGCGGGATGCAAAACCCGTCAATCCCCTATTCTACATATTCGTCTCCCAGTACCTGCGCCCGCCGATACGGAGGTTTTTCAAGCTTCTAGCACTGAATAAGGACATCATTCCTCGTACCGGACCGGCGATCCTGGTTGCCAATCATGTCAACTTCTTCGACCCGATCTGGATCTACGACGTGGTCGATAGGCCGATCCATTTTGTAGCTACCGAAGAGCTATTTCGGGGGAGGATTCTCAGTTTCATCGTTCGCCTTTTCGGAACCATTCCCTTTCGCAGGCAGGCTCAGGATTTCCAATCGATCAGAAACATTATCAAGATGCTTCAAGCGGGGGGCTTAATCGGTGTGTATCCGGAGGGCACACGCACCTGGGATGGTACCAACTCTCCGATCATCCCGACGATCGCCCGGATCATCAGGCGCATGAAAGTACCCGTGTTCTTTTGCAGGCTCGAGGGCGGGTACCTCCACTTTCCCCGGTGGGCTGACAAGTGGCGGCCGATTCAGGTGCGCCTGATCTTCGACAAGCTGTATACACCGGGCACGATCCCCGACTCGGAGGAACAGGTCATCACCGATATTGCCGATGCGATCCGTATCCCCGACTATGACCTGAAGATACCGGGCGCGAAGCGCCGTTTATCGGGTCTGGCTTCCGGAATCCACAAGATCATCTATCGCTGTCCCAACTGTCAGAGCATAGAGAGCCTGAAAGCTGTTGAACCGTTGGCGAGCAACCAGGTGGAATGCCACAGCTGTTTTGCGACCTGGGAGGTCGATCTCGGCAGCCGTCTGACACCGGTTGACGAAAATGGGGAGGCAACGGGGGAAAGGAAAACGGTTGCCGAGGTTTACCGCCAGATCAAAGCGATGCCCCTGAAACCGATCCGCTCCAGTCTGATTCGTCTCGAGCGGGGAGAGAAGCTCTACCTGGTCAGCCGGCCTCACTTCCTGTACCGCGAAAAGCAATATCCCAACTTACGGTTGTTTGGATTCGGCCGGGCCTTTCTCACGGACAAGCGATTCGTTTTTCGCGGAAGCCTCAAGAGGAGGGGGAGGGTACGTTTGGCCGCTCCCTTAGAGGAAATCGATTCTCTCATCATCGAACCGGGAGACAAGCTTCATTTCATATATCGAGGGCACCTGTACCGGATACCCTTCCGCCGGGAGAGCCCGGTCAAATGGTACGACTATTTGGAGCGACTGATCGAGCCGCGAAGAAGCAACGGTGTATCGACTTGAGCAGAGCTTAAGGTTCGTTCTGGATTGCTTTCAACTCCATAGCATAGCCATCACGAACATGTTCCCGCATGGTACGTTCTGCCCGGTCAGGGTCGCCCGAAATGATACTCTGCACCAGATTTCGGTGGCGCTCAGGATCGTCGTGACGCCAGTCGATATGATAAGCGTTTGATAGGATAACCGTATGCAGGTTGTTCCTGTTGATCGACTGGATCAGTTCCGGGCAGCGTGTGATATTCACGATTTTTTCGTGCAGAGTATAGTGGAGGTTGGCCTTGTCTTGGCGGCTCACTCCATCGTCGAGAAGCTCCCTATCGCACTTCGCGGCCATTTCCATGAGCTCTTCTTTCTCCTTGTCTATGATGTTTTCGGCTGCTAAGCGAGCAGCCATTCCTTCCAAAGCTTCCCGTACGATATAGCGTCCGTAGATCTTCTCCGGCGTTATCTCAACAACCATGGCACCCCATTTCGGTTCGATCAATATCAGGCCGTCCTGTTCAAGAAAACGGAGTGCTTCCCGAACCGTGATTGTCGTAGTATTGAATGTCTCCGCCAGTTTTCTCTGGGGCAGACGTTCCCCCGGAGCGTACTTTCCTGCTATGACGGCGTTGCGGATCGCTTCGTAGACCTTTTCGTACTCGGTTCGAAAATCTGCCATTTAATGCTCCCTTATACGACCCGGGTCATCTCTTCATACCGACCCTGGAGAAATCTCTCAATGTTCTGCAGAATATTCTGTTGTACCCGGAAATTCGCCTCCACCGTGTTCGAGGCTACATGAGGGGTGAGAATCACGTTGGGAAGCTGTCGAAGATCTCTGGCTGGAGACACAGGCGCATAGGGCTCGTTGTGAAACACGTCCAGGGCGGCCGCCCTCAACTGTTCTTCCTTCAGCGCATCGTAGAGGGCATCTTCGTCGATCAGAGCGCCTCGGCCGGTGTTTATCAAGTATGCCGAGGATTTCACAGCGGACAGTCGATCGGCATCAAAGAAGTTCAGCGTCCCCTCCATCGCCGGCATGTGAATCGTAAGGATGTCCAGCGATTTCGCGAACTCGAAATAATCCGTGAAATACTCGCTAAGGCCGAACTTGCCGTAAAACTCCTCTTTCCCAAACCCCTCCCGGGACAGCTGTTCCTCGAGAGTGAGGCTGTCGAAGGCAATCACCTTCATCGCCAGACCGCAAGAGGCGATCGTGGCCACCCGCTTGCCGATTTTGCCGAATCCCGCCACGCCCAAAATTTTTCCTGCAAGCTCCATAGTCGTAACAGGAGCATAGCAGGATTCCCGCATCGATCTGTCAAGAGCGGGAATATTCCGTACCAGACTTAGAATCAGCGCTACCGCGTGTTCCGCTACAGACTGATCCAGAGTACCCGGAGTGATCGTAACCATGATGTTGTTCTTTTTACAGAGCGTAAGGTCCACCCCGTCATAACCGATGCCGTGGCGTGCGATAAGGGCGGGACCCTTCCCGGCGGATTCCACCAAGGCTCGATACAGCTGTTCCCGATAGCGGTACGTTCCCAAAATGGCAATTCTGGCCTTGCTGTCACGAATACACTGTGCCAGATTTTCCTCTTCTTCCTGACAGGGGATCCAAGCGTAGTCGGACCCATATCGGCGGAAATTCTCTTCCCCTTTCACAAACTGAGCTTCTGTGCAGATAACCGTTTCCTTCACAGCGCTGTCTTTTCCCATCATGTTTTAAATCTTCCCCAAATATCCTCAGCCTGTTTCAGGGAGGCCACTACCGGCAACAGGGCTAAGGCCTGCCGATCGAGCTTGGCGGTGATGAAATTGAGGTCCTCAAGCATGAGATCGCCCCAGATTATCAGAGGTTTGTAATCGAGGATCTTTCGATAGTAGGGGAACAACTCCTCAGCCCTCGGGCCGCCGAAGTCGATGTGCAGCTCTACCGCACTCAACGGTGTCTCGACCAGGAATTCCACTGGAATGTAGCTGCTTGGATGGAGATGAATCACACTGGTATCGAAGCTGCCGGCCATCTGGTGAATTGCCGGAGCGATAAAGCCGCCGAACAATTCCGGAGACATGAGTGCAGAGGCATCCTCCTGCAGCCACACACCCTTTCCTGGAAGCCACACTCCGTAGTAGAAAGAACCCGTACCTCCGTGAAAATCTGGAATCATCTCGAGCTGTGACCGTGAAAAAGAGATCCAGAGGGCCGTCAACCTCTGAATAACCCGCTTCTGTGCATCCTGGCGATCCATGAAGGAGTAGAGAAAATCAGGACTACCGTAAAGCGCGGCCAGAAGATCGGAAATTCCCCGCATCAGGGTGGTAGCCAGCGGAAACCGACCCCGGCTGACCTGAGTCAGCCGCTTCAGAAACTCCAAGGCTTTCTGTACCCAGGGATCGTTGCGATCGAACACGGGGATGTCCTCCGCACCCTGAAAGTCCGCTGGTTTCTCGCTCCGGGAAGAACCGGTGGTATGATCGGCAATCACCCGACAGCCGGCCAGAGCCTCCATCCAGGGGATTCCCCAGAAGGCGGCGGCGCTCCAGATGAAATCACCGGCTGTCTCATCGTGTAGCTGAAACAGCCGCTCGTACTCGGGAATAAAGGGATCGACCTCAAGAGCTGCCGGAAGAATCTCTCCTTCCGGCAGGAAGGATTCCGTTCGGTATCTCTTCAATGGGTAATAGGTGTCTCTAAAGAATCCGACGAGGGGTCCTTCGGTGTTGGCCATGGCGAAGAATCGTTTGAACCCCTCGACGCGCTCCTCGATGCTCACCTTTTCCACTGGAAAAATCTCCCCCTATCCCTTTCTCCACCCTTCCGGTGTGTGTCCCGTTTCTACCCGGGTATCGAAGTAGGCCGCCAGATTCTCCAGAGGCAGGCTTCCGTGGATTCCCCCCGGCGTGGACATGACGAACCCAGGGATGTCCCGCGTTCGCTCATGCACCCTCAGAACGTGTTGCCGTACCTGCTCCGCAGATCCGTGCATAAGTACTCCGGTCTCTATCCCCCCGATAACGATTTTGTCACCGAAAACATTCAATATCCTCTCGAAGTCCGTCACCGGGTTCTCCAGCATCACCCCCTCTACCCCGGTGGCTCGCAGAGGCTCGAGGAACTCGTTCATGTTGCCATCAGCCACGAAAATCACCTTTTTCCCTCTTTGTTTCGCCGGGCGCCAAAGCTCCTCGTAACGGGGAAAGATATACTTTTGGTACCAAGCCGGCGCGAATATCGGACCCCTGGCATCGACTAGGTCATCGTGGCAAAACACGAATGGAGAGTCAATTTCTGCCAGCATCTCAATCATTTTGAGGGATCTGAAAAACACAACTTGGAGAAACTTCTGGTCAAATCCTTCCGGGTCCATGACCGCCGCCATGAGAAACACTTCCCAACCCAGGTACTCAACCCCCCACATGAACAGGGTTGTATAGAGCATGTAGTAGTACAGCCCGACTTCTCCGAGCAGCTCGTTTTTGCGCTGGATTTCCACTGAATCCAAGCAGTGCGGGGAGGGTGTACGCAGCTCCTCGTACCTGGGATCCAGCGTATCCGCCTGCCAAAACTCCTCTACCGAGGAGAAGGGATACACATGACGGGCTACGGTATTATACACTCCCAGGTGGGCTTCTTTGTAGCCCCCGCCTACATCTCTCACCTCTCCGAATTTCAGCGGCATGGGAGCATTATCCTCGGGGACCCGATTGATTAAGTCGATTCCGAGAGCCCGGTAAGCCTCCCGGTACGCCTTCGGTGTCTGGATGTAGGGATCCAAACCCGAAGCCAGTCGGATCAAATCAGGATGATTGAGGGTTTCCTTGGAGGGGCGTTTCTCTGTGATATGCAAGTCCGCCAGGGCGAGCACATCCCGTTTCATCGCTCCACCCTTCAACCCAAGATCTGCTTCAGCTCACCTGCCACCGCGCGGGCTGAGTGTCCTAAAAAAATCGTATCAATACTGCAGGCAACAAAGTTGAACCCCTCTTTGAGCAGCGCCAGCACGGCTTCGGCCTCGGGGCACACCTCATGAATACCGACGGCCTTACCCGCCTTGCCGGCAGCTTCGAGCACCCGCTTTCTCGCCTCAGCCATCCGGGGATGGTCAAATTGAGCCACGATGCCCATAGAACCAGAGAGATCGTAGGGTCCCAGAAACACCCCATCCAAACCGTTTACCGACACAATCTCATCAATCTTGTCCACAGCCAGATAGTTCTCGATCTGGGCCAGCACGATCACCTCGTCATTGATGGATTCGAAATAGTCCTGGAAGTTGTTGCCGTAGCCGCTGGCTCGTCCCAGAGAAACCCCCCGCACACCGTCGGGAGGATACTTGGCCGCCTTTACCGCTGCCTCCGCTTCTGCACCGCTGTTGATCAGGGGAACGATGATCCCGCCGGCGCCACAGTCCAGCACACGCTTGATGACCGATGGATTGTTGTCTTCGATACGAACGAAGGTTTCGGGTCCGTGAGCACGGATACCGGCAAGCAGCACGGTAAGGGTTTCGTAGGTAATCGAGGTATGCTCCATGTCCACGGTGATCCAGTCAAAACCAGCGTCCGCCATGATTTCAGCGGAAGCGAGATCCCCGATCATGATCCAGGAACCAAGGGTAGGCCGGCCTTCCCGAAGCTTCTGCTTTACCTTGTTTTCGACCCGCATACACCCACCTAACCTTTCATTCCAGTCAAAGCTACCCCTTCTATAATTCGTCGTTGAAAAACAACGAACAAGAGAATGACGGGGAGCACAACCAACGTGGTCATAGCCATCAGCAGCCCGTAATCGACGAATCGTTCAAAGTCGATAAAGGTAGCCAACATCACAGTGAGGGTCTTCTTTGCTTCTTCGGTAAGCATGATCAAAGGCCAGAAAAGATCGTTCCAGGTCAACAGAAACTTCAAGATTCCCAGAGCCGTACAGCCGGTAGCCACCACCGGGAAGATGATCCGAATCAGGATAGTAAACTCAGATGCACCATCAATTCGGGCCGCACTAATTAGATCCTGGGGAACTCCCAGGCAATACTGACGCATGAGGAATATTCCAAAGTTGCTGATCGAGAAGGGTATAATCACACCCCATAGGGTATTCACCATTCGAATCTGGGTAGCAACGATGTACAGAGGAATGGCGATTGTAAAGGGTGGTATCATCAGCCCGGACAGGATCAGGATGAAGATCACATTGAGCCCCACCACCCGGTACTTGGCGATGGCGTACCCCACCATCGTGGAAAAAAAGATCGTAATCAGCGTCGTCATACCCGATACGAACAGGCTGTTATACAACGTGCGGAAATATTGAACCTGCGCAAAGACTTTCTGGAAGTGTATTAATGTCGGTTTTGTGGGAAGAAAGATCGGCGGGCGCTTTATGATGTCGGTGTTCGGCTTGAATGCTGTAGAGATCATCCAGAAAAAGGGAAATAAAATGATTACGGCAACAACCAAAAGAACAACGTAGGTGATAATTTTCTTAGCGCTCTGTCTCGTGGTGTAGCTCATTCTGCGCCTCTCTTCTAAAATTCCACCCGGGTTCTGCGTTCAAAGAAACGCAGTTGCATCAATGTCACCGCTAGAATAATAATCAACAGGACCATGACATTGGCGCTGGCCTTGCCGAAGCTCAAGAACAGGAAGGCATACTGATAAACACGGAATCCTACCGTAGTTGTCGCATGTCCGGGACCGCCGCCGGTCATAACGAAAATCTCGCTGAATACCTG
This sequence comes from uncultured Spirochaetaceae bacterium, assembly GCA_964627715.1. Taxonomy (GTDB): domain Bacteria; phylum Spirochaetota; class Spirochaetia; order SZUA-6; family DRHE01; genus JAFGQJ01. The sequence goes on along the minus strand of CAZVHJ010000005.1, from coordinate 27,708 downwards.
CAGATTCCGTATGGTGTTGTTGATGATGACGAACCACATCGACGGTGCGACGAGGGGAACCGTGATGCTCCAAAGCTTGCGTATCGGATTGGTCCCGTCAATGTCGGCAGCTTCGTACAACTCGGAGGGTATGGCGAGAAGTCCGGCTAAAAAGATGACGACGTTATATCCGAGGGTCTGCCAGATATTCATGGCGGCGATGCTCGGCAGGGCCAACTTGAGGTCTCGTAACCAGTTCAGACGAGGAAGACCCAGCTTGCCCAGCAGCAAATTCAAAACGCCGAGATATGGCTCGTACATCCAGTTGAACACGATCCCTACGGCAATGACCCCGGCAACACTGGGAATGAAGTACAAAGCGCGAAAGGAACCTCGAGCTTTTACGATCGAATTGAGAACCACCGCCAAAACGAGGGAGACGATCGTACCGAGAGGAATCGTCAAAGCTACGTAGTAGAAGGTATTCTTCAGGGAATCCCAGAAGATCTTGTCCCTGAATATTTCCAGATAGTTGTTGACGCTGTTGAACACCCAGGGATTGCCCGCACCGCGGATCAGATGAAGAGACTGAACCAGACAGCGGATCGTTGGATAAAAGGTGAACAGCATATAGGAGAGCAATCCGGGAATAACGAAGATATATCCCCAGCGCAGAATAGGATGGGAAATATCGTGGATGAACTTCTTTCCGAGGCTCATTCTCGCTTGCATAGGTGCTCAACAGGATTCAGGCAGGCGCGTAAGCGCCTGCCTGATGGGCTTCGATAATCGATTAGCGAACGCCGATCTCTTGGAGTCGTTTCCGTCCGTAGGCGGCCATGCCTTTCATCAGGGAAGCCGCGTCGGCGTTCTCGTTGGTCAACAGATCAACAGCCGCTTCGCCCAGCTTTGCTTCCAGCTCAGCTTGAAGCGTGTTGGGATCCAGATACACGTTACGCACGATCGGCCGCTCCGTTGTCATGATCTGGAACACCTCGAAGTAAGGTAAAGTCTCGAAGAACGGGTCATCCTGAGCAGACTTCAGCCGGGACATGCCGCCGTTGTTCTTGGCGATGCGCAGCTCGTTCTCCTCATTCATCAGAAACATGTTGAAATCCCAGGCCACATCGGGATCCTTGGAGTCTACCGTGACGCAGTTCAGCGCCAGCCATGGCATAGCACCGGTCTGATACTGCCCGAATGGAGCCTTGCCGCTTGCCAGGGGGGCGATCCCGTATTCTGCATCCGGAGCGTTTTCTTCCAGCCACCCGGCGAAGAATGACTCACGGTTGGTCATGGCCGCCAATCCGAGACCAAAGGCTTGAATCGGCGTCGGCAGGGTAGTGTTTGTTACTTTATACTTGAACACCAGATCGTGGAAGAACTGAGCCGCCTCGATCCAGCCCGGATCGTCGAATATGACGTCTGTATAGTCCTCGTTGTAGTAGAACCTTTTCCGTGTATCTACCCAAGCTGCCGCATACTTACTGAATTTATCACCGATTCCCTGATGTCCCCCTGCGTAGCGTAGAGCAATGCCCGCCTGGGACATCTGTCCGCCTTCCCATTTGGTGAGCTTCTCAGCGGCATCGAGCAACTCTGGAATAAATTCAGGTGGATCGTCGGGATTCAACCCAGCTTCCCGGAACAGGTCCTTGCGGTAGTAGAGCATCTGTCCCGCATCTACCTCGGCGCCACTCCAGCCGTAGTACTTATCCTTGACTTTGGCCAGGCTGAGAACATACGGCGTAAAGAGATCCTCCATGAACCTCACCGCCCAGTCCGGAGCCGGGGCGAGCGCCTTGGCCATCAGTCCGACCTGGGCCTCCACCCAAACGATATCCCCAGGGGTGTGGGACTCGAAGGCGGCACTATAAATCGCTCTCTGCTGCGCATTGGGAATCTCGCGGACGGAGATGCTGACATTGGGATGAATCTTCGAGTATTCACGGCCGATTTCCTGCGCCAGCTCGTGGAATCCGGGCCGGGTTCCCAGCACGTGCCAGTAACTAAGCTCGGCCTTTTCGGTGGGAAAGGTGAAACCGGGATTGTACTCCTCGATCGGTGTCTTTTCCACCGCGGCCGTGGTCGCCGGTTCCGCTTCTTCCTGTGTACCGGCGGCGAAGATCATTGCGCCCGTCACCAGCAGCACTACCAGGGAAATGACTGCTTTTTTCATTTCCTAACCTCCTTGCGGGTTTTCTTGGTCCTTTAAAGAACATTCGACCATATAACATATGGTACCGAGATGATCTCGGTTTTTGATTAACCTATTATACATGGTATACCATATATGTCAATATACTTCTCATAAACATAAACCGAGAGATCTAATGATGATCGATCAAGGAACCCGCGTACTCTGAAGTCGCTTCTCCTCGTTGCTGTGGGTATATTGGCTGAGACGAATGCGGTGGGAGAGGATCTTCTCGATCAGCGCACACTTGTCCATGTAGTGGGCCCGGTTTTGCCGCGCAGTGAGAGAAAGAGCCTGATACTTCACCGAACCCCTTTGAACCGGCGGATCATTCATTACACCGAAAGGTTCGGGCATTGCCTCCGGATCGTGATACAGCTCCCCGGGGTGCCAGTAAGGCGGATGGGGACCAATAAAAGAAAGATTGTTCCCACCGCATCGGAACGGAAATGATCTGTCAAGATCTACGCTCTGCTGGCCTACGATTTTATAACAGCCATCAAGTAGCAAAAGGGGATAATAGTGAAACGGTATCTGAGCATCCTTCAGATGCCGACGGCGCGTTGTACGGTCATTCTATGATCGGCCGGGCAATTCTCTGCTCCCTGAGAAACGGATCGGCGGACTCAGTCCCCGACCCATCGATCGAACAGGTCGTCCAGCCGGCAATTGCAGGCCGCTTCGGCGGCGGCTTCGAACTCACTGCTGTCTACGATGTCCCATTCGAATGTCAGGGTATACTCCCTTAAGAAACTGTTGAAAACTTCCTCCCCCAGGTGCTCTGCCAACGCTTCGATGAACAGAGGTCCCCTGCCGTACACGATCGCCCCGTACTCCTTGGGGGTGTAGGCGTTCACCGGTCTGCCGATTGGGATCTCCGCTCTGCCGACCCGGTTCCAGCGGTCATGGAGGGACTGGAAGAACCCCTGCGCGGCGGAACTGCCATAGCGGTCCTTGTAGTACAGCCAGGTGGCGTACTGGGCCAGAGCTTCGTCCAGCCAGGGTTCGAGCAGCTGATCGCTTCCCACCGAGGCGTAGAACCATTGATGCGCGACCTCGTGAGCGGTGGTGGCTTCCAATAGAACCGGAGCGGACACCCCGCCGAAGTTTTGATTCAGATCGTACAGTCGACGGGAGTTGATGATGATACCGGGGAACTCCAGGCCGAAAGCGGCGAAGGGCACACTCACCAGAGTTAAAGTTCTGTAAGGGTACTGCCCAAAACGATCGCCGAAGCTCTGCAGCGCAGCCACGGCGGTTGAGAGGGCTCGTTGGGAAGCCGCTTCCGCCTCTTTACCTGCAAAGCTGCGGATATCCGTCTTCCCGATCGTCTCAGTCTCGGCCACAAACTCTGAGCTCAAAGCCAGATACAGGTCCCGCGAGGGTCCCATGGCAAAGACGACCTCTTGACGGCCGTCGGCCTGTCTTGCTACCAGCTCAATGCCCGGAGCAGCCAGGATCAACTCGGCCGGCATCGATACCTGCACCAGGTAAAAACTCACCTCGTTGAAGATAAAGTCCCCGTAGGGAACGGGCAGGGGATGGTTCCATACCGCGAAGGCGGGGATCATAGGATAGCAGTAGGCCAGCGATAACACACCCCCCGCGTAGCCGAATCCCCCATACTCCCCCTCTTCGGTCACGGGCAGGGAAAGATCGTATTCGATGAGGATTGTGACTGTTTGACCGGGTCTCAGGGCTGCAGGCAGGGGCGTCAGAAGCCGGCTGCGGCGGTCTCGAAACTCCGGTTCAACAGTTATGCCATCGACGTTCACCGACTGCACTTCCAGAGCTCCGGGAGTGAGATTGGGATAGAGGAAGAAAGGGATCGCCTCGATTGTCTCCCGTTCTTGATTAGTGAAGTGGATCCGGGCATGGGCTGCGATTTCGGTCAGAGGCTCTCCGATCTCGAGCTGGAGGTGATAGACCGTCCGCTTGTATAACTCCGGATGCTCGGTAAACTCATCCTCGATGAGCAACTTCTTAAAAGGCTCGAAATCATCCATCCGGTAGCTCGCTAGGTCGACTAATCCTCGCGAGCCCCTGCCCCCGCAGCCACCAAGGAGAATTACAATCAATCCGATCACTACAGAGTAGCGGCGCATTGCAAACCCGCCTCGGTTCCTTACCAACAATCCACGGTGCATAGCCACTGGGACCCTTTCCCATTGCCCTTGCTAGCCAGTATAATGCAAATCCTACTATGTACAAGAAGATTGACAACGAAGCCCTGAAAGAGCTGGAGGCTATACTGGAGAGGGGGAACCTACTAACCCCTCCAGACGACATGGATGCCTACGCCCACGACGAGGTGGCGGAGCTCTGGCACCCACCGGAGGCGGTGGCCCGGGTTACTACCACCGAACAAGTCTCCGAAATCCTCAAACTAGCTCAGGCCGAACGATTCCCTGTGACCCCTCGCGGAGCTGGACAGGGCTTGAGCGGTGGCGCTGTGCCGGTGTTCGGCGGCCTGGTTCTGTCCCTGGAGAAGATGGACAAGATCCTCGAGATCGACGAAGAGAACCTGATGGTGATGGCAGAGCCCGGGGTAATTACGGGCAACCTCCACAGGGAGGTGGAAGCGGTAGGGCTGTTCTACCCCCCGGACCCGGCCAGTCTTGATTCCTGCTCGATCGGCGGGAACATCGCCGAAAACGCCGGCGGACCCCGGGCCATCAAATACGGAGTGACCAAGGATTACGTATACGGCCTGCAGGCGGTCCTTCCCAGCGGGGAGATTATTGAGCTGGGGGGCAAGGTCATGAAGAACGTCACCGGCTATAATCTCATCCAATTGCTGACCGGGTCTGAAGGAACCCTGGCCGTGGTGACCCGGATCCTGTTGCGTCTTCTGCCCAAACCGGAAAAGCGGGTGGATCTGCTCGTTCCCTTCAATGACTTCCTGGCCGCGGGACAGTCGGTGTCGGATATCATTAAGGCCAGGATCGTTCCGGTGGCTCTGGAGTTCATGGAGAGGGACAGTATCCTGGCCGTGGAAAAACTCCAGGAAAAGGAAGTTCCCTTTCGGGAAGCAGCGGCGCATTTGCTGATCACCCTGGACGGCAATGACAAGAATCAGATCGACCGGGACTATGAACGGATTGGGGAAATCTGCCTGGGAAATGGGGCCATCGACGTTCTGGTTGCCGACAACGTCCAGATGAGGGAGCGCCTGTGGGAAACCCGCAAGCTGATCATCGAGGCCCTGCAGAACTTGAGTCCCCAGCATATCATGGACACCCAGGACATCGTGGTTCCCCGCACCCAGCTACCCCATCTGCTTCCCAAGATCAAGGAGGTGGGGATGCGCTACCAGCTTCCCATCATCAGCTTCGGCCACGCCGGAGACGGCAACGTACACGTTAACATCATCAAGGATGTTCCCGAAGAGGTATGGCGAAGCCGGGCACCGAAAGCCGCGGAGGAGATCTACCGTCTTGCCGTGTCCCTGGGCGGCATGGTCACCGGCGAACATGGGATCGGTTTAACGAGAAAATCCTTCCTGTCCCTGGGAATCGATCAAGCCCAGATCGAGCTCATGCGCAGAATCAAGGAAGATTTCGATCCTAACGGAATCCTGAATCCAGGAAAGATCTTCAGTTAAAGCACCTCACGCAGAGCGGAGAGCAGCCGCTCGACATTCTCCTCCCGCGCGGTATGCCCCATCACGCCGATACGCCAGATCTTACCGGCCAGAGGACCCAGCCCGGCGCCGATTTCGATCTTGTGCCTGGTTCGCAGGGCGCTGCGTGCTGCGGCCTCCTCCACCCCTTCTGGGATTTTTACGGCATTGAGCATGGGCAGACGGTAGGGCAGGTCGACGAGAAGCTCCAGGCCCAGCTCCTCGAGGCCCTGAACCAGCTTTTCATGAATCGTGCGGTGGCGGGTAAATACCTTCTCAATACCCTCCTCCATGACCAGCATCAGGGCCTGATACAATCCGTAGAGCATATTCATCGGAGCAGTGTGATGGTAGGCCCGCTTCTCTCCTCCCCAATACTTGCCGATCAGACCGATGTCCAGATAGAAGCTAGGCGTCTTGCTTTTCCGGCCTGCGATGGCCTTTTCCGCCTTCTCCGAGAAGGTAACCGGAGAAAGTCCCGGCGGGCAGGACAGACATTTCTGGGAACCGCTGTACAGGGAATCCACACCCCAGCCGTCCGCATCGACCTCGATCCCGCCCAGACTGGTGACCGCGTCAAGCAGGTACAGGGAGTCGGTCTGCTTCACTAGCGTGCCGATCTCTTCGGCGGGGTTGCGCACTCCGGTGGAAGTTTCAGCATGGACCATGGCAACGATCTTGTAGGTCCTTTCCCTCAGTTTCTTCTCCACAGCCTCCGGCTTTACCGGAGTGCCCCACTCGAACTCAAGCACGTCCACATCCGCGCAGAGTCGGGTGGCGATCTCCCGCATCCGGATCCCGAACACCCCGTTGATCAGGATCAGGATCGCATCCCCCGTCTCGAGCAGGTTTACCAGGCAGGTCTCCATCCCGGCCATGCCCGTGCCGGAGACCGCCAACGTCAACTCGTTGCGCGTCTTCATCAACTTCTGAAGCAGCGCCTTGATCTCGTCCATAATCCGGATAAAGTAGGCGTCCAGATATCCCAGGGTGCTCCGGCTCAGAGCCTTGTAAACATCCGGGTACACGCTCGACGGGCCCGGCCCCATCAACAGTACATCTTCGATTCCATCCAACAGGTTCTTCATAGCGAGGCCATTATATCCGGGCACAGAGAGGGTCTCAAGGGAATAAGATCCCTATTGCTCGAGGCGCCACGGTGCCGTTTTCGGAATGACGATTTTCCGCGATAATATCCTATCCCGTTGTAGAGACTGCAAGGAGAAATAAAACATGAAAGTGACAAAGGACATGCTGGTATTTAAACCGGTCACCGTGACCGAATGGCCTGACATGCAGAGGCTGTTCGGTCCCAACGGCGCCGACGGCGGCTGCTGGTGCATGTGGTGGCGGATCAAGCGCTCTGAGTTCGACAGGAACCACGGGGAGGCAAACCGGCGGGCCATTGAGGCGATCATCAGCAGCGGCGAGGTGCCGGGTCTGATCGCCTACCTCGAGAACGAGCCGATCGGTTGGTGCTCGATAGCCCCCCGGGAGGCGTTTCCGGTTCTGGACCGCTCTCGGGTGCTGAAACGGATCGACGATCAGCCGGTCTGGTCGATCGTCTGCTTTTACATCGCCCGGCAGTATCGGCGCCGCGGGCTGACAAGACCGCTCATCGAGGCAGCCCTCGATTATGCCCGGAGCAAAGGTGCCGCCACTGTGGAGGCCTACCCCGTGGATCCTGAAACGAGCAAAGTCGATCCGGGAGAGGCTTTTACCGGTCTGATCGATACGTTTCGCGAGGCTGGCTTCAAAGAGGTCGCCCGCCGCTCCAAGCAGCGAGCCATTCTACGCTATACCGTCGCTACGACACGGTAGAAATGACCTCAACTTCGTTCTTTGCTGTAAGTGCTATCTCCCTTGCCATTCTACTCCGTGGAGTGTTTGGTCTTCTCGGTCCCAACGGCGCCGGGAAGACCACCACGATTCGCATGTTGAACGGCATTTTGACGCCCGATTCGGGACAGGTGTTGATTGATGGGCAGCCGCTACAGAAGCAGCTGGTGAAGAACAAGCTCAGGATGGGAGTCGTTCCAGAACTCAGCAACGTGTACGGGGATCTTTCAGCGTTAAACAACAAAGACCTATGAACGGTTGCTCGCCCTCCCGGTGACCGTCCGCAACATCATTATCGGTGATATCCTCACCGCTTTGGTCTACGGGACACTGTTAAGTGGTATCGATTAGCGTCACCTGCGCCAATTATCTCGCACCTCTTTTAGGCGGACGCGCTCCTCCTCCATTTGCTCCGCAGTCAGGCAACCCTTCAACCTTTCGATGGTTTTTTGTCGATTTCTTCTTTGCCTGCTAAAATAGAGACGGAGAGCTTCGACAATGAAAGGAGAAAAGTCCCCGCAAATTGCGGGAAGCTGCTTCTTCGACGAGCTTTTTCCGCAATTCAGGGGGAATATCAACCGTCATTCTCATCGTCTGACAATATTGACATGCATGTGCATATGCATGCCAATAGCATCATACTTCTTCAAGTTGCTTCATATGCTTTATTTATGATCCGGCTGCCCAGGGAGCCGACCTGGTAGTGGAAATCTAACTCCTTGAAGATCAGGTTTCCCTTGAAATTGTCGTTCTGCAATCCTTGGGGTGACCAGAAATCCTTATTCCATTCCGGATCGAAGGTGATGCGGGAAAAACGGCAGTCCAGCATCGAGGAAATCCGGGCATCCGCTTTCTCGATAAACCCAAAGGAGATCATCACATTGTCTCGTTTCAGATCCTCTTCGATCACTTCATGGTTTATCGAGATAATCCGCGTCGTATTGGGCCGCGGTTCGGAGATGTTCACCCAGATGTATTCAAACTCGAGCAGTATTTTTTGACCGGCCGCTCCCTCGCTGGCAGGATCCAGGCGTACGTGAACGTGGGGTTCAATAGCCGTACCGGGAACGTAGCTGTGGGGCAACTGTACCTGAAAGTGTCCGCTCTGAAATACACCTCGTCCGTAGCCGAACTCGTACCCGCAGAGACCTGAGAAGGAAGGGCCCCGCTCACTATTGATTAGGATATTTACATACCTGGGGGATTCACTGAACTGAGCGCCGCTGACGGACATCATATTGGCTGTTACCCGTAGATCATCCCAAAGGATACCGGCGTTATCATTGACTGGCATCATCTTCCTCCCTGCTGTTGTGACCGGGGCTTCCGCGTTGCCGCGGTCACGACAGAATCATCTTATGCTACTGTATTGATGGTAACATAACACATTATGAGTTACAAATCTATAAAAAAGTAGAATTTCCTTGATTTTCCAGCCATACGACACTATTTTTGTCTGGATATTTCAATTTGTGATATAAGAGGTTGAATATGAAACGGTCAAAAAACTTACCTATCCTTGGATCTGGAGCCGTGCTCATCCTATCGATCATTATGGCTGCCTGCGGTCGTCCAGGCGGATCCTTGGTGGCGGAAGGTCCTCCGGAAGCTAAACCCCTTGCCGTCGAGGCGTTGACCGTCACCCGGGGCAATCTGGTCCGTAATATCGAGGCTGCCGGGATTGTGTCGGGAATCAATGAAGCCTACGTCGTGTCGGAAACCCAGGGGATTATCCAGAGCGTCTCCTTTGAGTTGGGGGATCGTGTCTCTGCAGGCCAGGCTCTGGTGAAAGTCGATGATACCATCCCCAGACTCAACATGGAGCAGGCAAAGGAGCAGTACGAGATCGCCAAGCTTGATCTCGAAGCCACGGAGAAGCTGTACAACGAAGGCAGCGCTTCCAAGGCGGAACTGGCCCGGGTGCGCAGCGCCGTCAACGGTGCCCAGGCCCGTTATCAAAGTGCCCTGAAAACCTACCAGGACTGTGCGATTCGCGCCCCGATCGGAGGATACATCGCTCAAAAAGAATCGGAAATCACCCTTGGGAACTATCTCAGCCCCGGGCTCCGAGTCGCTCGGGTCGTCGATATCAGTTCCTTGAAAGCGGAAGTCGCGGTCGGCGAGGGTCAGGTCGGCTTGGTGGCCAAAGGTGCCCCGGCCACGGTGCTGATCCCGGCGGCGAGTGAACAGAAGGTGTTCGACGCCACTGTCAGCGCGGTGTCGGCCGGCAGCGATCCGGCCACCGGGAGCTATCCCGTGATCGTGACCTGGAAAAATCCAGCGGGCAACACCATAAAGTCGGGGATGTCGGCCACCATCACGATAGAAACCCAGGCACAGGAGCCGGTTGTGCTGATCCCCTCGACCGCCCTGGTCGAGCATGGCGGCCAGACGTTCGTGTTTGCAATGGAAGCGGATCGGGCCGCCCAAAAGCCCGCACAGGTCGGCAGAAGAATCGGCAATATTGCGGAAATCCTGGACGGTCTGGAGGAGGGCGAAATATTGATCATCTCCGGACTTACGGCGCTTCGCCGCGGCGATCCGGTGCAGACCACGGTGATCGGCGAAAGCGGGTCGTGGCAATGAGCTTCGGCAAATTCTCGGTCAACAACTCCGTTCTGATCAACATCCTGATGATCGCCGTGCTGGTGCTCGGCTTCTTGAGCCTGTCCCGGCTGCCACGGGAGCAGTTCTCCGAGGTGCCCTTCTTCTGGGTGAACATTGCCGTGCCTTACCCCGGAGTATCCGCAGAAGACGTGGAAAAAAACGTTGCTGTAAAGATCGAAAACGAGATCGAAGGCATCGATAAGCTCGACCAGATCGTCTCGGTCACCCAGGAGGGCTTGAGCATCGTGCGCGTGGAGTTCGACAGCGGGATCTCCAATGATGAGTTCGAACGTCTGTACCAGGAGGTCCAAACCAGATTCAACAAGGTCGATCTTCCCGACGGCACTCTCACCGCCTTTATCGACGACTTTTCCTCCTCTGATTTCCTGCCGGTGATCGAGGTCATTCTGGCGGGGAACGTGGAATACAAGACACTCAACAACACGGCCCGCTTTCTCCGGGAACGGCTTCTCGATGTTCCGGAAGTAGCGGACGCCGAACTGGTCGGCGGCATGGACCGTCAGATCATCATCGGTGCAAACAAGGAAAAGCTCGAAGCCCTGGGGGTCTCCCTGGATGAGGTGGTGCGGGCGGTAAGCAGCCGTAACGTCACGGTTCCGGGGGGTACGCTGGAAACCCAATCTCGGGAGTACCTGCTGCGCACCATCGGGGAGATCGGCAGAGTCAGCGAGTTCGAAAAGGTCATCGTTCGCCGGAGCGGCGGCGGTTTCAATCCCGGCGGCTCTCAATCCGGAGTGGTCCATGTCTCCGATGTGGCCACCGTAGAAGAGGTCTTCGATCCCACCGGTGCGGACGCTCGGTTCAATATGGAGCAGGCTATCGTCCTGCGGATAATCAAGGTAACCCGGGGCAACAGCGTCGCTGTAGTCAACGGTGTCAAGGAGGTAGTCGCTAAGGTCGAAGAATCCCTGCCGGCGGGGATGACGATCAACCTCTTCGGTGATTCCACGGTTCAGATCCGCCAGAGCCTGGACGTGCTGCTGAACAACGCCCTTCTCGGTTTAATCTTTCTCGTTGGGATCCTGCTGCTGTTCATCGGCGTACACAACGCCCTGATCATCGCCCTCGGGATTCCCGTGACCTTCGCCATCACCTTTGTCGTGCTTGAACTGTTCGGAGAAACCTTCAATACCAACACCCTCTTCGGCCTGGTCCTGGTGCTCGGTTTGATCGTGGATCATGCCATCGTGATCATCGAGAACAGCTATCGGCTGAATCAGGAAGGGTTTTCCAGAATAGATGCGGCGATCGAAGGTACCAATCAGGTCGTGATCCCCGTTATTGCCGCTACCCTGACCACGGTTGCAGCCTTTCTGCCTCTGATGATTCTTCCCGGTACGCTGGGAAGATTCCTTAGGGTCATTCCTCTGACCGTATCGATCGCCTTGATCGCCTCCACACTGGAGGCTGTCGTGTTCCTGCCCGTGCACTTCGCCGAGTGGTCCGGCAAGGTGCGCAAGCGGCGAAAGGATCGCTTCGCCTGCTTCAAACAAGGATACTCCATGGTGATCAGCCGGGTGTATCGAAGACGGTATCTGCTGATTCCGGCCATGCTGGTAGTGATGGTTGGAAGCTTCGCCCTGGTCTCGACCCTGCAGCAGGACCTGTTCAGCTCAGAAGACTTTACCCTCTTCTACATCGATATCGAGCTGCCCAACGGCTCGCCAAAATCCAAGACCGAAAACGTTGTGGCCGAATACGAGAAGAGGATCATGCCCCTCGTCGGTCAGGGGGAGATCATCTCCATCAACTCCTCAATCGGATTCAGCTCGAGCGGAACGGGTGTGGAGAGTAAGAGCAATATCGCTCAAATCGTCGTGGACATCATCGAAAAGGACGAGGGAAGGACCAGACCGATCATTGATATCATGCAGGAAGTGCAGGAGCTAACCTCCTCGATCGCCGGCGCCGAAAGCGTCGAATTCCGCCGAGCCCAGAACGGTCCGCCCGTGGAGCCTCCGGTTTCCTTCCGGCTGTTCGGGGATGATTATGAGGAGCTCACTACCATCGCGGGGGAGATCAAGCAGAAACTCTCGGAGTATCCGGAGCTGTATAACATCAGCAACAACCTCGAGGTGGGTACGCCGGAGCTGCGGGTCAGGATCAATCAGGACCGAGCCGCGGCTCTGGGCTTGAGCACGGCGGCCATCGGTTCCTTCATCCGCAGTTCCTTTGACGGCATCACCGCGACTACGGTCTTCGTGGACAACGAAGAGATCGACGTCATCGTTCGCTACGCAGGGAGCGAGATCAATTCGGCGCGACAGCTGCTGCAGATGAAGATCCCGACTTCCGACGGCCGCCTGATTCCGTTCTCCACGGTCGCCACCGTAGAGGAAGGCCGGGCACTGGCGGCAATTCGGCGGGTGGACGGTAAGAGGGAAGTCACCGTCGCCTCGCAAGCCTATGATGAATCCCGGGTACGAATGATCAACGCGCAGGTGAAGCAGCTCTTCGATCGGAACCTGCAGCCCCTGTACCCGGAGGTAACCCTGAAGGTGGGCGGGGAGTTCGCCGAGCTCGGTAATCTGCTCGCTCAAATTCTGCGCATCTTTCTGCTGGGGGTGTTCCTGATCTATTTGATCCTGGGGACGCAGTTCAAGTCCTACCTTCAGCCGGGACTGATCCTTTTGACCGTACCCTTCGCCTTCGTGGGAGTCATTCTTTACCTCTTCGCTTCCGGCACACCCTTCTCTACGACTGTACTATACGCAGGGGTTGCCCTGGCGGGAATCGCCGTCAACGACTCCATCGTGCTGGTCAGCTATGTGAACGAGCTCAAACGGGCGGGCAAGACCACAGCCGAAGCGACAGTGGAGGGAGCGACGACCCGGCTGCGGCCGATCCTGCTGACTTCTCTGACTACCATCGCCGGTCTGCTTCCCACGGCCCTCGGCCTGGGCGGCAAATCGGTCGTCTGGGGCCCCATGGCCAGTACGATCATCTTCGGGCTGATCTTCTCGACTTTTACGGCTCTGTTTATCATCCCCTCGCTGTACGGAATCCTCGAAGACATTCGTGACCGCCGTACCCGGCGAAAGGACATGAGACGGGAGAAGCGCGAAGCCCGTGTACTTCAAAAGGAAGCAAGCCATGCTTAGAGAAATAGGAATTATGAAAAAAAGTAGAACAATCCTCGCGGTCCTGGCCACGGTGCTGATCCTGCCGGTGTCCGCCTTTGCGCAAAGCACTACCCTGGATGTGGAGGAGGTGCTTCGGTTGGTATTGCGGCAAAATGCCGCTGTCCAGATCGCCGATGCTCTCAAGTTGCAGGCGGAAGCGATCCACCGCCGGACTCTCGCGGACATGAAGCCCCAGATCGACCTGCAGATGGATCCGGTCTACGGGGTCTCTACGGGAGCTTTGGAGGCTCCGCCTTACGCCATGCCGGATCGGAAAACCGATGTCTCCCTGGGACTGTCCCTGACCGGGGCACTTCCCACCGCGGGGATCGCCAGCCTTCGCCTGGCGAACACGATGAGCCTTACCAGGAGTCCCGACCATATTCTCCAAAGCCCCTCGGGGACCCTCGTTCTCACTCAGCCGGTATGGGTCAACCGCAAGCTGATCGATCTGCGCCTGCTTTCGGCGGCGCGCAGGGCCAGTGAGATCAACTGGAAAAAGGCGGAAGACGGCAGCCGGGAAGCCCGTAACGGGAATATCTACACCGCCTTCAGCCTCTACGTACAGGTGGTCGGTCTGCGCAGGAATATAGCCTATCTGGAGAGGAGCCTGGAACTGGCGGATCAGAACCTCCGTCAGGTGCGGATCAATCTGGATGCGGGCAGGGCTTCGGAGACGGATCTTCTGGAGCTGGAGATCCTGACAGGTCTTCAACGGGAGGCGCTGCTGGAAAACCGCTATGCCCTCCTGCAGGTTGAGCAGAACCTGGCGGGCACCCTCGGTCTGGAGAGCGGATTGGACTCCTACGCGCTTATTGAAAGCTTTCCCGCTCCGACGTTGCCCGCCGACCCGAACCAGCTTGTCGTGGAGGCACAGGCCGATAACCCGTTGGTGCGGCAGGATCGACTATCTCTGGAGCAGGCTCAAGCCCAGGCCATCCTGAGCGGCAGGACCGACGCCTCGAATCTCAATCTGGCTCTGACCCTGCTCCCTCAGTACGAGGGAACAGATCCCGCCGAGTTCGGTGAATCCTTCTCCTCCTTCTTTACAGATGGAACCAAGCTCGATGTTTCCTTCTCGATCGGGTTGGAGATTCCTCTGTACAACGGAGGGAAAGCCACCCATCGGGCGCAGGTCAACGCGGCGGCCGAGCGCATCGCCCGAGAGACCCTGAAAGCTAGCCTGCGCAATGTTCAGAACACTTACGAAGCTCTGATCCTGCGGCAGGGGATCATTCAGGAGCGGATCGGCCTTCTGGAGAAGAATATCGAGCTCAAGACCCGAACAACCGCTGATGAGCAGCGGAAGTTGGAGTTTGGTCTGGGAACTCTCCTGCGGGTCGAAGCGGCCCGTCTGGAGCTCTTACAGGTGCAAAACGAGCTGTGGCAGGCCCGAGCGGATCTGTTTCTCAACAGCCTCGACCTGCTCGCTCTTTCCGGGAAGGCGCTGGAGGAGGTGTTGGGCTGGCTTTAAGCGCCCGTTGGACGGGCGTGGTTCCGCACCGTATAATGGCGCTATGGAACTCAAAGAGATACAGAAGAAGATTGACACCCTCTCCTCTCTCAGAATCGGGCAGTTGTACCAGAGCGACTTCCTCCTGACCTGGGACAAGAGGGAGGATGAGATCCGGGCGGTCCTCACCGTTGCGGAGATCCTGAAGATGATGCGAGAGCAGAATACCTCCCCAAGAATCTTTGACTCCGGACTGGCAGTGGCGATCTTTCGGGATAAGTCGACCCGCACCCGCTTCAGCTTCCTGGACGCAGCCAACCTGCTTGGTCTGGCCGCCCAGGATCTGGATGAAACAAAGACGCAGGTCGCTCACGGCGAAACCGTCCGGGAGACGGCCAACATGATTTCTTTTCTTACAGAGATCATCGGAATCCGGGACGATATGTATCTCGGCTACGGCCACACCTACATGAAGGAGGTCTCTGAAGCGGTTCGGGAGGGATACCGGGAAGGGGTGCTGCCCCAGATCCCCACGTTGGTCAACCTGCAGTGCGACATCGACCATCCCACACAGTCCCTGTCGGATCTCCTGCATCTTAGCCGGTACTTCGGAAGCCTAGAAGCCCTGAAGGGGAAAAAAATCGCCATGACCTGGGCTTACTCCCCTTCGTACGGGAAACCCCTCTCCGTACCTCAGGGAGTGATCGCTCTGATGAGTCGATTCGGGATGAAGGTGAGCCTGGCTTACCCCGAAGGGTATTCCCTGATTCCGGAGGTCGAAGATCTGGCCCCAAAAAACAGCCGGGCCTCCGGAGGAACCTTTCACAAGACCCACTCCATGGCGGAGGCCTTCGCCGACGCGGATATCGTGTATCCCAAGAGCTGGGCTCCCTACGAAGTGATGCAGCGCCGCACGGAGCTGTTGAAAGCCGGCGACTCCCGGCGGCTCGATGAGCTGGAAACCGAGTGCCTGAAGCTGAATAAGAGATACATCGATTGGGAGTGCAGTGAAGAGCTGATGAAACGTACCAAAGACGCCTTGTACCTGCACTGCCTGCCGGCGGACATCTCCAAGGTGAGCTGTGAACATGGCGAGGTGGCCGGCTCGGTGTTCGAACGTTTCCGCCTGGCCACCTACCGGCAGGCGGGCTACAAGCCCTACATCATCGCGGCGATGATGTTCCTGAGCAAGATCAAGAAACCCGAGGAAGTTCTCTCAGATCTTCTTCAGAGAAAGACAGCCCGGGCATTCTGAAAGCGAAAATCCATCGACCCTCAGCTTTCCAGGACGTTTTGCTTATCAGGATCATTATTTACCAAGCGAGAGAGGTTTGATAAGATGGCCGGACGTTGCGACATAAATTGATAAAGGAGACATGCAATGAACGTTCCATCGGGAGCGGAAGAAATTCTCTGGAATCTCGGCGATCTCTACAGCGCTGGCGACGACCCCCGGTTGGGTAAGGATCTGTCGGTGTCAAAACAGCGGGCCGAGAGTTTCGCCTCCAGTTATCGAAGCCGGATCGCCACCCTCGATGCGCCTGCACTGGCCCGGCTGCTCCAGGAATACGAACAGATCCTCGAGCTGTCGGGGAAGGCGGGAACCTTCGCCTACCTGCACTGGTCCACCAACACGGAAGACCCCTCCAGGGGAGCGTTGTTGCAGCGCCTCCAGGAACACTCATCCCGCCTTCAGCAGCAACTCCTATTCTTCGAGCTGGAATGGGCCCATGTTGAGGAAAAACGGGCTCTGGAGGTAATGGCTGATCCGGCGCTGGCCCACTTCCGTTTCTGGTTGACTTTGGCCCGGCGCTACCGCCCTTACCTGCGCTCCGAAGCGGAGGAAAAGATACTGGCAGAGAAGGCGGTAACCGGGCGAAACGCCTGGGTACGCTTCTTCGAGGAGATCCACAGCGGCGCCCGCTATACCCTGGACGGTGAGGAGCTTCCTCAGCAATCGATCCTGACCAAACTCTACGATTCGGACCGTATTCAGAGGAAGCGGGCGGCTGAAGCTTTTACGGCCGGGTTGCAGAACATGAGGCGGGTCAACACTTACGTGTTCAACAACCTGCTTGCCGACAAAGCCTCCGACGACCGGCTGCGAAGCTACTCGACCTGGATCAGCGCCCGGAATCTCGCCAATCAAATCGACGATGCCACGGTTGAAGCTCTCGTGCAGGCCGTGACGGGCCGCTATGGGATCGTAGCCCGATACTACAATCTTAAGAAGAAACTTCTCGGTCTCGACGAGCTGTTCGACTACGACCGCTACGCGCCTTTACCGAGTGCGAACCGCCGCTACCAATGGCAGGAAGCAAAACAGATGGTACTGGAAGCGTACAGCGGCTTCCATCCGGAGATGGGTAAGATCGCCGAGTCCTTCTTCACAAAAAATTGGATCGACGCGGCGGTTCGGCCGGGCAAACGGGGTGGGGCCTACAGCCACGGGGCGGTCCCGTCGATACACCCCTATATCTTTATGAACTTCGAAGGAACACCCCGACACGTGATGACCCTGGCCCACGAAATGGGACACGGGGTGCATCAGTACCTTTCCCGGCAACAGGGGATTCTTCTGGCAGACACACCTTTGACCACTGCGGAGACCGCCTCGGTGTTCGGAGAGATGCTGGTATTCCAGAAACTGATGGCTGCAGAGAAGGACCCGCAGCTCCGGCTGTCTATGCTGGTTCAGAAAATTGAAGATACCTTTGCCACGGTTTTCCGCCAGACCGCGATGAACCGTTTTGAAGAAGCCATCCACACCGCTCGCCGTAGCGAGGGAGAGCTGACCACGGATCGCTTTAATGAACTGTGGATGACGACACAGAAAGCGATGTTCGAGGCAAGCGTTACCCTCACCGACGAATACAGTATCTGGTGGAGCTACATCCCCCACTTCATCCACTCACCGGGCTACGTCTATGCCTACGCTTTCGGCGAGCTGCTCGTTCTGGCCCTGTACGCCCGGTATCAGGAGAGCGGATCGAGCTTCTCTTCAGCCTATCTAGACCTGCTGGCCGCAGGCGGCTCCAACTGGCCGGAAGAGCTGGTTCGACCCCTCGGGGTTGACCTGAATGACCCGACTTTTTGGGACAAGGGTCTGGGTATGATCGAGGAGTTCGTAAAGCAGGCCGAGGCAATGGCGGAAGTATAGCGGCCATCTACATTCTTGCCCCCCTACCCGGCCAGGGCCAATAGCACTCCTGCTGCGATGGCCGAGCCGATCACTCCGGCTACGTTTGGACCCATGGCGTTCATCAGCAGGAAGTTACCCGGATTGGCCCTCTGACCTACCTTCTGGACCACCCTGGCGGCCATGGGAACCGCAGACACCCCGGCCGCACCGATCATGGGGTTGACCTTTCCCTTGGTGATCAG
Organism: uncultured Spirochaetaceae bacterium; assembly: GCA_964627715.1. Taxonomy (GTDB): domain Bacteria; phylum Spirochaetota; class Spirochaetia; order SZUA-6; family DRHE01; genus JAFGQJ01. The sequence goes on along the minus strand of CAZVHJ010000005.1, from coordinate 9,484 downwards.
GTACATCAATTTACCCAAGAGCGTACCGGCTGCGGTACCCACGACGAACGCTACCAATCCCAATCCGATGATCATGATGGTCTTCAGGGTAAGGAACTCCTCCGCCGACATCTTGGAGCCCACCGCCACACCGAGAAAGATCGTGACGATGTTGATCAGCTCGTTCTGAGCGGTCTTGGACAGGCGGTCCACCACACCGGCCTCCCGAAAGAGGTTTCCCAGCATCAGCATGCCGATCAACGGAGTGGCCGCAGGTACCAGCAGAGCCGCTGCTATGGTGGTGAGAATAGGAAAGAGGATCTTCACCCTACGGCTGACCGGCTTGACCTCACTCATCACCACCATCCGCTCCTTTTTTGTGGTAAGGGCTTTGATCACCGGAGGCTGGATGATCGGTACCAGAGCCATGTAGGAATAGGCGGCCACGGCGATGGGACCGAGCAGGTGATCGGCCAGCTTGGAGGTCAGATAGATCGCCGTGGGTCCGTCGGCACCGCCGATGATGGCGATCGAAGCCGCTTCGGCGAAGTCGAATCCGAGGGCTTTGGCGCCGAGAAGGGTGCCGAAGATCCCGAATTGGGCGGCTGCGCCGAGTAGAAAGGTCTGAGGCTTGGACAGCAGCGGTCCGAAGTCGGTCATAGCACCGATGCCCAGGAATATCAGGGGAGGAAAGATCCCTGAGCGGATCCCGAAGTAGATGTACCAGATCAGTCCGCCCTCTTCCTGAATTCCGGACAGGGGCAGGTTCACCAGAATGGCACCGAAGCCTATGGGGACGAGCAGCAACGGTTCGTACTGCCTGGCGATCCCGAGGTAGATCAGAAGTCCGCCCACAGCGAGCATGCCGAGATTTTCAAGACTAATGGCGGCGAATCCGGTGGAGGTGAAAAAGTCGACGATGATCCTCAGGATGCTCATCTACAGAAAAGCCTATTAGTGAATCACCATCAGCTGCTGCTTGGCGTTGACCGTGTCTCCAGCCTTCACCGACACCTCGACCACGATTCCGGCCGCCGGGGAGGGAACGTCGATATCCATCTTCATCGCTTCCATGATCAGCACGACCTGGCCCTCCTCGACGGCGTGTCCCGGTCCGACCTTAATTTCTTTGATCACCCCGGTCATGGGAGCGTGCAGAACGCCTGTGGAATCGAGCTCCGCCGTAGGCGCGGCCGCAGGCGATGCCTGGATCGTCGGGGTGGATATCTGGGGCATCGCAGCAGCCGGGCTTGCTTGAGCAGGACTCTGGGTAGGCGGACCCGCGGGAACAGAATCATCAGGAAGAAGGGAAATTGTGTAGCGTTCTCCTTCGTGGGTCAAAGTTAGCCGGTCACCGGTACGTTCGACTCCAACCTCGTAGACCCTTCCTTGCAACTCGAAGCGAACCATCTTTTTCATCGCTCATACTCCCCGTTTGCTAAACCTGCCCCCTGCAATCCAGGGATCGTACTGATTAATTACCGCGTTCCAGGGATCTGCGGTAGGACGGTCCGTTTCCTGCTCGTCGGCCAGATAGGCTGCCACGGCCGCCGGTACCCAGACCGGCAGCAATTCGGTGGACTGGGTTTGCTGATCCTTCCTGGCTTGTGCCTTCCCCGCTTTTTGAACGTCGTCCTGTGTTCCCTCGACGGAAAAGACACCTTTGAGCACGACCATCATCACACTCAAAGCAGTGAGGGACAAAAATACCACCAGCATTCCCAGGGCCGTGGTAAACAAGCTATAGGAATAAATCTCCACGTTCATGACTTCACCCTACAGGGGAATGTTCCCGTGCTTCTTGCTGGGCCTGTCCTCGCGCTTGCGGATATTCATCTCCAGCGAACGGATCAGCTCGATCCGGGCATACTTGGGCTCGATCACATCATCCACGAAGCCGTACCCGGCGGCGATGAAGGGATTCATCACCTGCTCCCGAAACTCGTCGATCTTCTGCTGCCTCATCGCTTCCCGGTCTTCGGCGGCGGCGATTTCTTTCCGGAAGATGATGTTGGCCGCTCCCTCCGCCCCCATCACCGCTACCTCCGCGGTGGGCAGAGCCAGGGTCCGGTCGTAACCCAAAGCCTTGGAGCTCATGGCAATGAACGCCCCTCCGTAGGCTTTACGGATAATCAGGGAGATCTTGGGAACCGTAGCTTCGGCGATGGCATACAGCACCTTGGCGCCGTGGCGGATGATTCCCCCGTGTTCCTGGGCCACTCCGGGAAGGAACCCGGGAACATCGACCAGGCTGATAATCGGGATGTTGAAGCAGTCACAGAAGCGAATGAAGCGGGCCGCCTTGTCCGACGAGTTGATGTCCAAAGCGGCGGCGTAGAACTTCGGTTGATTGGCAAAAATCCCAACGGTGCGACCGTGAAGCCGGGCAAAACCCACCACTACGTTGGGAGCATAGTCGGCGTGCACTTCGAGGAAGGAGCCGAGATCGCAGACAGCAGCGATGAACTCCCGAACGTCGTAGGGACGCTTGGGATCCTCAGGAATGAGCTCCAGAAGCTCCGGGGTTTCCCGATCCGGACCGTCCTTGCTGTCCGCGACGGGAGGCATCTCGAGATTGTTGGCAGGCAGGTAGCTCAGCAGCTTACGCAGAAACTGAAGGCAACTCTTCTCGTCGGCGAAGCGGAAATGGGCGTTACCGCTGATCGAGGCGTGGGTAGCTGCGCCTCCCAGCTGTTCGTGGCTGATCTCCTCTCCAGTCACTGCTCGGATGACATCCGGCCCGGTGATGTACATGTTGCTGACCCCGTTAACCATCAGGATGAAATCGGTTATGGCCGGGGAGTACACGGCTCCGCCGGCGCAGGGCCCGAGGATCACCGAGAATTGAGGGATCACCCCGGAGGCCAGCGTGTTGGCTCGAAAGATCTTGGCATAACCGTTCAGCGAAAGGGTGCCTTCCTGGATGCGGGCGCCCCCGGAATCGTTGATCTGAACGAAGGGACAGCCGTTTTTCAGGGCCAGGGTCTGGACCTCGGTGATACGTTCAGCGTGCATCTCTCCGAGAGAACCTCCCAGAACTGTGAAGTCCTGAGAGAAGAGAAAGATCTGCTGCCCGCCCACCTTTCCTGTTCCGCTGACGACGCCGTCGCCTGGAAACTTCTTGCCAGCCAATCCAAACTCGGTCGCCCGGACCGTAATATAGGGTTGCTGCTCGACGAAGGATCCCTTGTCCAGGAACAGCTCCAGACGTTCCCGCGCGGTAAGCTTTCCCTTGTTGTGCTGTGCCTCGATCCTCTGCTCTCCTCCGCCGGCCAGCATCCTGGCTCTGTTTTCGTGGTATCTCTGTATTGCGTCTCGATTACTCACGGGACCCCCCCGCCTGAAGATTCGTACCGGATAACGATTATAGAATGCCCTCCGGCAATTTGTCAAATAAAAGTTCAAATTCCAATTGAAATAAACCCGGCGCCAGAAGCCGGCCTGCAGGGTCTGTGATAATCACCCGGTGTTTCGCGGCTTCTTATGGGTCTGGGCTTTGTTATCCAGCAGATTGCTCTTGATGGCAGCGACCCACTGAGCCGGATAGGGTATGCGGAAGGCGGCTTTCTCCTCTTTTCCGTCCTGATTGAGGAACTGCAGCACGACCACGCTCTGGTGCAGATCTTTGCCTTTATGGATATTGGTAACACCGATATAGGTGATCGCCGAGCCAGGAATCAGCAGCTCCCGGTCGGCAAAGCGAGCTCTGTAGTAAATCCCATCCTTCAGCAGAACGAGGGCTCCGGAGCTCCGTAATGGCCCCCCGGGTTCTGATTCCAAACCGTAGTAGTTGACCCCAAAGCTGGTGATGATGATGTCCTGCTTGTCGAATTTGTCTGTGATACGCTTGGTTTCCCGCTGCCGCATATAAGCCAGGTAGAAGATGATACCGAGAAAGATGAGGGCAAAGACCAGCCAGTTTGGATTTGTTATACCTTCCAGGACAGTCATTCTAGTTTGGAAAGGTAGCGTAAAACTCGCCGCTTGGCAAGGCGGTACAGCAGCCCGCTTCTGGCACCCAACTCGGACAAAAAAGATTCGGCGATGAAAACCTCGCTCTTTCCCTTCTGCCTGAGACTCCGTATATGTTCGGCGTTGATCTCAAGCAGATGCCGTAGGCGGTTCTGCCGGCTACCCATGGTCAGCACCAGAACCAGGACAAAGGAACCTACAGCCAGAGCCACGGTGATGATGATGTCGTAGGATGCGTCTTTGATCACCAGCCGGAACAGCGAATTGGGGTTGCCGGCGTTGAAAATGGCGTAGAGGGTGAGCAGCATGAGCAGTGCCGTAAGTATGAGTAGAACTATTCGTACTGGGAAGCTTTCGTTCATATTCCGATTTAACAAAAAAGACGGGGCAGTTTCAACTGCCCCGTGCTTTGCAATTCCGAGTCAATAACGCCTCTATTCGATGATGACTTTGCGCTCTTCGCCGACTGCCATCTTCTTCCACTCTTCCTCGGCTTTGGCCCAGGCTTCGTCGGTGGCTTCGGTCTCCCAAACCGTTAAGCCCCGTTCCTCCCTGGTGGCGCCGGGAAGCAGGTTGTCGAGGATGATGCCGACGATGGCGGTCACAGCCATACCTGTGGTCAGAATCGTCTGGAAGATGTTGCCGATTGTTTCGGCGAATTTCCCGGCTTCCGCCCAGTTGATGGCGGAGGCGTTGAAATGGGCCGGGAAACTCAATCCGGCAAAGAAGGCGATACCGATGATAAACAGGTTGCGGGCGTTGTTCAGGTTCACGAACTGCAGGTTGGAAAGACCAACGGCGGCGATCAAACCAAACAATCCGACAAACATGGATCCGACCACCGGTTGGGGCATGGTCGACAGGGTTGCACCGAACTTACCGAAGAAGGGCAGAATCAGCATGACGATGGCTCCGGCTCGGATTACCCGGCGGCTGGCCACACGGGTCAAACCGATTGCACCGATATTCTCGGAGTAGGAGGTCGTGCCGTTACAGGTCTGGAACAGGCTGGCTACCAGACATCCGACTCCCTCGGCACCGAGCCCGCGGGAGATCATCTTCTCGGTCGGCACGGGCGCCTCGGAGATCCGTGCTGCGGAGTAGTAGTCCCCGATGGATTCGATCATGGAGGCAATATACCCGGCGATCATGCCGATAGAGCCTGCCAGGGTAATGCTGCTGAGCTCGGGGAGGCCCCATTTAAAAGGCACGGCATGTTTCCACTCGAACCACCTGGCGGCTGCGATCAGCTCCATCTTCCCGGTAACATTGGCCGGATTGCCTTCCGGTATCCAGCCGGCGAAGGTGCCGATGATAGCCGCCACCCAGCCGGTAATGATGGCCAGGATAACCGGAAAGAGCAGGAAGACCCGCGATTTTCTGGAGAACACCTGGGAGTAGAGTACCAGGGACACCAGGGTGATCAGAGACACCGCCCAGTTGCCCGCCATCCAGGGTGCTCCGATACCGTACAGTGCCAGACCGATCATGGCGATGGTTGGTCCGATGGTGATCGGGCTGATGGCCCGTTTGATATACCCCATCAGTCCGGTGTAGCCCAGCACGATCTCGAACGCCGAGGCGAACATGACGGCGGCGCAGACCTGCTGGATCATCACCTGCCAGCCCAGATTCTGGGCACCCACCATCCCGACGATGGCGAACATCGGACCCAGGAAGCTGAACGTCCCGCCCTGTACGATGGGCAGCCTGTTTCCGATGGGCGACTGCTGGATCAGGGTAGTGATTCCCGACACGAAGAACATGGTGGAGATGAGCAGAGCTAGCTCAGCCTGAGGCAACCCCATGGCACCGCCAACGATGAAGGGAATCAGGACTGTCGCACCGAACATGGTGAGGTAGTGCTGAATCCCAAGAAGTATGGCGAGGCCCATTTTCGGACGGCTGCCAAGCGGATAGATGACCCACCCCTTGGCTTGCACTTTTATTTGGTCGCTCATAGAGACCTCCGAATTTAATTTTTATGTGCGCCCGGCGCACATATAAAACTAAAGCACTTCCCTTCCAACGGAAGCGAGGTGCTCCTATTTCATGTCATCGCTTCAGGGCAGCTGCTCGCAGATCTCGCCGTAGGCTTCGGGCCTGCGATCGCGAAAAAACTGCCAGCCGTCGCGAACCTCGCGAATCTGCTCCAGATCCAGGTCCGCGATCACCACTTCGTCTTGGTCTTCACTTCCCTTGACCGCCAACCGTCCTCTGGGATCGCAGAAATAACTGGATCCGTAGAACTTGCCGAACTCCCAGGGCTTTTCGGTTCCCACCCGATTGTTAGCCCCTATAAACACTCCATTGGCCACCGCCTGAGCGGGCTGCTCCAGCTCCCATAGATAGCGGGACTTCCCGTGAGTCGTGGCCGAAGGGTTGAACAGGATCTCCGCCCCCTTCAAGGCCAATACCCGGGCGCATTCTGGAAAGTGTCTGTCGTAACATATGTAGATGCCGATCCGGGCGTAGTCTGTATCGAAAACGGGGAAACCCAGGGTCCCGGGTTTGAAGTAGAACTTCTCCCAGAAAGCCGGATAGGTATGGGGAATATGGACCTTGCGCATCTTGCCCAGATACTTCCCGTCTCTATCGATGACCTGGGCGGTGTTGAAGTACACTCCCTCCTGCTCCATCTCGTAGACCGGCACGATCATGACCATGTTGTATTTTTTTGCCAGGGGGACGAAACGCTCGGTGATGGGTCCCGGAACGGTTTCGGCTGTTCGATACCACTTGATATCCTGCTCGGCGGGGAAATAGGGTCCGTGGAACAGCTCCTGCAGGCAGAGGATCTGCACTCCCTTCTTCCCGGCCTCTTCGATCATCGGAATATGCTTGGCGATCATCGCCTCTTTGATTTCTTCGGGTGATCCATCATGTTTCGGATTGGACGCTTGGATATGAGCACATTTTATTACTCGCGGCATGGAATACTCCCTCGGTAGTCTAGGTACAGCCTGAGTTTGTTATATACGATTGTACAGCAGGCTGAAATACGCAGTCAAGTTTTTTTTATTTGGCCACGGGCTATAGTCCTGCTGTGGATAAAAAAAGCTGAAATCGAACTGCGGCGGACGGCTTATCTTGGGAGATTCCAAGTATTTGCACATGATTCTGTCAAATATAAATTGAAATTATAAATGAAGATTTAATCTCTTGATTTTCTTCGGTTCTCGGACATAATAGAACTATGGGCAAGCGGGGAATACAGGTAATCGAACTGGAAGACTTCATGTGCCGTTGCGGGAGCAGGGACTTCGATAAAGAACTCGAAGAGCAAATACCTGTGGGCTTGACCTGCCGAGCCTGTGGGCAGCGCTACTCTGTGAAAAAGAAGGAGAAGAGGACTCGGATGACGAATCTTCCTATGTCCTTCGGCTTTCGCAGCCTGTACTGGGACAAGATCGAGAGTTCCGGCAGCGCCATTTATGGAGTCAGCGAACAAGGATATGAAATCCGTGAAATCTGAGGAGGAGAGATGAACACCAAGGAGCTGAAAAAACTGGATCGCCGGCATGTCGTCTATAGTTGGAAGGCCCAGGGTCAGGTTGATCCGATCGTTATCGACAGAGCAGAGGGGATCTACATGTGGGATACCGACGGCAAGCGCTATATCGACGGCTGTGCCGGGCTGCTCAACGTGAACATCGGACACGGCAACCGCCACGTGCTCGAGGCCATGAAAGTGCAGATGGAGAAACTATGCTATGTCTCGCCGGGTTTCAGCACCGAGCCCAAAGCCCGGCTGGCCAGTATGGTGGCCGAGGTGACCCCGGCAGATCTGGACTACGTATTCTTCACAAATGGCGGAGCAGAAGCGGTCGAGAACGCCATCAAGGCAGCCCGCTGGTACACCGGTCGCCACAAGATCTACGCCCGCTGGCGAAGCTATCACGGCGGTACCGCCGGAGCTATCACCCTGACGGGGGATCCGCGACGCTGGCCCGCCGAGCCGGGCATTCCGGGAGTGGTGCATTTCTTCGGTCCCCACCCGTATCGCTGCCCCTTCGGCTCGAAGGATCCGCAGGAGTGCGGTGAAAAAACCCTAGAGGTGCTGAAAACCCAGATCATGCTCGACGGTCCCAAAACCATCGCCGCCATCTTCATGGAGCCGATCGTCGGCACCAACGGCATCATCATTCCTCCGCAGAACTTCATGACCGGATTGCGGCAGATATGCGATGAAAACGGGATCCTGCTGGTCATCGACGAAACCATGGCCGGTTGGGGTAGAGCGGGCAAATGGTTCGGCATCGACAACTACCGGATCGTTCCCGACATCATCACTACTGCCAAAGGGATCACCTCCGGGTACGTTCAGCTAGGGGCGATGATCTGGAACAAAAAGATTTGGGATCATTTCCAGGATCGACCCTTTACGGGCGGACTGACCTACTCCGGTCACGCCCTGGCCTGTGCCGCGGGAATCGCCAACATCGAGGTCTACAAGCGGGATAAGCTGATCGAGAAATCCGCAGAAAACGGGGAGTACCTCAATCAGAAACTCCAGCAGCTCAAGGACAAACACCCTTCCGTGGGCGACGCCCGCTGCAAAGGCCTCTGGGCCTGCATCGAGCTCACCTCGGACAAGAAGACCAAGGCCCCCTTGGCCGGTTTTTCCGACTCCGTAAAAAATGTATCGGCGGGGCTGACCAAAGTACTGTACGAAAACAACCTGTACCTGTTCGCAAAATGGGATTATATCTTTATCTCTCCGCCGCTGATCATCAACCGAGAACAGGTCGACGAGATGGTGGCAGCCATAGACAAAGGCCTCGATTATACGGATTCCCAGATTAAATAGCTCGTTCGACCTTTGCAGTGCCGGTGATTTTTGATAAGCTTCAGGACGTTCACACCAGAACAAACAATAAAGACAAACTCATTTAGAATAGTAAGGAGGTTTTCATGGCTGATAACCAGGACGCGGCAAAATACATCGCCGAGCTCATTGCCCGGGCCCGGAAGGCGCAGACGGTAATTGAGTTCGCCACTCAGGAGCAGGTAGACGAGCTGGCCACCCGGGTTGCCTGGTCCGGGGTGCGGCCTGATTTCGCTGAAGGCTACACAAAATTCTGCGCCGAAGAGACCCGCATGGGCTACCAACCCCACAAGTACGGGAAGCTGATGACCAAGGTCAAGGGCACCCTGCGGGACATGAAGGGAAAAAAATCGGTCGGAATCGTGTATCACGACAAGGAGAGCGGTATCATCAGGATCGCCAAGCCTGTCGGGGTGATCGGCGCCTTGATTCCCGTAACCAACGGGGAGGCCACGCCCTTCGTAAAGGCTATCAGCGCCATCAAAACCCGCAACGCCATCATCATGGCCCCCCATCCGCGGGCCCAGAAGACAAACGATATGGCCGCAGCCCAGATGCGCAAAGTCCTGAAAGATCAGGGCTGGCCGGAAGACCTGATTATCGGCGTAGAGGAGGTCAGCGTAGAGAAGAGCAAGGAGCTGATGAAGCAATGCGACCTGATCCTGGCCACCGGCGGCGGCGGCATGGTCAAGGCGGCCTACTCCA
>CAZVHJ010000004.1:57469-139888 GCA_964627715.1 uncultured Spirochaetaceae bacterium | reverse complement strand
GTGTAAGTGGCAATTTATTTCCGGAATGAGTGGCAACTTTCACCGGAATACGCATACTGCGACCAACTTAAACATCTGTACCCTCAACTCCCTATCTTAAACGATTGCGTTGTTAGGAACAAGGCACACAACATATCCTTCCTGGATCCGACTGGGATCCGAAAAACGTCGATGTGACCAATCATAGCGATCCAGATCCGCTGTCCTAAGTCACTAGCCTCTCCCTGATCATCTCTTCCAACCGCGCCTGAATCTCCGGCGTCGCCTCCGCGTCTCGTAGATCCGTCACCAGGAACTCGATTATCCGGAATTCTTCTCCCCAATAGATCCTCAAGCCGATGCTGTCCCTTGCGAACTGCTGTTTCGTCCGCTGTTCTGGGCGCTGCCACTCGAGCGCCTGAAAGGGATTGCGGAGTCTCGCAGAGATCTCCCTGAGCTTTTGCTCCACCCAGATCTTGCCGGCTTCAACGCCCGTTCGCCTGTTCATCGCTACCTGTACTGCCGGATCTTGTCACGGTTGTAGATGTTGAACACTATAAATAACTATTTTGCCCTACCAGTTACCGGTATTATTGCTAATATATTTTTCCCAATCTTCAATAAGCATATATGCTCGAATAGAAAACTTCTCCATCTGTGCACGATTCTCGAGAAACATCCTCTCTGGGAGGAGCGCGGCATTTGGTTCGGTGTAGAGTTGATCAAAGGTGAATCGGGCGCGGTTATCTCTTATTTCGATGGTCAGAGTAAAGTGGGTATCAACAGGGGTGATGGTATAGTTCACCTTCATGATACCCTTCCCGATCACTTTGGCTTGGTTTGGATCACTGAACTGGATGACTTCTTTGCTTGAACCGAAGGACCTTGCGAGCCATTCTAGGGTCTTAATATAGAGTTCTTGCTTCGACCCTGATACGTCAACAATCTGTTGGTACTTTCTTTCATTCTCAGGAAGAGGTTGCTGAGACGCGCATCCGGATAGTCCGATGAATGCCAAGAAAAGAATAGCTGCTCTTTTCATTCCACAATCCTCTTTATCTTATTATAGGCTGCCGCGATCTCGCCGCAATCAGAAAATTTTACCAACAAAATCAGGATTTCCCCTATTTTTATTTGAAATAATTACTCCGACGACGAAAAAGGATGATCTTGCAGTTATGAACTATTTGCGGCTCTCTTTTGATCACTTGAAGGATTTAATGTCATATATCTCATATGCACCATAGCTCCATATAATCGCTGCAACTCATCTTCATTGAGAGATACCATATATTCGCAAATTTCTTCGATCAGTGGGTTCCCAAAATCTTTGAACTTTTCTTCTCCTGTCATTAAATAATCCAAAGATATATCCAATGCTTTGGCTACTTCATGGGCATAATCAACACGCGGTGGACGATTGTTCTGAAACCAGCCATTTATTGTATTGAGCGATATGTTCGTTTGTTTTGATAACCAGGGTCTTTTCACACCTTTTTGAGTAAGAAGTTTGTCAACTCTCTCCAAGAAATCGTGCAAATAGACATCTCTCCCCCCCTCCCTTCGTGTGTATAAACTAAATATATGCTATCAATCGTATATTTGCAATATTTTTCAAGATTTTTTAAAAAAATGTGTTGCATAAATCGTGTATATAAATTATAATTTCTGGTATGGATACACGAATAATGTCCAAAAATATGAAAAAACTCACCGTAGCTATTCCATTCACACCAGAAGAACGAATTCGAGTTAATGCTTACATAGACAGGTTAGGCATGAAAAAAGGCACATTCGTACGGAAACTTATACTTGAGGAACTTGCCCGCCAGGACCACGCCGAGCAGGAGGGGCGGGCGTGAGCCGCCGCAAGCAAATACTGGTTGACCAAGCCAGAGAGCGGTACGGGGAGATCCAGCCCTGCGGCACCCGCCGATCGCTGGCGGAGTGCTTCACCGAGGAGGAAGGACAGCTTCATTTCTGGTTCAACCTGGAAGACGGCAACACCAAGGTCCTGATCGAGGGGAGGGTTGTATGAGCGACCGAGTGAGTTTCCCCTCAGATCATGACGTCCTGCGCCTTCTTTTGGCGAATCAGTATGAACTCAAAGGCGAAATTGTGGAGCTCAAGGGCCAAGTGGAGCGTCTCCTGCAGGCGGTCCCCGTACCCGAAACCTACACCCACGCGCAGGCCTGCCGCCGGCTCGGGATCAGCTCTTCCCTGGGCTATAAATCGCCCGAGCTGCTGCCAACCCCATTATTTGATAACCCCCGACGATACCGCGTGGAGGATGTGGAGGCGATCCTGAAAGCCAACAACGGCGAGGGGATAAAGAAATGGGCGCATCGGCTACCGCCGCCGTCGAGGAAGAGGAGGGTGTCGTGAGCGAGGCGACCTACAATACGGCATTGATGCTACTGACTGCCATCGTGGTGGTCATAGTGATACCAGGATTGATCCTGGCAATAATCCAGGGCTGTTTCGGGAGGGGGCAGCCCGGAAAGGAGTAAGACAGTGAGCGATTCTTTGCCAGCAACAGGCGGTGGGCCAGAGCATAGCGGTATTGAGTTATATGCCTCCACCGAGCCGCGAAAACGCATAAACGGCAAGCAGACCAGCAAGGGCGAATGGTACTTCGAAGCAACCGTGGAAACTCATGACGGCAGCAGCCCTGCCAGGAAGCTGCTCGATCTGGTAATCGAGACGGAAGGCGCGTTTCGCCAGGCCGGTAAGAAGCTGGTCACGACGTAGCAAGAGGGCTTCGTGTAGTCGAAGCATCGCAGTTCCCGGTGGGGCAGGTGGACGAGTAAGTGCCCACCTGTCCCGAACCGGGAGACCCTGGGGTGACTTACCTGGAATCATCGTTCCCTTCCCAGTTTACGATGCGACCAGCACCCCAGGGGTTTTTCAATCATCCAGGAGGTTCGGGATGAATCAAACCAATCTGCCTGCGGTTGTCCAAACCGCAATCATGGAACAGAAGATTGATCTCTCACAGGTCAATCTCGTTCTTCCCACCGAAACCTACGGCAACATCCTCGGCGAGTACGACAAGCTCACCATGGAGGTCGTGAAAGTGGACACCGACGATACCTACGAGCCCGGCACCAGAGGCAAGCATGCTCTCAGCCAGCGGCCGATCATGCAAATGGCCAATGCCGTCGGGCTGATCTGGGATCCGGAGAGAACGACGATGTTGGAGTCCACGTCGCAAAAGAGCCGGGCTAAAGCAACTGCAGCCATGCGCAAGCCCAATAACGAGTGGATCATCCTCAGTGAGGAGAAAACGATCGACATGGAGGTCGTGGAAGAGGAAATTCGTATGGGCAAGGAAGACGATGCAGAAAAAGGTCCGATCGTCGACTGGAAAGAGAACGAGAGGGGCAAGAAATATCCGGTTCGTGGGAAGTGGAAGAACGACCAGGAGAAGCAGGCATTCATCAAAAGGGAAACCCGGAAGGCCGTCCTGCAATATCGCAAGTTCAAAGACGAGCGGGCTATGACCGGAGCCAAGGAGCGGGTAGTACGGAAGCTGCTCGCCCTTAAGCCGACCTACACGAACGAGGAGCTCAAGAAACCGTTTGCATTCCCCCGGGTACTACCGGACGTGAACAAGATGCTCGCGAATCCGGAAGTGCGTCAGGCAGCGATCGAACGTATGACCGGTGCCGCCAGCTCCATCTTCGGCCCCAGCAATGGAAGTCGGCGCGAACGGAACGTTACGCCCGAGTGCCAAGCAATCGAGGAGGACGCCGGCCTGGAGATCCCTGCGAGCGAGGTCCACGAGGCTCCGGAGGAACCCCTACCGACCTTCGACGCTCCGGAGGAACCACCCCAGGAGGATTCGAAAGAGCAAGCCATCCGGCAGCGGCTCCAACAGTATGTCGACGACTCGGCCTACGACATCCTGGGGAAAGCCACGTCACCTGCCGGCAAGAGCGCCAGAGATTTGGTGAAAGAGCTGCTCGCTCGAACTGATGCCACACTGGACGACCTCGCAGTGATGGACGCCCGCGTGCAGGACTACCTCGCCAAGGTGGGAGGAGGTGTGTCGTGAAGATCATTCACGGATCCGACTTTCACTACTCGCGCGATACCCAGGCACCGGCGCTCAAGAGTTTACAAACGTTCTACGAGTATGGCCGGGATAACGGGGTAGATCTATGGTGCATCGCCGGCGATCTGTTTGACAGAGCCGTCCAGAATACCGAAAGCAGCGGTTTCCCGGCTCTTGTACGCGTCATTCAGGACATGATGAACATCGCGCCGGTCGTTGCCGTGCAAGGTACTCCAACCCACGATATCCCTGGCTGCTACGAAGCATTACAGGAGATCAACGCAGAGTATCCTTTTGTTCTGCTCGATCCAAACGTTCTTTGTTTTCTCGGACCGGAAGGATGGATTCATTACGAAAGAATCGGGAATCCGCAGCTTCTCATCCTGGGCTGCCCTGAGCCATCCAAAGAATGGTTCTTGAAAGACAAAAGCCTGGGCCGCGATGAAGCAACCCAGGCCGTCAGGGACGGAATGCGGGAACTGCTCCTCGGGTTTGGAGCCGTGAGAAAGCAGTATCCCGAAATCCAGTGTCTACTGGTCTATCACGGATCAGTAGAAGGTGCAAGCCTGTGTAACGGCCAGACGCTGCCTATGGGCGAGCTCGCTATCGGGCGAGACGACTTGGCGTTAGTAGGGGCCGACTACTACGCTCTCGGGCATATCCACAAAGCGCAACAGATAGGGGCATTGCCGGCATATTACGCCGGCAGTGCCTTCCCCGTGGATTGGGGGGAGACAGAAACCAAGCTGTTTTATTCGGTCGACATTTCCGGCGGCCGGATCGATGTCAACGACGTCCCCTATCCTCATCCATCCCGAAAGAAGATCACCCAGCCATTTGGTCAGGGTCCGAGTGACGATAAGGTCCGCGGCTACCAGGTTTGGCTGGAGATCCGGGCGAACAAGCAACAGGCTGCGATGTTCAAGCCCGAGAGTGTGCTGACGGAGCTCCTGTCTGCCGGTGCCCTGGAAGGTTCCCGCGTCACCTTGAGGATTGAGACATCAGAGACTGTCCGAGCCGGAGAGATCCGAGAGGCGCAAACCCTTCTTAATAAACTTGCCATCTATGCAGAGAACAGCGGAGAAGGATTTCCTGAAGAACCGGAAGGTCGTGAAGGAAGTATAGCCGAGAAAGTCGAGGCGTTGGAAGCCGAGGCCAAGGCCGAGGGACTCGCCGGCGAGGGCCTGCACATCCGCATTGACCGGCTGGTTCTGCGAGGAGCGATCGGCATCCAGAAAGGACAAAGCAAAGATGAAATTGAAGTGGATTTTACTCAGTTCGATCCTGGCCTTGTGGCTCTTGTTGGAGTTAATGGTGCTGGCAAGACTACACTTATTGAGAATGCTCATCCCTTCACTTCCATGATGACCCGCAGCGGCAAGCTGCAGGACCACTTCTGCCTGAGGGATAGCTACCGGGATCTGTACTTCACCGACGAGCGCACCGGTTGCCAGTATCGGGCTTTCATCCAGATAGACGGTCAGAATCCAACGGGCAAGTGCGAATATCACCTCTACCGGGATGGCAAACCCCTCACAGACGGGAGGAAGGATAGCTATGAAGCTGAGATTCAGAAGCTATTTGGTTCTTTTGCTCTTTTTCAGCGGTCTGCGTTTGTCGCTCAAAAGCATACGAAGGGCAATCCGGATCTGTCGGAAGCTACGAAAGGAGAGCGCAAGGCTCTGTTCCGAGAACTCGGAGGCCTGGACTATCTCCAACATTATTCTGAATCCGCAAGAGAGAATGCGAAATCGATCGAACAATCGATACTCACTGACCAGGGACGAATTGAGAGCCTGGAAGAACTCGTAGCCGGCACGGCCGGGAAAGAGGATGAGCTCACGGAGCTGTGCCTTCACAGGGATGAGCAAGCCGAGGACCTGGAGAAAGCGGAATCAACCGGTAAGCAACTCAAGACAGATCTCGAGGTTCTGCGCCGGGGAGTCGAGACCAACCGCCGTATAGCCGGACGAATCCAGACCGCAGAAAATCGCCAAGGCGAACTCGAAGCGGAAATGCATGAGCTTTCCCGGAAGGCCGGCGAATATAACCAGGCTGTGTATGGCAAGGATAACGCCGAGATCGTTATCAACAATGTAGAAGCCTTGAAGGTTGAGGAGGGGAAACTCAATGAGAAAAAGTCAAAGATCCAGGCCGAGCGTGAGCAACGGCTTACTGAGCATCGAGACCGAAGCGAGGCTGTTGCATCTGAGGAAAAAAGGCTATCTGCAGAGAAAGCAAAGATTGATGCGAAAATTGGAGAAGATCGAGCTAAGCAGGCTGGTTTTCTCGCAAAGATAGATCAAATTCAGGCGTTTCTGCAGAACGCTGTTGAATGTCCGAACTGTGGCCACAATTTTGTACCCGGTGGAGCTGAGCAGCAGAAGGAATTGGAAGACTTGCAGGGCAACGTTGACGAGCTAAATATGGCCCTGATCGAAGAAGAGAAAGTTGTAACCGCATTCCAAAAGAAGATCGAAGGGTTGGTATATCCCTTTCCTCCCGAGTTGCCGCGCTTCGATGACGTAGATGCGAAGCTCCAGGAAATCCAGGGCGAGCTCGCGGCCATCGACGTGACCCGGCTTCGGAGGATTCTGCAGAAAGCCCAGGAGGCCGCGGTCCGGCTCGAGGAGATGGAGAAGCGCCGACAGCAGATCAAGGGCGAAACCGACCATCTTGTGGTCGAGATCGAAGATCTGCAAAAGCAGCTTGACAAGTCTGTGCAGATCCGCTTCGACGCAAAACAGGCGGAGCTCACGGAGGCCGAGAATGCCTACCAAACGGTCCGCGATACTCTGAGAGCGCTGGAGGCACAGATAGCAGCCCTGGAAAAGCAGATCAATGAGCTCAGAAAGAAGTCAGGCAAGCTGATGCAGCTGAAAATAGTCGTGGAAGTGAAGCAGCAGGATGCTGCTGAATGGCGTTGGCTTGAGCGGGCCTGCGGTCCTGACGGCATCCAGGCGCTCGAGCTGGATGCCATGGGCCCGGGAATCGCCGAGATAGCCAACCGGCTTCTTCAGGCGGCCTACGGCTCGCGCTTCCAAGTGGAGTTCCGGACTACCCATATCGGCGGCCAAGGATCGAAGCGCAAGCAGATTGAGGACTTCCAGATAGTCGTCCACGACAGCGAGGATGGGACCGAGGCGCCTTACGAATGGATATCTGGCGGCCAATCGGTATGGGTGAAGCGGGCGATCTACGATGCTTTCGGTATCGTCCGCGACCAGCATACAGGGCAGCGTTTTCTCACTTGTTTCCAGGACGAAGCGGATGGAGCGCTCGATCCGGAAGCACGGCTGGCCTACTTCCGAATGCTCGAGGCGGCCCATCAAGAAAGTGGCCGTCATCACACCGTTGTCATCACTCACAGCCAAGAGGCTCAGGAGATGATCCCGCAGCAGATCCGCCTCGAGGATCTGAAATGATTCGTAAGCGGATATCATTCAGTGTCACGGAAGATGAGAAGGCCGAGATCGAAGAATACTGCCGGCACAAGAAGCGTTGGCGGACGCCATCAGATTTGGCCAGGGATGCGCTTTGGCAACACATGGCGAGAAATCCGATTTTCAAAAAAAAGGGGCAAAAAAGACCCAAAAACAGGAGTTGATCTGGGATACGGAAATCTACTATACCCCCACTCCGCAGTACTGCGTAGTGGGTTACAGGGGAAATCTACAGGAGGTCCGTGACCTCCTGAAAGGGAATTTCGGCAGCCTGTCCTGCTGAATGGTACCGGCAATAGCCCTGGGACAGGACAACGGGGCGTCTTTTTGCATTGAGGAGGACGACATGCAATTCAGTGCAGACCTCAGCGGCTTGGCCGCGAAAGACAAGAGCGAGGGCAAATCGATCGAACTGAAACTGGTTGTGCAGTTCGAGGAAGGCACCTTCGCCGAGCTTGGTAGCTACTTCGGCGACCGGATCCACGTACAGATCAATCATCCGCAGGGCGAGCTCGATTTTGACGAAGAGCCGGCGATGGCTGAGACGGAGCTGCCGATCGAACAAGGAGGCGATGATGGAACAGATCCAACAGATCCCGCTGGGTGAGATTTACCCCAGCGAGGGGAATCGTCGTTATGGTGGTTTCGATGAGACGAAGCTCCAGGAGCTCGCGGACTCGATCCGAACAGCAGGAGTACTTCAGCCGACCGTCGTTCGGGAGCGTGCCAATCCCCAAGGCGATTTCGATGAATACGAACTCGTCACCGGCGAACGCCGCTGGCGGGCAGCCAAGCTCGCAGGCCTCCAGGTCCTGCCGTGCGTTGTCCGAGATCTCGACGACGTCACTGTGCTGAAGATTCAGACGATCGAGAATCTGCAGCGGGAGGATATCCACCCCCTGGACGAAGCGGATGGTTACGCCAGGTTGATCGAGCGAGCCGGCTACGACGTTGAGCACTTGGCTCAAGAAGTCGGCCGATCGGCGAGCTATGTGTACCAGCGGCTGAAGCTGCGCGACCTGGTCGACGAAGCCAAGCAGAAGCTGATCGACGGAGGGCTTACCGCCAGCCATGGAATCTTGATCGCCCGCCTGCAGGAGAAACAGCAGATAGAGGCGATGGAATACGCACAGAATAACTGGACTGGAGAGGTATGTACAGTCCGGGACTTGGATCGCTGGATCCACCAGAGATTCTATCTCGATCTTAGCAAGACAGCTTTCCGCAAAGATGATGCCGATCTGGTTCAGAAAGCCGGCGCTTGTACGGAATGTCCGAAGAGAACAGGATACGCACCGGCGCTGTTTCCGGAAATCGAAAAGCAGGATTTCTGCCTGGATCAGAAATGCTTCGGCAAAAAGTGTGACGCGATTCTTGCCCGCCGGCGTGAGAAGCTGAAAGACGAGGAGGTTATTGAGGTCTGTGTGGGCTGGGAACCGGATCATCCGAAGGGTGCGCTTCAACACTGGCAATGGGAGGAGTGCCGGAAAAAGGATGAGGGCGCGAAGAGAGCGCTGATCGTCACCGGGATCGAACGGGGTCGGCTGACGTGGGGGCGCGAGCAAATGCGCGAAGTCTACAACCGCTTCGACAGCCCGGAGGAAGAGGCCGCCTGGAATGAGGAGCGCCGGCAGGAAGAGCTCCAGCGAAAGACTCGGGAGATACTCTCCCAGAAGGTTGTCGGGAAACTTGTAGCACACTTCGAGGCGATGCCGGCCGGGAACAGAATTGAATCCGGTATGTTCTTACCGTTTCTCATCGACGAGTACATGTTCGACGGGATCGACGACGAGATCCTTGTGAAATATGGCTTGTTGGTGGAAGGAGAAGAACAAGACGTCTCGGGTGACGATCTCTTGAAAAAGGCTCGCGAGCTGCCCGATGAAAGACTTGAAATGTTCATCATCGAACACAAGCTCCGTGAAGCAGCACCAGGACCTTGGGGAAGCGGTGAGGATTTCTTCGAGTTGGCCGCGGCAGCTGGAGTCGATGTCGAAGCTCTGGAGGCAGAAGCGAAGCAGCAGGCAGAGCAAGAGGCCATGGCGAAGGAAGGGGAGGCCTCGGAGGAATGACCAGGAAACAAGCCTTCGCAGACTTCCAGTCATCGACATGCAGGTGCGGCAAACGCAAAAAGGCAGGCTATTCCTTCTGCTTGAGTTGTTATCGCAAGCTCACGCACGAGATGCAGACAGATCTCTACAAACACTTTGGGCAGGGATACGAGGAAGCGTACGGCGAAGCTGTAGCCTTTTTGTTCAACAACGAACCAAGGGGAAGAATCATCAGGTGAAAGCAATATCACTTTGGCAGCCCTGGGCATCGGCAATCGCCATTGGCGCCAAGCGTATTGAGACGCGATGTTGGGCAACGAGCTATCGCGGTCCCCTGGCGATTCACGCAGCGAAGCGGTGCGTCAAGAGCGAGCTTGAGCAGTTCGACGAGGAAATGTTGTGGGATGGCGCTCTGAATAGACCGCCCTCTGAGTCGCGAAAGCCTCTGTGGGAAGCGATTCCCTTCGGCGCGGTCGTGGCCGTGGCCGAGTTGGTAGGATGTCGACGCACAGAGTCGTTCGGAACCGATATCGATGTTCTGCGGGGGCGTGTCTGGGCGCCGAGCGAGTTCTACGCGTGGACTGAGCGCGACATGGGCGATTTCTACCCTGGGCGTTTCGGGTGGGTGCTCACGGATGTCCGACCGCTGCCTGAGCCCATCCTGTACCGCGGAGAGCAAGGCCTCTTCGAGATCCCTGATTCGGTATTCACCGGAAAGGAATGACAACATGACAGAAAGACAGAATGACGGAAATATGGCATCCGCTATAACAGATGCTATAGCGACGCGACGCTGCCGGATCTGTGGTTGCACCGACGACGACTGCCGGCAGTGCATCGAGAAAACCGGAGCGCCTTGCTATTGGGTCGAGCCGGATCTCTGCAGTGCCTGTGCGGTGGAGCTGAGCCGATGACCTGGCAGATCATCGCGGCTGAGCTGCGGGCGGTCCCCTGGTCCTCACTGGTCTGGCTCTTGGCAACAGTACTCGTCGCCCTGATGATCTGGCAGCTGACGAAGCACCACTACAAGACAGAGTGGGTGAAGTGGGCGCCGGAGAAAGCGAGGGACGAGCTCGCGACGCTGCGCCGGCAGCTGGCCGAGGAGACACGCCGGTGTAAGGATCTGGAAGCTGAGAACGCAGAGCTGCGGGGTAGGGTAGCCGCTGCCCGGGCACGGCTGGACATACCCAGGCTGGCACAGACCGAAGAGGCGCAGCAGCTGCGGGCGGTTCGGCGGTAACTCGCAACTTCATAGTGTATTAATTTGTAGACAGACAGGGGAGGGGAACTGTTGAAGAACAACTTGCTGCGATCAGCATTCGATCCGGTATCTCGCAAAGTGTTTTACGCTCTCGGATCTCCTGTAGCACGCTTCTCATATCTGTATGCGGTTTTCCGCCCGGAAGACGAGTGGCATCTCCAGGCGATGCCTTATAAAGAGTTTCTGATGACCACCTATTGGAGAATCATCCGGGACTATGTATTCAATGCCCGGGAAAACCGTTGTTTTCACTGCGGCCGAAAAGAACTCCTAAACCTCCATCACAAAACCTACGAACACCATGGGCGTGAACACGAACATCTGGATGATCTGTTTTTCCTTTGCCAGGAATGCCACGAAGCACAACATAAACCGATGCTGGACGAGATCAGGACATTATTGGAGGAGCTTTGCGGGTTCAAGCGGATCGAGCATCCGAAACCTTGGGTCGACAATCCACACTACGATCCTCGGGTAATTCTCAATTTGCACAATTACGGCGATATCAGAGGGAAGGGCTATGGCAACACAACGGTACGTTAGTACGAGCTTTTGGGACGACTCTTGGATTCGCAGTCTGAATCCCCAAGAGAAGTTCCTCTATCTCTACCTCATGACGAACTCGCTGACCAACATCGCCGGAGTCTACAAAATCACATTAGAACGTATCTCTTTTGATACAGGTTTAAAATGCGCCGTAGTTGAACAGATCTTGGAGAAGTTCACTAAACAACGAAAAGCATGCCTCTACGGGGAATACATCATCATCCCAGCCTGGCCGAACCACCAAAAGTGGGAAGTGCGATCAAAAATTAAAGTTGGGATCGAGATCATCCTCGAAAGGATCCCGGAGAGCGTAAAAAAATATATGGTACAGATAGGATACAGATACCCTATCGAAGGGTATGTATATGAACCCAACTATCCTGATTCTGATTCTGATTCTGATCTAGATCTTCTAGATAAGAATCTAGAAGATACATTGTCAAGTTTCGGGACCGAAGACGGCCCAAAACTCAACGGCGAAGTAGCAGAGTTCATCGAAGGGGAAAAAAGGGAAGCCTGCCGGGTCCCGCACAAAGAGATCATCTCATTTCTCAACGAAGCCTGTCACACCAAGTATTCCCATGAGTCTGACTATATCCGGAGGCTACTAAAAGCCAGGTGGAACGAAGGTTACCGGCTGCCAGATTTCCAGGCCGTTATTCGCGTAAAAGCCAAACAATGGCTCAATGACCCGAAAATGGTCAAATATTTGCGACCTATTACGCTGTTTTCAGCGTCGAAATTTGATGGTTACTTGCAGGAAACAGCGCACATAAAAGAGGCAGAAAAGAATCGATGCCCTCAATGCGGAGGTCAAAACGGGCGCCATGTGGAGTCCTGTCCTGTTTTACAACGAGCCAACAACAAAAAACCACGTGATGGACCGGAAGAGCTTCCGGCGTTCTGAACCTACAGGAAACGAGGAGGATGTTCATGTCAGAAGATTTGCTGGGACAGCAGTTCAAGAAAGAGTTTAAGAAGCTATGCAGACGTAGGAGCATCGTGAACCTGCGCCTCTCCACCCTGGAAACCTGGGTTGTATTTTCTCATCTTCAGCTAGCCTTGAGGCATCCTGAGAACAAAGGGCTATCCGCTGATATCGCCCGAAAAGTGGCGTACAGAATCCAGAGCAAGATAGCCCCTAACGGCGCCCTGGCCAAAGTCGCCCAGCGGGGATGGAGCCAAGAGTATGACGTTGAGGAAGGGGAGGAACCGAAATGAAAGGAGAACTGGAGCAGGCGATCTACTGGTACAACCGGCTGAAGCGGGAGGAGTTCAGGCAGACCGACCTCTGCCTGTCCACGGTGCAGCGGAACGTAGCGATCCTGGTAAGGCACGTACAGCCGCTACAGCCGTGTGAGATCCCGCAGACTTACCGCGGTCTGTGCCCGGGTTGTGGCCAGGCGGTGGAGCTGGAGAGGGAATGATTTACTTCGTAATCCTCGGCAACCAAGACGACCCGCGAGGAAATCCCATCGGCTACACGCGCATGACTCAGCGTGGCAAATGGGTGAAGCCGGAGGCGAAGCGGTACGAGGCCTGGAAGAATTACGTGTGGGCCTGCTTACTGAAAGCTGAGCCGAAACCGCCACGATTCGAGAATGGGCAAAAGATCCACATAGATTGCTACATCGAGTATCGTAACGGTCGTCGGCCGGATCCAGGGAACGTGGCGAAGGGGATCGCCGACGCCCTGGCCGACCGGGGGCACAGGACTAAGCAAGGTACGTGGCTTGAGCCCCGGCTCTACCCGAACGACCGCAACGTTTTGGAGCGGGCTATGAACTTCAGCTACTCGGACAGTCCAGGGGTTCTGGTGATTGTGACGGAGGCCTGATGGTGAACAGCTCCGACGGCATCCACCGCGGTAGCTACGAGGCGAGTAAGGATCATCTGGACCTCGTGGAACAATATCTCAAGCAACATACAGGCAAGATCAGCAAGGCTGACATCGTCCGCAGCACTGGTCTGACGAAAGACCAGGTGGAACGGGCGATCCTCACACTGTCCTTCCTCGACCCGAATCTATGTGAGGATGACGATGAGCACATGTTTTATTTGCCGTAGTTGTGGATTCAGATTTTCGAATGCCGCATAGTATGCCGGAAATGCCCGAGAAGAAATTAACCGGTTTTGCCCTCCACCCCGAGCTCATCAACCGCAAGGGCCGCCCCAAGAAAAGCGAGTCCATGACGGACGTGCTCCGGAAGTACGCCGAAAAACGGGTGGAGATCAAGGACGCTGACCCGGATGAGAAGCGCGTGCGGATGAAGCGAAAGGAGGCCTTGGCGCGGAAGATCTGGAAGCTCGCGCTGAAGGGCGAGGACTGGGCGATCCGGTACATCTACAACCGCTTGGACGGCCGACCCAGACAGAGCCTCGAGCTCGGTCTTTCCGAAGGGGGCACATTCGGCGTGTTGATCGCTCCGGGTGTCATGGACATGGAGACGTGGAATCAGCTCGCGGATCAGTTCAAACAGCAACAGCAGACACAGGGGGAATAGCATGGTTCCCGCAGGGTGCTCAGGTCCTGTTCCTTGCCTGCCCGGCCTTCGAGGTCCTCTACGACGGGACACGCGGCGCCGGCAAGACCAGCGCGTTCCTCATGGACTTCGGGCAATTCGTTGGGCGTGGTTTTGGGCATGCCTGGCGGGGGATCCTCTTCCGGCGCGAGTACAAGCAGCTGGAGAATGTCGTCGAGGAATCCAAGAAGCTGTTCCCCAGGATCTTCCCCGGCTGCCGTTTTCTCGAGTCGATGTCCGACTACTACTGGGAGTTCCCGGATCACGAGAAACTCTTCTTCCGGGTCATCAAGAAAGAGTCGGACTACTGGAACTACCACGGTCACGAGTATCCTTGGATCGGGTGGGAGGAGCTCACCACCTGGCCCACGCTGACTCTCTACGAGATGATGAAGTCTTGCTGTCGGTCTGCCGTGCCGGGGATCCCGCTTCACTATCGATCGACCACCAACCCGTATGGGCCCGGGCACAACGCAGCCAAAGCCTACTTCGTCGATCCGATGCCGGTGCTGACGCCCCTCCAGAACGAAGACGGATCCTACCGGGTGAGAATCCACGGGGATCTGCTGGAGAACCGAGCGCTTCTCGCCGCAGATCCGGGCTACGTCGCTCGCCTCGAGGCGGATCCGAATCCCAACCGGCGGAAGGCCTGGCGCTACGGCGATTGGGATATCGTCGCCGGCGGAATCATCGACGACCTTTGGAAGCAGAACATCCACGTGCTCGAGCCTTTCCTGCTGCCCAAGACCTGGACCATCCGGCGGGCGTTCGACTGGGGATCCGCCAAGCCGTTCAGCGTGGGGTGGTGGACCGAAAGCGACGGCTGCCAGGTGCAGCTCCCCAATCGTGGCTGGCGTACTTTTCCGCGCGGCACGGTCTTCCGGATCGCAGAGTGGTATGGCTGGAACGGCAATGTCAACGAAGGCCTCCGCATGACATCCACCGAGATCGCCCGGGGCATCATCCAGCGGGAGAAGCTCTTCGACCGGCCAGTAAAACCAGGTCCTGCGGACACGTCGATCTTCGATGTGGAGGAAGGTCGATCGACCGCCGACGACATGGCGCTGATGGGGGTGCGCTGGGAGCCGGCGAACAAATCACCAGGCTCCAGGATCCAGGGTTGGGACAAGTTGCGGAAGTACCTACATGCGTCCCTGCAGGTTCCCATGGAGGAGCCGGGGATCTTCATCTGGTCGACCTGCCGGAACTGGCTCCGGACCGTCCCTGTGCTTCCGCGCGACGAGAAGAATCCGGACGACGTGGACACGGAGGCCGAGGACCACGCAGGGGACGAGACACGGTACTACCTGCTGACGCCACCGCGCACGTCCCGGACCGTGGCGGTCAAAGGCATGTGAGAAACAAAGACTGAGGAGGGGAACATGGTTACCAAACAACATCGGGATTACGTGAAGTGGTTGCCGCGGTGGCAGCGCTGCCGGGATGCTGCCGCCGGCGAGGATGCCGTCAAGGAGCGGGGCGAAGAGTACTTGCCACGTCCTTCGGGCCAGAAGGATAAAGACTATCTCGCCTACAAAAAGCGCGCCTACTGGTTCAACGCGACGCAGCGGACTATCGACGGACTCACAGGCCTGATCTTCAGGAAGGAGCCCCAGGTAGAGGCGCCAGAGAGCATGGCTGATTGGCTCGAGGATGTCACGCTTACCGGCATCAGTCTGCGGGAGTTTGCGAACCACGTGGTCGACAACGTGATGCAGGTAGGCCGTGCGGGGATCCTCGTCGACTATCCAACCGTAGATCTCACCCCGGACTTGACAGTGGCCCAGCTGGAGGGCATCGGCGCCAGGCCGTATCTTGCGCTCTACCAGGCTGAGGACATCATCAACTGGCGTTTCGCTCGCGTGGGTAGCAAAACCCAACTGGTCATGGTCGTACTCCGGGAACACGCGGATGTGGTCGGGGAGAACGACGAGTTTGAGCTGAGCGAGATCGAGCAGTACCGTGTGCTGGATCTGGAATCGGATACAGCAACTTATCGCCAGCGGGTGTTTCACAAGGAGGAAAACAAAGAGGGCTCCTGGAAGGTGTTCGCAGAGACACGCCCCCTGATCAAAGGGCAGCCCTTCAAGGAAATTCCGTTCATCTTCGTGGGCGTTGGCCGCAACGACGGCCAACTCGAGACGCCCCCGGTGTACGATCTGGCGAACGTCAATCTCAGTCACTACCGCACCCTGGCAGACCTCGAGAACGGCGCGCATTGGACCGGGTTACCTACCCCCGTATTCATGGGTTTATCGGAGGACAAGAAAGAGGTGTCCCTCGGATCTACGGAGGGAATCGTGCTCCCGATCAACGGTGATGCCAAGTATCTTGAGTTCACAGGCCAGGGGCTGGAGGCCCTCGAGAACCGGGCGAAGGCGAAAGAGGAGGAGATGGCGGTCCTCGGGGCCCGGATCCTCGCAACCGAAAAGCGACAGCCGGAAACAGCCGAGACGGCGGCGATCCACAGGGCGGGGGAGAACAGCGTGCTGGCTTCGATTGCCAACACGGCGAGTCGGGGAATCGACAGAGCCCTGGAGATAGCCCGGGACTGGGGCGGTCTCACGGGAGACATCAAGGTAGAGCTCAACACCGATTACCTGGCAGTCCAGATGAATCCGCAAATGCTTGTCAGCCTGACGGCGGCTCTCCAGGCCGGTAAGATCAGCCATCAAGACTACTTCTGGTACCTCCAGCGCGGAGATGTGATCCGGGAGGAGCGCACCTTCGAGGAGATGCTGGCAGACATCGAAACCGATCCCTTGCAGCTTGGGGTGCCGCAGATCGAGGAGGAGTAGCCATGACCGCGATCGAGCGCTGGGCAAGGGGCTGCCTGGGGAAGAATCGCTACGGATCGCGAGCTCATGCCGAAGAAGCCGTCCGGCAGATGTCCCGCCGCTTTGGTGTGCGATACCGGATCTACTGGTGCCGGGATTGCGCCGGCTATCATCTGACGACAAAGGTGCGGCAGGAACGCCTGAACCAGGTCGGCCTGCAGGGCGTGGGCGGAGGCCAGTAAGTGGCAGAGGTCGAGAGATGAGAAGACCCACCGACAGTAGGGTTAGCACGCTGCACCTTTTTTGCACACGTCTGCAATGACAGTCAACGAAGAGCTGCTTTATAACGCTGTTTCCCACGCCGTTTACCTCGAACACTTGAAGGGCGGCATTGCGGCCAAGATGGGGCTGCTGCTTGGCGAGCTCACGAACGACTTAGTCCGCCAGATCAAGAAGATTGTCGGCGGAGATCCGACAAAGGCGGCATGGACGCTCGCCTACAAGAAGGCCATGCTCCGGGCGGTGAAAGACATAACCGCTGAGTGGAATGTATCCATGCAGCAGAACTTTGAAGCTCTGATGCAACCTGTCGCATATTACGAACCCCGGTATTGGACCCGGCTCTTTGAGGACACGATCCCTTTCAAGCTGTCGATCGCCGCTCCCGCTCCTCAGCAGCTCTGGGCAGACGTTATGGCCAAGCCCTTTGAAGGTGCTCTCATGCGGAAGCACATGCAGAAACTCGAGGCGAGTGTGCGAGGGGATCTTGATCGGGCGGTGCAACTCTCTTTCGCCGAAGGGGAGCCGATCCAGAAACTCGTACAGCGGATTCGCGGCACAAAAGCAGCCCGATACGGTGACGGCATCCTGCCGGGCTTGGCAACGAGAAAGGCCCAGGCGCTTGCCAGAACAGCCGTTCAGCATACCGCTGCTGTCGCCCGGGACCGCACCTTCGAAGAGAACGCGGATCTCATCAAGGGCGAGCAGTGGGTAGCGACGCTGGACGCCCGCACAACTATTCTGTGCGCTAGTCGGGACGGCAAGATCTACCCTCTCGGCGAGGCGCCACCAATTCCGGCTCATTGGCAATGCCGGAGCACGAAAGTCCCTGTGGTTAAATCTTGGCAAGAGCTGGGTTTGGATATCGAAGAGCTGGAGTCCGGGACCCGGGCGTCCCTCGATGGCTATCAGCCTGCCGGCCTGAAGTACGAGCAGTGGCTGCAGATGCAGCCGGAGGAGATCCAGAAGCAGGTTCTGGGCGTCCGTAGGTGGGAGCTCTGGAAGGGCGGAAAGCCCATCGAGAAGTTCGTGATCGATCAGACGAAAACAATCAGTCTCACGGAGCTCGCCCGGATCGAGAAGAAGGTCAACCTGATCCAAGACATCCCTCCCGGCATCGATGGTGCCGAAACCTTTGGGAGCCGGCTCCAACGGGATCCACAGGCGCCCGCTCTGGGAGGCAGCACCGGCGCGTTTGTCGCCGTGGATGATGAAGGTACCCAGTGGATCGTCAAACAATACGGCGGCAACCAACTGCAGGTGCAGAATGAGTGGATCGCAAACCGGCTTTACGAGATGGGAGGTGCGCAAGTCCCAGAGGCTCGCCTGGCGAAGTTCGATGGACAGCTGGGGATCGCCACACGCCGGCTGCCACCAGGCTATACCACCATCGGCTCCTCCGGTACGACAACGGTCGCCGGATCCTCCTTGATTCGCAGAAAGTTCGTGCTCGACGCCTACCTCGCTAACTGGGACACGGTAGGACTCCAATTCGACAACATGCTTTGGAAGGCGGGCAAGGTTTCAACGCTAACCCGCATAGACCAGGGTGGGGCGCTGCTGTTCCGGGCCCAGGGCGCGCCGAAGGGAACGGCCTTCGGGAAGGAGGTCCTTGAACTCCAGACCCTGCGAGATCCTGCCAAGAACGCGGCCGCAGCTAAGGTATTCGCCAAGGTGGCGGACGCGGACATTATCAAGTCGATCAATACCCTGCAGGGCGGGAAGGTCTTTTCGCAGCAGGCACTGTGGGACGTACTGCAGGCCTCGGGTATGGAGACAGCGAAAGCCACCGAGCTCTATAAAACCCTCGAAGGCCGCTGGGCTTATCTCTTAAAGTGGCGCAATCAGGCCAAGCAGGCTGCGAAGATCGCTCAGGAGCTCGCCGAGGTCCCCCTCGGCCCTGCCAAGTTTACCCCAACAAACGCTCCTGTCGGCGCACTCCATCTTACAGCTCCTCGGACTTCAAGTTATAAGCAGCTCGATCAACTTGTAGATGATATTTACAATAGCCAGACGTTGACAGCGGGAGAACGGGCTACCCTAGCTAACTATACTGGAAGCGGGTATCATCAAATGAACGCATCAGCGCTGAGTGGTCGACCCACTCCCGATCTCGATACCGCGATCGCAAAATTGCCTACTTATGATGGGGTTTATGGGCGGGGAATCCCGAATGTCTCCGGAATCGAGCAAAAATGGTCAAGGTGGAAGTCTGGAGAAAAGGCATATGTTGAGTGGCCAGCTTACAGTTCCTGCAGCACCGTTCCCGGAAAGGAATGGGGTGACGCCGGCGGTTACAAAGCAGTCATCATGGGAAAAGGAAGAACACCCGGTGGTTGGATCGGCCGCAGAAGCTCTTGTCCGGGTGAAAACGAATATCTGCTCTGCCGAGGCGCGAAATTTCGTGTGATTGGCTATGCCGAAACTGGAAGCCGGCGAGCTCTGCTCTTACAGGAGATCGATGATCCGAATATGATCCCGTTAACGCAGGACCCGCCGAAGCAATTTGCGTATGAAGAATTGATACAGATCTGGCGCGACAATTTCGCAAAATAGCAGTATCTTTGAGATGAGGACCAATGGCTACTGAAGAAGACAAAACCTACCCAGCGGACGGCGCAGATGAGCCGCCGTGTTTCTATTGCAAACACCTAATCAAGATTGGAATACCACTTCCCGGGGGTGATGGTTGGAAGTGCAAGGCATTCCCCGACGGGATCAGCTACGCGATTCTCAGCCGGGAGGAAGACCATACCAAACCTCTGCCCCTGGATAACGGCTACCAGTTCCAGGTGGATCTATACATCGCGAATGACAAAGCCTACCGGATGGATTGGTGGGGCAACATGATCGAGGTGGAGGACCACGAGTAGGGTCATAAGCTG
The DNA here is from genome assembly GCA_964627715.1 of uncultured Spirochaetaceae bacterium. Taxonomy (GTDB): domain Bacteria; phylum Spirochaetota; class Spirochaetia; order SZUA-6; family DRHE01; genus JAFGQJ01. The sequence continues at coordinate 120,088 of CAZVHJ010000004.1, read as the reverse complement.
ATCTTTGACTCGAGATATCAAGGGCACCAGATAGGATCTGGTGCTTTTTTTTATTTTTTTTCGCGTTTGTTGTGGATTCGACTTTTCCTGTGGTGTTAGAATCGGCCCCCAGTAGGAGGGGAATGCCTTGAAGGAGCTGCTGGCAAAGATCAAAGCCGCATTGGCGAAGAAAGAGGGTGGCGATGATGAGGCCCTGGCCTTGTTGGAGGAAAATGAGCAAGGCATTCAAAATAAACGTACTGAACTTCTTGAAGAAGTGAAGCGGCTCAAGACAAAGCTCCGGACGTTTGACGGTATTGACCCGGCGGATGTCAAAGAAATGAAAGAGTGGATGGAGGAGTTCGAGGAGGCGGCCTCCACAGGCTCGAAGGACGTGGAAGCAGCGGTCCAGAGGACCGAAGCCAAATACAAAAAGGAGCTGGAAAAGGCGACGACCGCACTGGCGGCCGAGCAGAAAGTTACGACCCAGCTCCTGGTGGAAAACGGCCTAACCGATGCACTGGCTAAGGTGGGAGTCACCGAGGCCGGCTTGAAGTTCGCAAGAGCGTTCTTCGCGCCGCAGGTGCAGATCGAGGCCGACGGCGACAAGCGTGTCGCCACAATCGGCGAGAAAAACCTCGCCGAAGCTGTGGCCGAGTGGTCAAGGACCGACGAGGCCAAACTATTTATCCGAGCAAGCGTCTCCACCGGGGGTGGCGCGAGCGGAGGTGCCGGGGGCGGCTCCAGCGCGAAGCAGATGGCTCGAGCGGAGTTCGTAAAGCTCTCTCCAACGGACCAGATGACGTTCGTGAAGGAGGGCGGCCGCGTGACCGACGCGGCTTAAACCCCTAGGGCCTGTAGGGCCCTGACCAAGGAGCACCTCTATGGGAGCCAATACCCTAACAAACCTGATCCCCGAAATCATGCTCGCCCTGGACATAGTGTCCCGCGAGCTGGTAGGATTCATCCCCGCAGTCATGCGGGCGACGGCAGCCGAGCGGGCCGCGAAGGGTGAGACCGTCCGCTGGCCGATCGTTGCCTCCCGGGCGGCAGCCGACATCACGCCGGCAGCCACCGGACCGGATCCGGCCGGGGAGACCATCGGCAATTCCTACCTGACCATCAGCAAGAGCCGGTCTGTCACCTTCCCTTGGAACGGGGAGGAGCAGAAAGGCCTGAACAACGCCGGCATCTATGCGACGATCCTCCGCGATCAGTTCGCCCAGGCCATGCGTACCCTGGCCAATGAGATCGAGGCCGACTTGGCGTCCCTGTACGTCAAGGGCAGCCGCGCCTACGGTACCGGGGGGACAACGCCGTTCGCCACGGCCGACGACTTCTCCGATTTCGCGCAGATCCGCAAGATCCTGGAAGACAACGGGGCACCGACCGGTGACCTGCATCTGGTTCTGGATTCCTTCAGCGTGGCGAACCTGCTCGGCAAGCAGTCCTCGTTGTTCAAAGCCAACGAGGCGGGGACGACCGATATGCTCCGCCGGGGCATTATCGCGGCCATCGAGGGTTTGATGATCCACAAATCGGGCCAGGTCGCCTCCCACACCAAGAGTGCCGGCGACGCCTTCGTGACTAACGGGGCAGACGTAGTGGGAGAGACCACCATCGCGGTGGACGGCGGAGTAGCCACCGATGACGTGGCTCCCGGTGATGTAATCACCATCGCGGACGAGGCGAGTCCTCTCAACAAGTACGTCGTGGCCTCCGGTTTCACCGATGCCGCTGCCGGCGACATCGTGATCGCGGCTCCCGGCCTGTTGAATGCAACCGGTGACGGCAAGGCGGTCACCAAGTCCTCCTACAAGGCCAACATGGCATTTTCCCGCAGCTCTTTGGCTCTGGTAACCAGGGCGCCGGCGCTGCCGGAAGGCGGAGATTCGGCCGACGATCGCTACATCGTCACCGACCCGGTAAGCGGGCTTTCCTTCGACATCGCGGTGTACCGCCAGTACCACCAGGTCTCCTACGAAGTAGGAATCGCCTGGGGGTTCGCATCGACCAAAAGCGAGCACATCGCTCTGCTTCTGGGCTAAGGCAAACACGAGGGGTGGCGTTAGCCACCCCTCTTATCCTGTTAGGAGGTAATCATGCGACTGGTACGAATGGTGCGCAAGCTGCCCGGCGGCCTGGACATGATCGAGGTCATTCCCTCTGAGGTCGAGACCAAGAAGGCTGAAGGATACGCGGTGCTCAAGGTACGCGAGGGCGAGGATCCCCTCGAGGTGTACAAACGCGGCCACCAGGCTGCCGAGAAACCTACGCCTCCGCCGTCTCCTCCGCCTTCCGAGCCGCCCGAGGAAAACCCGTCCGTTGCCGAGGTTCTGGCGCAGAAGAGCGATGCGGAGCTAAAGATCATCGCCAAGCAGTACGGGGTCGAGGATCTGGAGGCCGGTAAAGAGGACCTCATTGTCAAGATCCTGACGAAAGCCGGCTACAAGGTGGAGCGGGTGGATCCCAAGGGGAAGGAGCCACAGCAGCCGCGGCAAGAGCAGGCGCCAGCTCCTCCGGAAGAGGAAGCATCGGGACCTGCAGCGTCTCCCGCCCCTGCTCCGGAGGCAAGCGAGCCGCCCAAGGAGTAAGCCGTGGCCCTGGTCGTCGAAGACGGCACCGGCCTGGAAACAGCCAACAGCTACGTTTCCCTCACCGAGTGCAACACCTACCACGCCGATCGCGCGAATTCCGGTTGGACCGGAGACGATGCTGCCAAAGAGGCGGCTCTTATCCGGGCTACCCAATATCTGGACAGCCACTATCGCAGCCGCTTCCTGGGTTATCGTGGGTCAGAGGCCCAAGCCTTAGAATGGCCGCGCTACGACGTGGAGGACGACAACGGCTATTGGCTGGATGGTGAGATCCCCAAGGAGCTTAAGTACGCGACGTGCGAGCTGGCCCTGCGGGCCCTGAGTGGCGAGCTCCTGGACGATCAGGACCGTGGCGGTGCCGTGCGGCGGGTCAAGGTAGGGCCGATCGAGACCGAGTACTCCGAGTCGGCGCCGGCAGGCACCATCTATCGGGTCGTGGATGAGATCCTCGGGCGGCTGCTGTCAGGGGGATCCGGAGGCGGAGTGAGGATCCGGAGGGTATAGATATGGCGAAGGTACGAGTGAGGTGTAAGGGCGGCACGAAGACTTTCAAGAGCAAGGCCGCGAAGCGCAGATACGAATCCTACAAGCACATCCACATCAAACCGAGCGGGAAGAGGAAGAGGAGATAGATGGGCTTCGACTACAGTCCCGTGGCCAATATGGCTCTCAGCCAGATCAATCGGTACGGAGCTTCGATCACAAAGGTGTACGTGTCCAGGGGGGCGTTCGATCCAAGTACGGGAGGCGTACCAACGACCGAGACCAGCAGCACAGTGAAAGGTGTGATCGAGGAGTACAAGACCGGCGAGATCGACGGCAAAACCGTGATGCGGGGAGATCTCAAGATCCTCATCGCCGGGGATTTTGCTGTGAATCCGCAGGACAAGTTCACTGTACTGGGTAAGTCATACGGCGTGGTTCCGCCCGTGAGTCACGTCGCCCCCGGGGGGGTAGTGCTTTTGACGATTGTACAGGTGAGGCGATGAGCGACTTCGCGCTGGACATCTCGAAGTTCGTTGAAAAGACGAAACTGGATCTGAAGACGGTGACCCGCAAGATCATGCTCGATGTATTCGTTCGCGTCATTCTGCGTACTCCCGTGGACACCGGGAGAGCCAGGGGGAACTGGCAAACAACGCTGGGAAGTCCCGCCGCCGGCGAAATTGATCGTAAGACCAAAGTAGGGGGAGGAGCGCCGGCCAGCGAAGCTGCGGCGATAGTAGCGACATTTCCAGGAGACGGTTATGTGTACTTAACAAACAACGTCCCCTATATCCTTCCCCTGGAGTATGGGAGCTCGGGGCAGGCGCCGGCGGGAATGGTCAGGATCACTCTGGCCGAGTATCAGAGGTTCGTTGACGAGGCGGTGAAAAGCCTATGAGCGATCCGATCCGCAAAGCGTTGAATACGCGAATGAACACGATCGCTGGCTATACGATCGCCTGGGAGAATGTGGAGCAGGATCCACCGGAGGGGGTGTACCTGGAAACCATGCTGTTGCCGGCTCAGCCGACCCAGGCAAGCTACGGGGTTGGGGGGTACAACCGGCATGTGGGGATCTTCCAGGTAACTGTCGTCGGCCGAGCAGGTGACGGAGTTGCGGAGACTGATACTGCAATTCAGGCAGTTATCGATCTGTTTCCGAGGGGACAAGTGGTAACGGCTGATGGAGTCAACGTTGTCATCGAGAGTTCCGGTCCGGGGCCGGGACTGAAAGACGGGAACCGATGGAGGGTTCCGGTCAGCATATATTATCGCGCAGACAGAGCGCCGTAAGGAGGCGATTATGTCAGAAGGTTCAAGACGACAACTGGTATATGTGGCAGAAACGGAGTGGGGGACGACACCTTCTACTCCAGACATGAAGACACTGCGGAATACCGGAGGAAGCGGAATCCGGGTGGTGCGCAGTTCGATCGAATCGGGTGAGTTTCGCTCCGATCGGGCGATTCCGTCGCTTCGATTGGGAACGAAACAGGGGCAGATGACGGTCCCCTTCGAGCTCTCATTTGGAAGCCAGGACGACATGATCGAGGCGGCGTTCTTCTCTTCTCTGGCGGTAGCCTACAACCTGACGAGCCTGACGATAGACGTCGATTCTGGAGCGAAGACGTTCACCCGATCGTCCGGAAGCTGGATCACCGATGGGGTGAAGGTGGGAGATAAGGTCACTTTCGACGGATTCACAAACACCGAGAACAACGACACGTTCGTCGCCTCCGATGTCACCGCCACGGTTATCACCTGTGCCACGGCTACGGGTCTGGTGACCGAGTCTGGTACCGGTGACGAATCCGCTACGACCACCCGAAAGATCATGAAGTCCGGGGTGACCAGTAAGTTCTTCACCTTCGAAGAAGGGTTCGTCGATATCGCCAAGTATCAGGTGATGAAGGGTTGCATGGTGAACTCCCTGAACTTGAACGCACCGTTTAACGGGATCGTGACCGGGGAGCTTGCGTTCCTGGCCAAAGAAGTAGCGGCCATGAGCGGAACCCCGCTTGATGCCTCGCCGGATCCGGCGCCTACCACCGATCCGATGGACAGTTTCATCGGTAGCATGAAAGAAGCGGGGGCTGCAACGTCGGTGGTTACCGATTTCTCGATGTCTCTTGCCAACGGACTTGAGGCGCTGTTTCCGCTATTCACCCAGTCCGCATATCGGATGGGCGTAGGGCGGTGCAGGATCACTGGACGGGTCAGCGTGTTCTTCGAAGATGAGACGATGCTGAACAAGTTCATCAACGAAACCGAATCCAGCTTGGAGATCACCATGACCGACTTGGCTGGGAACTCCTATCGCCTCACCCTGCCCAGGATCAAGTACACCGATGCGGAGAAGAACCTGACGGAAAACAACATCATCCTGGCGATGCCGTTCAGTGCTCTGTATGACAGCACGGAAGATTGCACGGCGATCTGGGAGTACATCCCGGCGTAATACAAGAGGGAGTCTCCGTGAAAAGATTCAGCAACCTGGTGGGTCAGGCAGGTAAAAATCAAACCGAAAAAACCGGAGGTGGTATGAAAGACCTGAAATCGTTGGACACCGTGTCTCTGGCCGAGGAGGGGATCCCGTTCAAACCTTTGGATTTCGACGGGAACGAGATCGGCTGCACGTTTTTCCTGCGGGGGATCGATAGCCGGCAGTTGGCCAGGGCCCAGGACCGAAAGACTCGTGAGTACTCCAAGAACGTGTTTGCCGGCGCTACAGGACGCAAACCGGAAGACGATTTCGTGACTACCGATGCGGATATCCAGTTCTGTTGCGAAGCGTTCCTCGGGTGGAAAGACGTAGTTTGGGACAGCAAGGAGTTGGCCTACACTCCGGAGAACGTCAGGATGCTGATGACCCAAGTACCGTTCCTACGGGAACAGGTATCCTCATTCGTGGCACAAAGAAAAAACTTCAAACCGCCTGTACCAAACAAGTAATCGAGCAGTTGTCCGCTGCGGTACAGGCGGAGATGAGATTGACCTTGCCAATGAAACAGGGGCAAGGATCGCTGAAGGATCATCTGAGTCAAGTAGAAAAGTCTACCGGATACCATGATTCCAGATTGGACAGTGTGCAGGTTCCGCAAGGAGGGGAGCGATTGTGGCGACATTTCTGGAGGTTGTATCGAGGAAGCGCGATTCCCTACGCGGAGATTGAAGCGTACTGTCGGCTGACCGGGGCTGAGTTCGAACCCTGGGAGATAGAGGTTCTGATCGGAATGGAGATTGCTGCCGGAGAGGTCATAACCGAAAGGATTCAGAATGGCGACGGATATTAAGACCCTGGTAGTCAGAGCCAAAGGCGAGGGGATCCGGTCTACCAGTACACAACTGGACGGTCTTACCCGGTCGGCATCGGGCGCCGGCACTTCGGTCGGCACCATGTTCAAAGCGTTCCTCGGAGCGAACCTTGCTCAGAGGGCTCTTTCCCAGCTCACAAATGTTCTCAAGATGGCGGCCACGGAATCCGTGAAACTGGCGGCGTCCTTCGAGACGACCGAGGTCAAGTTCGGAGTCATGCTGCAGTCCACCGAGAAAGCCCGGGTTCTGATCACTCAGTTGCGCGAGTTTGCCGCCCTCACACCGTTGGAAACCGAGGACATCGAACAGGCTACCAAGCTGTTGTTGGGATACGGGATCGCGGCTGTCGATATCATTCCCACACTGAGACGGTTGGGAGATGCGGCCGGCGGACAGGCTATGGAATTGATCAATTTGTCCAGAGCATACGGCCAGGTGGCGGCTCAAGGCCGTGCCCAGATGCAGGACATGTATCAGTTCATCAACGCCGGTGTTCCGATCTTCCGGGCCCTGGGCGAGGTGATGGGAGTTCCCCAGGAACAAATCAGAGACCTGGTAGCCCAGGGAAAAGTAGGATTTGCCGAGGTCCAGGCGGCGGTCAAACGGCTGACGGATGAGGGATCTCAATTCGGCGGGATGATGGAGAAGATCAGTCAGATCACCGAAGGTAAGTTCTCTACGATGATCGATAATCTGAAGCTGTTGGCCGCGGCGGTAGGTGACTATGCTCTGGATTCCCTGAACGACGTAATGGACTTTGTGATCAAAGCCAGCGGACTGATGACCGATGCGCTGAATCTGGGAATGTTCAAGGATTTTCTCGCATTGGCGGGCGAAATCTTCAGATTGCTATTGACGGACACATTCAGCACAGAGAATACGGAAGCCATCGGTCGGTATGTAATTGAATTTCTCACAGCCGCGTCGACTATTGCTATACAACAGATCCTTGCAACGTGGACAGAGATCTGGAAGATATTCCCGAGGATGGGAGAGCGTCTGGGAGAAGACTGGTGGAAATACGTGATCAACGGGATCATGAAAACGATGACGGGAGGCAGGATTCCCAAACCTATCAAACAGCTGCTTGGTATCGAAGAGTGGGAAGGCTGGAAGCCTTTCGACGTTGAGGATCTGGATCTCGGTAGGATGTTCGGCGAGGAAGCAATCGCCGCGATCGGTCGTAATGCCGAACAGGGTATGGAGACTTTGAAGGCGGTGTTGGCTGCCAGCGGGGAAGCCCTTAAAGGTATTGGCTTAGAGTACGAAGATGTCTTGCTTTTGATTGAGCAGAAATATGCAGAGTTCGAGGCCAGGGTGGAGGCTAAGAAGGAGAGGTTAAGGAAAGAGCAGGAAGGTTTGTTAGGATCTCCTACTCCCCCGCCTACTCCTGCAGCCCAAGAAGATATCGAGGCCATGAAAAAGAGGGTAGCGGCTGCGAAGCTTCTGGATCATGCCTACGAAGACCTGGAAGCCGAGTTCGATAAGCTGCAATCCTCTGAGAACGACCTGATTGCGGTGAAGTTGCTCTCTGCGGGCGCCACCGAGGAGCAAGTTCAGCAGTATCTCGCTCTTCTTAATATCCTGTCCAGAATGCAGCGGGAGGAAGAGGAGGCAGCCAAGAAACAACAAATCATCAACGACCTGATTGAGAAAACGAAGGATGACTTGGTGAACATGCTTCAGACCTATTCTATCGATTTCCTGGAGGGTGTCGGGGCCAGTATCATCAGTGGCACGGACAGCATTGAGGAAAGTCTGAAAAACATTGGGATCCAGATCATGAACGCTCTTCCGCAGCTCCTGTTCTATGCCGGAGTTCAGCTGTGTGCTGCCGGAGCGTGGCCGGTCGGGTTGAGTCTGATTTTAGCCAGCGGGATCGTAGCAATCGGAGCAGGGGCGCTCAACGAGGCGACCGGGTCGACTGGTAATGCGATGGGGAATGTCTACGGTCCTGGGGGAAAAGTTCATTCCTTTGCTCTTGGCGGGATTGTCAGAGCTCCCACTTGGTTCAGTTATGCTGGAGGGATGGGACAGATGGGCGAAGAGGGGGAGGAAGCAATCATGCCCCTGAAGCGTATGCCTTCCGGAAGATTGGGCGTGGAGGCCTCCAGGGGAGGGAACACGTATCTGACGGTCAACAACTACACGGACGGAGAGGTGGAGACCAGAGAGGAACGTCATGGAGACGACAGGTTCATAGAGATCACCGTTGGCGCGTACATGAAGAAGGTTGCCGCGAACGGTACGCTGGACGGAGTGTTGGGCAATCGCTACGGATTGAAACCGCGAGGGATTCCGGTGGGGTGAGGTGAATCATGGATTGGCCGGTATCATTACCAGAAAAAGTCGATCGTGACGGCTATGACGAGACGTTTGTAGACACCTCGATTCGTACGGAAATGGACGCTGGGGAACCGAAGGTGAGGCGCAGGTTCACCGCCGGGGTCCAACAGATCATGATTCGATTGAGGTTGACGGATATCCAAGTGACCACGCTGGAGACGTTTTTCAAGACGGATACCGCAAGCGGGTCATTGCCATTCAACTGGACCCACCCTAGAACAGGGACTGCGGTGGCAATGCGGTTCAGGAGTCCTCCAAAGATTCGGGCGCTCGAGCATGAGGCGGAGGCAACTTTTCTTGTGGAGATTTTACCGTGAGTAGAAACGTAAGCGCCACCGCTCGACAGGCCATGTATGCCCCAGGAACCTCTGAGGTGTTCCTGATGTTGCTTCAAGTCGATCATGAGGATCTGGCTCAGCCGATTAGGGTGGTGGACAACACAGAAGCAGTAACACATGGCGGCAATGTATATTTGCCGTATCCATTTGAACTGTTGCTTCCGGATGATTCTGAACAGATCAAAGAGGTGCGGCTGACGATCGACAATACGGATCGGATGCTCATGACGGCGATCCGGACGATTGATCAAGACAAACCGACGGTGACCTTCAAAGTGATCTTGGCAAGTTCTCCGGATACTGTAGAGGCTGGACCATTCGAGTGCGTATTATCGTCGGTTACCTACTCGCTGAAAACGATCACGGCTTCTTTGATCTATGAAGACAGGTTGCAGGTAAAGGTGCCGGCTCTGGAGTTCACGGCGAAGGATTTTCCGGGGTTGTTCTGATGACTGAGTATGTCGGGATACCGTACAAACTGGGAGGCAGGTCCAGAGCAGATGGAGGGCTGGACTGTTACGGTCTCGTCCGGCTGATTCTGAAAGAGGAGTTCGAGAAGAGTTTGCCTGTACTCTCCGAGGTGTGTGAGAAAGGTCCTGGGTGTGGAAGCGCCGAGGCGATCACCGAAGGGCGGCCGCTGATCGATGCCCGGCCGGTAGACTCGCCGGAGGACGGAGATATCGTGGCGATGAAGATTCGAGGTGCTTTATCCCACTTGGGAGTGTACTGGCATGGGTGGGTGGTCCACACTTTGTCTGGACATGATTCGGTGCTCGAACGAATAGACGGACTGCGGCTGAGAGGACGGATCGAAGGATTCTATCGTGTGTAAGGCGTGGATTATGGCCCACCCGTTCAAGACAGGGCGGGTGCTGAAAGAATACGACTCGTTGACGTACCGGCAGATCGCCGAGGAGAACCGAGCCGTCCCTGACCTCCAGCCTATTGTAGTAATTGAGGACCGAGTGCTCCGTGGGGAAGAGCTCGATCAGATTCCAAAAAACGATTCAGAGTTCACGATCAAGTACATGCCAGCCGGGGAGAATGCCACTGAAACCGGAGGAAAGGTAACAGTTTGGGGAATAATAGCATTTACTCTTGGAGTAGTTCTGACTCTATTTGCTCCGGCCTTGGGCGTCGGGTTAATGTCCATCGGCGGGGCTATGGTTCTCAGTGGGGGCGCAATTGTTGCCGCCGCCTCCATGATGCAGCGGGGATTCGGTGAAGTAGATGATCAATTGCCTCAGATTCATGGTGCCAGAAACACGGCAAGACAGTGGGGGAGCGTTCCCGTTGTGTTGGGGACTAGACTTGTCACCCCCTATTATGCAGCCAAGCCGTTTACCTCTCTCGTTGGAAACGATCAATATCTGACCCTGTTATTTGCTCCGGGTTACTTACCTCTGACGATCTCGGATATGAAGATCGGGGACACACCGATCGCTTCGTTTTCCGACGTTACAACGGAAGTGATCCAAGACGGAAGTGTTCCTACTCTTTACCCGAAGACAGTGTTTGAAGAATCCCTGTCGGTTCTGCTGAAATACGATACGCCGATGGTCCGCAGAACACAGCGTAACGTATCCGAGATCTCGGTAGACATCGCCTTCGTGCAAGGATTGTGCGAGTATGACGACAGCGGCGATAAGGGAAACCGTACCGTCAACATCGAAGCGTACTACAAGAAAGACACGGATCCGGACACTAGTTATGCTCTGATGGGATATTTCGGCTCTGGAACGAATGATATCACCGGATCTACGACCGCTCAGGTTAGAAAGACAGTGACGAAAGACGTGTCTGCTGCGGGTTACTCCGGAGCATGGGATATCAAGGTAATCAGGAACACGGCGGATGCTACCGACACAAGCATCGTAGACAAATGTTACTGGACTGCATATCGAAGTGTGCGGGATACACCGCCTGTAAGTGCTGCGGCCAGAGCCAAGATCGTAATGATCGGGCTGAAGATCAGGGCTACTGATCAGCTCTCCGGAGTGGTAGATACGTTCAACGTGCTTGCCAAGGGAAAGTACCTGAAATATGACGGCGGTGGATCCGGGCCAATCTACTGGTCTGTAGGGGAGACCAGAAATCCAGCTGCGGCTTTCCTGTACGCCCTGCAGGGACCTTGGAATCCGAAGCCGGTCCCGGATTCCTTGATTGACTGGGCAACTCTTGAGGCATGGTACGACTGGTGCCAGACCACAAACGTTCATTATTGCGATGACGTGATCGACGGATCGTTCCTGCTTGAGGAGGCCTTGCGTCAAATAGCACTCACCGGGAGAGCTACGTTCACTATGCGGGACGGACTCTATTCGGTAGTCCATGACGTGGCCAGAACTACCGTGGTTCAGTTGTTTACCCCACGGAACAGTAAGAATTTCATCGGAGAAAAACTATTCCAGGATCTGCCGCACGGTCTGCGGATCCAGTTCATCAACGATCAGATTGGGTACCAACAAGACGAGCGGATCGTCTACGACGATGGGTACAGTGAAGCCAACGCCACCCGGTTCGAAAAGGTGACTCTATCAGGAGTTACGGACCCGGATCAGATATGGAAGATGGGAAGGTACCTGCTGGCCTGCAAGAAACTGCGGCCGGAGATGTACAGCCTGACAACGGATTTGGAACACCTGGTGTGTACCCGCGGAGATCTGGTCAGAGTCATGCATGATGTTCCTCTGCTGGGGATCAAACCGGCTAGGATCAAATCGCTGAACATGAGCGGGTCTGACGTGGCCTCTATCGTGGTCGACGAGATCTGCACCATGGAAGAGGGAAAAAGCTATGCCGTCCGGTATCGGAGAACCGACGGGCTGGTCGTCTACAAGACGATTACCACGGTAGTTGGAGATCAGACGACACTGACCTTCACCACCGCGGTGCCCCCGGCCGAGGCGCCGGCGGTCGAAGACCTGTTGGCCTTTGGAGAAGCCGGACTCGAAACGCGAGACATGTTGGTACTCAACATCGAGATGAGCAAAGATCTGGGAGCCAAGCTGTATCTGGTAGACTACTCGCCGGATGTCTTCACAGCTGATTCCGGAGAGATTCCTGACTGGGATCCGGGCATCACGATTCCCAACGATGTCCAGACGTTAAATACGACGTATACACCGATTACACATGAAGAACTGCCCCCAGACGTTCAGGATCCTGGCCATCCTCCGTCCTCCCCAACATTCGGCGATATCCAGGGCGGCTATGATGCTGGCGGCGGTACCACCACGCCCACCACGCCGACAATCGATATCTGCAAGGCGGTCGGCACAAAGGGGATTCTGATCACCTGGGACCGACAGCTCAATCTTACAAACTTTGACCGTTATGAAATCCAAGTCTCAGACGACAATTCGACTTGGTATTCGCTACAATTCGATGGGACCGATTGGAAAGGTACCCTTGGAGCCGATACAGATCACGATGTTGAGTTCCTCGTCCACGGGGGGATTCCACATACCGGGGCCGCGGATAATCCGAGTGGAAGAACTCTGTATTATCGAGTGCGGCGGGTAACGAAAGAACCCACAAACAGTTCCTGGTCCACTTCAGCGAATACCACGACAAAGACGGTGGAAGCAGGGGATCATGCTGCAAACTCCATTTATGCCAACAATGTGCTCGCAGCGGCAGTTCAGACAATGCTGTTGCGGGCGGCGGCTATGTGGGTGGGATATGCCGGTACTGGGAGCTACGATAGCCCCGACGAAGGAGATAGGAGAATTTTTGAAGATGAAGATGAAATTTTATTCCAAATCTACACAAAAGGGGCTTGGTCGACGGAGCGCCAGATTGCTCTTGGCGGTGTTGATGGTAACGGTAATTTTCGGCCCTTTTTGGGATGTCGGGGTCTCCTGCATGATATAGGAGATGCCCCGACATTAGACCCGATTCCCAGCCGCTCACACCACCTGTTCAAGTGGAACAACAACGCTCAAGACCAGCATGGGAACAATCCATGGACGATTACGTTGGGCGCATTCGTTTATTCCTCTTCTGTAAAATGGGAAGGCACTCACTCGCTTGCTCCTTCTGATACCTTGCTGAATGCTCACTATGCTGCCAACTGGAATTATGGGGATAGCGTAACAGGATGTTTTGTGTTCCGCCACGACGGGCAACAATCGGCACATGGCCTTCTCGAATGGGGAACAGGAAACGATAGGATCACACTACAATTTACATATACAAATTACATGCTTCTGGAGATATCCAAAGGCGGTACCGTTACTCAACAATATTCGGCTGCGCTTTCAGCGAACGTCTGGCATTTTATTGGTTGTACTTATGACGCAGATACAAATACAGCCTATCTTCGAGTAGATAATACACAATATAGTTTTTCCCCAATTGGAAGTTGGGGAGCTGGAACAGGGAATGTCTATCTTAGTTTAGCTGGTGGTGCTTCCCATCAAAGATGGATAGATGATCTTCTCTTTTCTCACGATACGGCCATGGACCCTGATCTATTCTTCCAGCACGTCAACCGGGGTGTAGCGTGGACCGCCTTGTATTTTGCCGCAGATCTATTGCTCAAGCCTAAACCCGGTGGCCGGGTAGTCATTGATGATAGCGACACAGAACCGAGCGGAGGTGATTGGCATCCAGTAGAAGATCCAAGTACTGGTTGGCTGGCCACGAAGACAAGCGGCTGGACAGCGGATTCTTTTAGTGGTGGATTGGAGGTAGATTTCTCTGACGTCGGGCCAGATGGAAAGAAAGCAGTACGACTTGTATTAATTTCTACCGCCGGTTCTGGATATGTGTATTATAGAAAGTCTGGGGATTCGAATATTGCTAATACTCCCCACGCTGCTGGGGAAGCTTCTCATCGAGTGTATTATCATGCTTCGGCAGTATATCCCGTCAGCGAGCAAGTTGTAGTGTGGTTAAGTTCTGACGGTAAGGCTCAATTCGCGGTCCAACTTGACACGATTGATCTATATATATCTTACCCTGCGGAGTATCTAATATGAGATTTTATTTGAAGGAATATCCAGACGGTGGTGTTGAATACAGCCCCGTGGGCAAGAGAATCGACCAATCCAAGCTCGATGCAGGATTTGAGATTGTCGATGAGATCCCGCAGAGGATTCGGGACAAAGAGCCTGGAGGTAAAGATTGGATTCCTCCAGAAGATCCGAGAGACGCGAAGTTGCGGGAATTGGAACAGCGACTTGCAGATCTGGAAGCGCGAAAAGGACAGCCATGAGCAACAACGGAAAAACAGCAATTCAGGTTATGGGCGTGATTCTAGGGGCGCTCATTACGATTAGCGGTTGGATCTATGCCACCACCAAGACCGATGCGGCCCGGCGGGTACAGACGGTCGAACAGAAACTTGAGAAACACGAGACGCGATTGAGCACGAACGAGCGAAGCCTGGCCGTGATCGAAGTTCAGCTTAAAGAAATCAACAAGAAGTTGGATACATTGTTGGGCCAGTACTAGACCAATAATTCTCTGGGAGGGGAACTATGAGTACAGATATCACAGATCTCGTTCCGGAAGTCGTTGAGAAAGCGAACGATCTTGTAGAAGCGGTCAACAACAAACGAATCCGATATGTAGTGACCTCAACGCTCAGGACTCAGGCGGAACAGCTGGCGCTTTTCGCACAAGGACGGGCTCAGCTCGAGGTGGTGCAGGCACTGCGCCAGGCCGCCGGCATGCGGCTGCTGCATCCCAGTGAGAACAAGTACACCGTTACGAATGCGGATGGAGTGACCAAGCTATCTCTTCACCAGGGCGGCCGGGCGATCGACATCGTACCGCTGGACGAGCGGGGCCGGCCGAGCTGGAACTACGTTGCCATGCAGAAGCAATACCTGGCGATCGGTGATATTGCCAGGTCCCGAGGTTGGACGTGCGGGCAGGATTGGCCGCCGATTGATCCGGACACAGGGCTCGGTGCGGATCCGCCGCATTATCAGATGTGAGGATTGTCGATATGGACGCGAAGGACCTACTACAAAAAGCCTGGGTGTTTGAGGTCATGTGGCTGTTGCTCAACTTCACGATCTGTCTGTATGTGTTCCCGGGCAAGTTAGGCATATTCATGGAGGCGCTGCCGCTTCTCACGACTCTGATTGGGGGCCAGGGAATCCTGGCAGCCGCGGGTCCAGAGGTCAAGCGTCTTATCGAATCGAAAACGGAGGAGGGTAGATGAATGCGAAATGGATCCCGATATTCCTTGTCATCGGCCTCTTGGTGGGTGCGTTTGTGGGTGCGAAATGGAATCTGTTTGATTTGTCTGGTCTCGGTTCTGTCAATTCCCGTCTGGAGCGAGATCTCAAACAACTCGGAACCGGATTGGCCGGAGCTCACGAGCTCCTTGAACGAGATCGACAGCGGCTTGCAGATGATTGGGACAGCCTCCGACGAGATCGAGACCTCGCAACAGCAGAGAGAGAAGCTCTTGCGCGAGAAAGAGAAATATTTGGACGAGAGAGACAACTCCTTGAACAAGAGAGAGCAGCTCTTGGGCGAACGCGAGCAGGGATTGAACGCGCGAGAGCAGGGCTTAGACGAGCGCGCGAGTTTGTACAGCGGTATGCAGGTGGACCTTGAGAAAGCGCATACAGACCTGAAGAAGGCTAAGCGCTGGGGAATCTTTTACGTCGTCCTTGCTGCACTGGGAGGATATTTGGTGGCCAAACTCTAACAGGAGAAGAGGAGATGCCAGATTTCACCGACGATTTTAACAGACCAGACAGCGAAACGATAGGCAATGGCTGGACGGAGGAGAGTAACGGTTTTCAAATCCAGGGTGGGGCTGTAGTCGGGTTGAATCCTGGATCATACCCAGATCTCTATGTCTATCGACCCAGCCCGTCCGCAGATTATGAAGCGGCAATTGAGTGGATTCATCTGAGAGATTCTGGAGTCATTCCAGTCTATGATCAACTGTGGGTCCGGCTGAACGATCCCGAGGGCACAGAAAATGCGTATGGAATGTTCTTTGGTGATGGCAACCTTGAATTAATAAGAGACAACAATTTTTCATGGACTATATTGGATTCCATTGTTTTCTCCGAGGTATCCTCGTCGATCGTTAACGGTGACACTTATCGTTTCCGCATACGGGTGCTCGGTTCCAATCCGGTTCGGCTGTGGGCGTATTGCGAACACTTGGTAGGTTCATCCTGGGAACTAATCTGGCATGGGTATGCAGAGGATACTAGTGCCAGTAGAGTAACTGGTGCTGGTAATACGGGATGGAGCAGATACACCGAAGCGAACAATCTGTATCGGTATACCAAATTTCAGTATACTGATCTGAGCGGGGCATCGAACACTCACATTCTCGGCCACGGTGATTCAATTGCATACGGATCGAATGGGTACCCGTCGAACAGAAGGTCCCAAGTTTGGCCGCCTCTAATTGGTTGTCTTCAAAAAGATGACTTTGATGCCGACATAGTTAGAACGTTTAGCTATTACAACTCTGGTGTCTTCGGCGAAACATCGACAGAAATAGCCAGCCGTCTTGCTGCTTTGCTCTCCAGCGAGGAACCCGATGTTGTGTACATTATCGCATGTGGAACGAACGACCTTACCAGTACTGGTGCTACCGATGGAGCGTGCCTTACAGTTTGTAATACGATCATCTCGAATCTAACGGCGATGAAAGCGGATTGCGATGCGGCCGGGGTATTGATGAGGGTCTCCGAGCAGCCACCTCATACCGTAAATCAAAATGGCCTATCGTTATCTGAAGGTCTGCCGGAAGCCTCAGGCGAGTTAAAGCAGAAATGGTACAAGCGACTCAACGCCATGATCCGACAATGGGGCCGTGACAATGGGATTCTCGTAGGTCCAAACTACGAGGATTCAGCGTGGAGGGCTGGAGGGTTAAGAACTGATGATGATTTCTCGGACGATCCAGCTTATGACGATGATGGTATTCATCCGACTGTACTCGGTTACAAAAGACTAGGTGAGCTCTATTCGGTTGCGGTGGTTCCGTCAAAGTTTTTTTCTTTTGGACACACCCTTTATCCCCGGACCAACTATTATGGGTGGATCCGCTGGTTGTTGTCAGGTGGGGCATCCATCACGGGAGATCCCAACACCGGCACGTTGGATCTTCCCGACTCTGCTGTAGCGGCCTCTTCCGTGCTTTGTTTGTATGGGGAATCGACCACGCTATTCGTCACTCTATCCGGGGTGACCGGAAGCGTTTCTATTGAGTACCGGACGAGCGACGGCAACTTCGACCGCGATGCCGGGTCTCCGTCTTGGGTCGCCTATGATCCAGAGACCGGGATAGATCTTTCGTCGAACGATTTCATTCAGATCCGGCTCACGGCCAGCGGGGCATCGTCCGTCGAATCTGTATTTTTACTTTTTTCGAAATCATCCGGGGGAGTCGCAGCGGCGATAACAATGGCCGTTGGTATCGGTCCCGCTGGAGTCATAAACTAGAGGAGGAGGCGAGTACCATGGGTGAAGAGGTTTTCGGAACGTTGGCCAGGGCGCAGGGCTACGCCTACGGTCATTTCGGCAAGGACGTGATCGATGATACCACCGAGCACGAGGGCAACTGGTATGCGATCCAGATGCTCGAAGATACAGTCTTCGAAACGCTCACGGACGGGGCGCTGGAATCGGGCACACATACCGGAAAAACCTTTCCCGCCGGATTCATGTATTACGGAAAATTCACGGTGATCAAGTTGACCTCGGGGAGTTGCATAGCGTACAGGGCGCTGGTCGGGGAAGAGAAGCTATAACCGCGCCTTGTATTTTGACCTGATTTTGACCTGATTTTAAAAAACCATCCTTAGACGGCGTGGAATACCTGGAAATACGCAGGAAATATGCTTGTGCTGCATCCATATTATCATTCTGGCCGGTTCGGGACCGAGAGGCCGGCGGTTCAAATCCGCCCAGCCCGATTTATTTCTTTTTTATACAAGGAATAATAAACATAGCAAAATACTCTATATAGCATAAACTGAAAATGTCGACCATACGTCGACCACCGTTTCAATTTGCGCTATAGTTCTGGCCATGATTTACCATGTTTTTCGCACATCTGTGCTTTCATACCTTGTATAAAAGACGACACCGTGTCTAACTTGCTGTAATCCCAATTCTTGACCTTCGAGATAATGTTTCGAATCCCCTGTTTCATTAAGGCCGCATAGAGACGTTGTATCTCGCCTTCATGATTCGATCGAATTCCGTCAAGCAGCGTTCCATTGCTCCCAGTTAATCGACAGTATTGTACGATGGTGTGACTTGCAGTGGGAAAAAAATGCATGTATTCTTTTCCCGCTTGATCTGCAATAAGATTGTATCAGTATTGCTGGTTGGTTAATGAAGATATACATAAGTGCTGATCTTGAAGGTATAACCGGTGTTACGCACTGGAATGAAGCTACACCAAATACAGGGTTTATTCGCGGCCTTAGCGAACATCCCTTCAATACCAGGACAGCTAATATTATTCCAAACGCCGGAGTTTTAGATACGACGAGATGACACGTGCTGTTTTGTTCGATCTTATGGGAACACTTCTCGTATCTAAAACGAATGAATCACCGAAATCGCTCACTCACCTCCACACGTTATTGGTCGAGCATGGTCTGACATCAACGGAAGAACAGTTCATGTTAGTTTGGGAATCTGATCGGTCCTTACCATCGCAAGAATCCCATACACCTTTCGAGGAACGCATCGCGAGGGTAGCTGACAACCTGAACTGGAAAATAGATTGGCCTGCAATAGGAATGATCGCGGATAATGTTTGTAATCGTGCTGCAACTTTTTTGTCGGTTGATATTGAGGTTGGGGAGCTGTTCAGAAGGCTTAGTAGATTCATAAAGATTGGATTGGTAACTAACTATGACCATCCACCGGCAATCTATAAATTATTGAGAATTCACGAATTAGCCGATTGGTTCGCAGTAGTGGTGATTTCAGGAGAAATTGGTGTATGGAAACCAGACCCTGAGATCATGTCGGTTGCATTGCGTTCTATGAAAATTAAGCCTTGGGAATGTATGTATGTAGGAGATTCGAGCGTCGATGTCGAGGTAGCTGTTTCAGCCGGTATAATCCCCGTTATAATCAGTCGGCATGACTACAGAATTGACCCATTTAAAAAGCAAGAAGAAACAGTGGAGGAACGTTTTAAGGATCTAATAAACAGTGGCAAGCTTCATATTATTAGGCGATTGAGCGAAATCGAGGGACTGATACAAGAGTATTGAAGATGAATATGAGACGGATGTACCTACAACAGAAGCGGCAACAGAATTCCGGAGGTTTCGGTAATTTCCTGCGTTTTATGCTTGCTAAGCGCCTGACAAACCCTATAATTCCTGTATGTAAAAAGAATTATTCGGCTCGGAACCGAGAGGCCGGACGGTTCAAATCCGCCCGGCCCGAGTTTCCTCTGTTTAGTTTATCGGAGGGAAAGCCGAAGATTTCTGTGGGTTTCTCTATTACTATGGCGTCTGTAAATTCTTCGGTGCACACAGAGCTCCCCCGAAAACGTTCAATTCCAGTGCTCGCCTCGTTGTTTGTTCTTTTTTTCCTGCTTCCCTGCTCGGTCCTGGCCGCTAACGGGAGCTACACTCTAAAAAAGGGGGAGACCCTATACCGGATCTCCCGAAAATTCGACGTACCTGTAGAGATTCTCCAAGAATACAATGGGATCGAAAATCCTCAATCTCTTCGCGAAGGCACGAGAATCCAGATTCCGCCCCAGTACAAAGTTGAAAAGGGAGACACCCTGTATAGTATCTCGAGAAAATACGGGGTAGATCTCGATGCTCTGATGGACTTCAACGGAATCACAGATTCCAGCAATCTGAGGGTCGGTACGGTTCTGTATCTGCCGAAATCGGGAGCATCCATCGTGGGCAACAACGGGAGTTCTGAAACCGATCTGCTCTGGCCGCATCCGGGCACGAGGGAATATCTCGACGGACGAATAACAGGAACCCTGATCTACGGAAGCACGGGAGATTTGGTGGTTTCAGTTTCCTCGGGCCGAGTGATCTGGGTCGGTCCATACAGGGGTTTCAGTCGGGTGATACTCATTGAAGGGGAAAACGGCTATACTTATGTTTACGCGGGGAACGAGGAAACCCTGGTTACTGTGGGGGATACGGTGGCGCCTGGAGCCGAAATCGGACGGTTGGGAAAAAACGTCCACCAGGGAGTACCTCAGCTGTATTTTCTCGTATACCGGAATGGAAAACCTGTAGATCCCTCGTTGGCTCCGCGAAGTTGAATGCCTGAGGATGGGCACATTTTCATGGATGGAGAGATCTCCGATAGGGAAGATCCTTCCGCATTAGTCAATCAAAACCACGAGCTCGACCCTCTGGCTTTGTATCTGAAACAGATTTCCCGCTATCCCCTTCTGAGTGCTGAGGAAGAGCAGTCGATAGGAAAACAGATCGAGAAATGCCGGGTAGCCTTGGAAAAGCTAAAGAATCGATACAGTAAGAGACGCATTCGGACAAAGGTTTTTCAGAACAAACGGGAAGTTCTCCAGGGTCGGCTTGTGCAGGCCAAGTACAGGATGATCAACGGTAACCTCCGTTTGGTTGTGGCAATAGCCAAGAAGTTCCAGTATCGGGGTCTTTCCTTGCTCGATCTTATCGACGAAGGGAATATCGGGCTTATTGAAGCGGTTGAGCGTTTCGACTATAAGAGGGGATGCCGTTTTACCACCTATGGTACCTGGTGGATACGGCAGGCAATCATCAAAGCCTTGGCAGACAAGGGACGATTAATCCGTATACCGATTCATATGCTCAACACGATTAAGAAATGCTACATGGTTGCCAAACACCTGACTCAAGAGCTCGGTCGAAATCCATCGGCGGAGGAAATGGCTCGTTATATGAATACGGATGTGGACAAGATTATTCTTGTGAACAAGCTTAGCCAGGAGACCACGTCTCTGGATTTGCCAGTAGATGCCAATCATATCACCAGGCTTGTGGATCTGATCGGAGATCGTGACTCCGATGCACCCTTCGAAACGGTCTTCCACCTGACTCTCCAGGATACCCTGCACAGGGTTCTGCACAGGCTCAGCAAGAGAGAGATGAGGATAATCAAACTCCGCTTCGGATTGGACTGCGACGGCCCGCACTCCTTGGAAGAGACGGGAAAGTTGCTCGGTATCACCAGGGAACGGGTAAGGCAAATCCAGGAAAAGGCCATCTCCAAGCTCAAGAATTACAAACAAATCCTCGACTTTAAGGATACTTGGCAGTTCTAATGACCCTCACCTTTCACGCCCCAAAAGGATTGAGCGGGCAGATTGTCCCGCCGCCGGACAAATCGATTACTCACAGAGCCCTGATGATCGCAGGTATTGCGGAGGGCTTGAGTCATGTGCACAATCCGCTGAACACCGGAGACTGTATATCGACGCGGCGCTGTTTGGAGGCGCTCGGTGTTTCCGTTGCGCAGGAACGGGATGGAGATTCTGAAGTTTCATTGAAGATCGAAGGCATAGGAATTCGGGGCTTTCAAGAGCCGGCGGACATAATAGATGCTGGGAACTCGGGGACCACCACTAGACTGCTGGCGGGGCTACTGGCGGGGCAGCAGTTATTTGCAGTTCTTACAGGGGACGCCTCTGTTAGGTCGCGGCCAATGCTTCGAGTTGTCAGGCCGCTGCGTCTGATGGGCGCCGATATCAAAGGTCGCCAAGGGGGCCGGTATCTACCGCTGGTTTTTGCATCCGGAGCGGGAAACCTCCAGCCAGTTGAGTACCAGCTTCCGGTTCCCAGTGCGCAGGTAAAGAGCGCCCTGATTTTCGCCGGCCTACGAGCAGAGGGAAAAGTGCGAATCGGAGGCGCTACCCGCTCGAGGGATCACACCGAACGCTTGTTTGAGTTCCTCGGTCTGCCCTTAGATCGGGAAGGACAGTGGCTGACTGTTGAGCCGGTGGACCGCATATCTTCATTTGAGCTGACTGTTCCCGGAGATATTTCCTCTGCGGCGTTCTTTATCACCGCAGCCCTGATCTGTGGGCAGGAGCTGCGGATCAATAGATGCGGTTTGAATCCGAGCCGGCTCGGTTTTATCGAGGTGATAAGGCGTATGGGGGCTCGACTCGAGCTGGAAGAGGAAAAGCCCACCGGGGGAGAGCCTTGGGGCACCCTGCACGTGCTGCCCGGTCTACTGCACGGTACAGAGGTCGATCCCGAAGAAATTCCCTCTCTCATCGATGAGATACCTCTGCTCGCTGTACTGGGTGCGTTCGCCGAAGGGACTACCTGTATCCGAGGCGCCGGCGAACTGCGCCACAAAGAGAGCGACCGCCTCGCCGCCGTGGCCAATCTTCTTAGGTCTGTAGGGGGCACTGTGGAGCTTTCCGAGGATGGTTTTTTTCTTGACGGTCCCCAAGCTCTTCGAAGCGGCCTGGTCGATCCAGCGGGAGACCACCGCATCGCCATGGCCGCCGCTGCTCTCGGCGCGGGTGTTCGCGAAGGGGTGACCGTTTCCGGCTTCGAGGCCGCCCAGGTCTCATTCCCGGATTTCGTCGGTGTATATCGATCCTTGGGAGGTGAAGTGTCGTGAAAGCAAACGGTAGCCTGCACTTCCAATTCGGGGATTTTCCCTCATCGATCATTTTCTCCTCTTCGGTTGAGCCGGCTAGATTTTCAAGTGGTTCCGGAGTCATTCTTGTATTCGATAGAAACACCCAAAAACTCTTCCCCCCACCCGGTAAGGCAGAGTACTCCCGGGTCGTGCTTCCCCCGGGAGAAGGGAGCAAGAGTTGGTCGGGAGCCCGGCGGATACTGCATAGGGCACTTGAAACAGGGTTAGGCCGCGATGGTCTGATCGTGGGAGTGGGTGGCGGCATGATCTGCGATTTAGCGGCCTTCAGTGCGTCCCTGTTCATGCGGGGAAGTCGTTTGTTTCTTGTCCCCACCAGCCTTCTGGCCATGGTTGATGCTGCGATCGGCGGCAAGACTGCGATCAATCTTGGTGGATACAAGAACATGGCCGGGACTTTCTATCCCGCCGAAGAAATATGGATCTGTGTATCCGTGTTGAAACATCTCTCTGACAAGGAGTTCATATCCGGTATCGGCGAGGCGATCAAGACGGCGCTTCTGGGCGATCAAACCTTGCTCGGGATTTTTCTCGAGCAAAAAGACCGGGTCTTGGCCAGGGATCCGGGGGTGATGGAAGAGATCGTACGGCGCTGTATAGCCGTGAAGGCGGGCATCGTTGAGGAAGATCTTAAGGAAAAGGGGAAACGAGCCTTCCTGAATCTGGGACATACCTTTGCTCATGCTCTGGAAGCGGAAACCGGGTTCAAGCCTTGGAGCCACGGCCAGGCCGTCGCCTGGGGCTTGTTCCAGGCTGCACAACTGTCCGAAACAATCGGTCTGGCCGAGAGCAGCTACGTCGCAATGGTAGGTCAAGTGCTCCGGTCGTACGGGTTCTACCTGCAGACCCTGAAAGGGGTGAAGCCGGAGTCGATTTTAAGGGCCGCGCAGGTCGATAAAAAGAAGAGGGGAGGAAAACTTCGGCTTGTGCTTCAGCGTGGAATCGGTGATACTGTTGTCACCGAAGTTGACGAGAAGCTGATTGTCCAAACGCTTCGGAGTTCCGCGAGGATATTCCCATGAAGATTACCAAGAATATCTACCAGAAGTATGTAAAAACTTTTGAGCCGGGGCAGGTGCTTTTCAAAGAAGGTGAGCCGGGGGATGTGATGTTTATCATCATCCAAGGAGAGGTGGAAATCCGTAAGCGCACCTCTGCCAAGACCTTCAAGACCCTGATCACCTTTCATGAAGGGGACATATTTGGTGAGATGGCGCTGATTGAGAAAAAACCCCGTTCAGCCACGGCCATCGCCCTGAAATCCTGCCGTATGCTGGTGATGAACGAGACTCTGCTCGATACAATGATCGAGAACAATCCGGATTTTGCCAAGAAAATGATCCGCATCCTTTCCGAACGTATCCGCAAGGCCAATCTCATCATTAAAAACATAGCCAGTACCAACCGCCAGAATCAGATCTTCAGCGGGCTCAAACAATACGCCCAGGAAAAGGGCACATCGACCTTCAAGGGGCACCGGGTGCGTTTGAGCGAATTCCTGGAATGGGCTCGCAACCGACTGGGAATCGGTGAAAAGGAGATCTCCCAAACCATCGCGGATCTCCTGAAGCACAAAGTGGTGGCTCCATCAGCTTTGGGGAAAGAGGAAATTATTGTAAACCTGAACCGGAAGCTGTATTGAACCCTTGAGAGCCCTCAGAGCTCCCCCAAACCTTCCGAGAGTTCCCTGTACAAACGATTGATCTCCTCACTACCCCGTCGGGATTCCTCGCGAATATCCGCCAGGGTTTCAAGACTGTAGAGGCTTTCGTTCAGCGCTGTAAGGTAATTCCGGGTTCCGCGAAACCAGTAGGTGCCCCGGCCGTCGCTGTTGAGGGCAAGGAACCCCAGCCGTTTCTTCTTGTTCTTCAACCGGCAAAGCTTCAGCAAATCCTGCAGCGTTTCGACCAAACGCCGGTAATCCTCCGGCACCGTGTAACTTCCCTCGGGTGCTTGTTCCAGAATGCCTGCCTTCGGATCTATACGGGGAATCAGTCTCAATATCGTGGAAAGCCGCATGCCGCTGAATAGATCATGTCCTTCGAAGGTGACCTTGCCCCGTAGTTTTTGATAGTGGGGGAGTAGAGTGATATCCCCGGCGGTGACCAGGGGCCGGATTTTGTTCCAGGGCAGGATGACAATTTTTTTCTTTCCTTTTTCGACCCGCACCTCGAACAGCTCTCCGCCAATTTTCACATAGTTCGTAAAATCCCTCTTTTTAGGCGGTCCGGTTTTATCCGTTTTGCCGCCGGCGCGGCCGATCAACTGTTGGGCCAGCAGGGGAGAGATGCGTTGCAGCCAGGCACGCCGGAGCGGGGACACCGAGTGAGCCCAGGTTCTCGAAGTGCGGACGATTTCCCCGGCGACAATATACTGGGGATTTTCGCGAAACATCACGGATCCCGGATGGATCTGAATCCTCCCGGCCGTTACCGTTTTGTATACCCCATTGCCCGATCGTACGCAGACAAACTGGATCAGTCCGCGGGCGATGGCGCAGAGATAGTCCGCAGCCTCCCCCCCTGAACCTACCGGGATTCCAAGTTCCCCGAGGATTTCCTCCAGCTGAATTTTAATGTTGACGATCTCGTTCATCGTCCTCAGGTCCACATAGAAGCGCTGGCAAAAGTTCTCCGGATTTTTGCTCTTTCTAAAAGCCCGGAATAGTTTCAGGTAGGAGATAAAGTCTCCCATGGGGTCGCGAAAGGTATGGTGAGCCTTTCGAGCCTCCAACTCCTCGCCGGGGGGGAGGAAGAAGGGATTGCGCGTGGAAAGAAAGGCCACCCCGATCAGGATTTCCTCGACCACGTTCGGATATTTGTCGATCCCTTCCACGATTGCCCGGGCGAGTCGGGGTAGAATCGGGAAGTCCAGCATGCGCCGTCCGATTGGAGTGACCTCCCTATGTTCATCCAACGCATCGAGAAGCCGCAGCGTTTCGATGGCGCTCAGGATCCCTTCGTGGTTTGGTGGGGAGAGAAAATCGAAATCCTCGAAATTTCTGATCCCCAGCTCCGCCATGCGCAGCACCACCTCGGATAGATCGGTGCGCAGGATCTCCTCCGTGGTGAACAGGGCGCGGAGCTCGTAGTCTTTACGGGAGTACAAACGATAACAGACGCCCGGGCGTGTTCTTCCGGCCCGTCCTTTGCGCTGATTCGCCGAGGCTCGTGAGATGGGAACTTCAATCAGCGAGGAGGTGTAGTTGCGTTGGTTGTAGAAATTGATTTTTGCCAATCCGCTGTCGATCACCGAGGTAATCCCGTCGATGGTAACGCTGGTTTCAGCGATATTCGTGGCCACGATGACCTTCCGCTTTCCCGGGTAATCCAGAAAAACCCGTTCCTGCTCCTCCGAGGACAGCCGGGCATACAGAGGCAGCACCTTGAGGGTTCGGCGAATGGGCAAGGCCTGTATCTGGGCGATGCAGTTCTTGATTGCTACCTCTCCGGGCAGAAAAATCAGGATGTCCCCCCGCGGCTCGTTATTCCCCACAATTTGGGCGATTTTCTCATTCCTCGCTTCCGGACCGCTTCCCGGTTTCGGTGGTTCGTAGGAAATCCGAACCGGGTACATCGGTGTTTCGATATTGACGATGGGACAGCCGTCGAAATACTCACTGAAGATTTCGGCATTGATCGTTGCCGAAGAGACGACGATCTTGAACTCCGGGCGTTCTTCGAGAATTCGCTTGAGCAGTCCCAGTATGAAATCGATATTCAAGCTTCGCTCGTGGGCCTCGTCCACCATGATGACGCTGTACCGGGAAAGGCTGTAGTCTGCTTTGATCTCCTGCAGCAGGATCCCGTCCGTCATGATCTTGATGCGGGTTCTCTGGTCTGTCCGATCTTCGAAGCGCATTTTGTATCCGATTGTTTCAGGGATGTTCGTGCCCCGCTGCCGGGCGATAAACTCGGCAACGGATACCGCCGCGATCCGCCGGGGCTGGGTGACCCCGATAACCTTGCTTTGGCCGTAGCCGGCCTCCAGGAGGATCTGGGGTATCTGGGTTGTCTTGCCGCTGCCTGTCGGGCTTTCGACCACGATGACCTGGTGATCGTCCAGGGCGTTGAGTACACGCTGTTTTTGCTGATATACAGGAAGCTGTAAGGGGTCCACGATTATTGGCCGGCTATTTCCCCGACGATGATTTTAGAAGTTCTGAAGCCTTGATCAACAGGCCTTTAAAGCTAAGGGCTTCGTAGTTCTGCCGGGTGCGTAGGTCTCGCAGGTTGTACTCGTTTCGCCCCTTTTCGTTTTCGCCGTGGAAAACGGCCAGGGGAATGCCCCGTTTCTCCGCGTACTTCAGCTGAAACCTGAGTTTTTTCTCGCTGGGATAGATCTCTGCAGAAAGTCCGTTTTCCCGTAGAGATTTGCTGAGTTTGTGATAGATCCCTAATAGAGACTCATCGAGAAATAAAACCAGGATATCCGGAGCGGCTTTTGCCGAGCTTGAAACCCCCAGGTCTTCGAGAGCAGATACAAGACGGTCCAGTCCGATGGAAGCCCCGACGCCGGGAAGTTTCTCCTTTGTGTAAAGCGAGGCGAGGTCGTTGTAGCGGCCCCCTGAACAGACCGACCCGATATCTGGAACCCGATCAAGGAAGGTTTCGAAAACTACTCCGGTGTAATAATCCAGTCCGCGGGTGATAGAAGGATCGAGGAGAAGAACCGAATCCAGCTCGCAGGACTCAACGCACTGCAGGATGCTCTCCAGCCTGGCCACAGCCTGACCGCCCTCCGGAAGGGCGGAACACAGTTTGTTCAGAGTTTCCCTATTCGTTGTCTCCGTGGTGATGAAGTGAAGGATTTCCCGAGCCCGCTGTTTACCGCCTATCTCGATCAGTTGAGCTTCTACCTCCCGATCCCCGATTTTTTTCAACTTGTCTATAGCCCGAAGGACGGGCATATAAACACCTGCCATACCCATGGTCTCCAGCAGTTCGTTGAAAAGCTGCCTGTGGGAGAAGTGAACATGGAATTCCCGGATCTTGAGAGCCCCCATGCTTTCTGCCATGATCATCATGATTTCAAAATCCGCCGAAGCTGAGTCGACACCTACGATGTCAAAATCGATCTGGATGAACTCTCTGTAGCGACCCCGTTGGGTGTTTTCCCCCCTCCAGACTTTTCCCATGTGATAACGCTTGAAGGGCAGGGGGAGTTCGTGATAGTGGGCGGCCATGAAGCGGGCAAAAGGCACCGTCAAATCGAAACGCAGGGCGATGTCCCGCTGTCCGTGGTCGAGGAAGCGGTAAACCTGTTTGTCCGTTTCCCCCCCACCTTTGCCCAACAGAATTTCCGCATATTCCATAGCCGGCGTATCGATAGGAACCAAGCCAAAGGAGCGGAACACCCGGGTGAGCTCCTGCTGAATTTCTAGTTTCCTGGACTCCGTCTCCGGAAGGGAATCCCGGAAACCCCGTAGTGTTCTGGGTTCGATGATCTCTGCCATGATTGCTGTTAAAAAGTATCCTTATCGCTTCACTTTCTGTCAAGGCGCACCCCTGAGCACAGCAAAGCTTGACGGAACGCGCACGATCACTACAATAGGGAGCACTTCAATTTGTAGAACCTGGACGTAAGAATTTGCTTATTCGCTACGGCACCTCCCCGGAGGGAAAACCAGTCAAAAAGGCGGAAGTGTATACCGCTGAAGATCATCACATCGATCCTGCTCTGATCGACGGGGATGCACACAAGATCATACGTCGGCTTCGCAGAGAGGGATTTAAGGCATTCATCGTGGGGGGGGCCGTGCGGGATCTGCTTACCGGTCTGAAGCCGAAGGATTTCGATATCGCCACCGACGCTTTCCCCCGCCGAATCCGCAAGATCTTTCGCAACTCCAGGATCATAGGCCGGCGGTTTCGATTGGTACATATTTATGTCCAACGGGATGGGAAGCGAAAGATTCTCGAAGTGAGTACATTCCGCTCGAGCCAAAGCCAGGAACCTCGCCGCGGGGGGAAGCGAAAACAAAAGAGCAACAACATCTACGGCAGAATGGAAGAAGATGTCTGGCGTCGTGATTTCACTTTGAATGCTCTGTACTACTGTCCGGAGCGCCGGATCATCATCGACTTTGTCGGCGGCTACAGGGACATTCA
This sequence comes from uncultured Spirochaetaceae bacterium, assembly GCA_964627715.1. Taxonomy (GTDB): domain Bacteria; phylum Spirochaetota; class Spirochaetia; order SZUA-6; family DRHE01; genus JAFGQJ01. Next base: position 91,309 of record CAZVHJ010000004.1, on the reverse strand, counting down.
GGAAGGAAAGATCTGTACACTCATCCCCACCGACGCTTCTTTTGGAGAAGATCCTGCACGGATGATCAGGGGCATCAAATACGCGGAGCTGACTGGTTTTCCTCTGCCGATGACCGTGACCGCTGCGATCAAGAGACATCGGCACAAGCTGGCCGAGTGCTCGGCAGCCCGTCTGACCGAAGAGGTCTACAAGATCCTAGGCAGCGGCTATGCGGCGGGGATTTTCTTGCGCGCCTACCGGCTGCGCCTTCTCGAGGTATTCATGCCGGCACTTCACGAGCACTGGCGATCACTGGGACGGCGCCAGATGGTGGAGAGTATGCGCACCGGCTTGGGGGTTCTGGACCAGCGCATGAAAAACGACCCTGTCCACGGAGTGAGTAGAGGCTCTATGTTGGCTTATCTTATGAAGAGTTTTTCCAGGCGTTGGAGGATGGACACCGTTGAATCCGTTGTGGATTGGGTCCAGGAGACATGCCGACCTTTGATTCCCTCGCGCAAAGAAAGCGAGAGAGCGGCGCGTTTGCTGCTGCGCTGGCAGAAAAGACAGGATCTTTAAGTTACTGCATGATTTCTATGCGTTGGAGCAAGGAATCCGTTTTTTCACCGTAGGATTCGGGGTCCAGCTTTTTGGCTTTCAGCAGGAACTCCGTTGCCTGATCGTAGCGCTGATCAGCAAAGGCATTCACTCCCAAGGCGTAATTGATCAGGCCGGCATCGATACCCAGATCCGAAGCCCGGCGATAATAGTCTCGTGCGACATCAAAATCCTTTTGCTGATAGGCGATTAAACCGAGGTAGTAGTACGGGATGTAGTTATCGCTTCGAAGTCTGAGAGCCCGCTCGAAGCTCGCCTGGGCTGCTGAAAGGTCCTCCGTGCCGTACTGTTCGACGCCTTGACGTACCAGGTCATTGAATGTCATGAGAGAGTTGCTGTAAGACTCGAAAGACCTTTGCAGTTCCGCCAAATCGACCCATCGGAAAGCCCGTTCGAGAACTCTGCGGGAGTTTTCCCCCAGGGACGCCGTGCCGTCGAGGGCGTCCAGAGATTCCCAAAGAATGCGATTGTGGCTTTTCTCCGGGCTCTGGAGAAGAAAGTGTACCAAGCCCCATGCTGTGGGGTAAAAAATCTCGATATTCTCCTGGGCCCGCTCCTTGTCGATAAGCAACAGATCGCGAAGGGTGTATTTGTCGATGCTCTCGACGCGCTTTAAAATCTTTTTGAGATAATCCAGCCAGGCATAGTTCGCAGTCCAGCAGAAGCCTTCGGTCGCCGGATCGTATTGGGAGTATTCCAGATAGGTTGCCATACCCTCTTCGATCCAGAGGGGAGCGTTGGGCACGAAGGCGGAGAGAAATTGAATGAATCCATAGTGCAGCAGCGAAGCGCTGAAGTCCTTCTCTTCTCGTTGGAAACCGACCAGCTCACTGCGGGCGGGATCGCTGTAAGAAATATACACGAAATCCGAACGTGTTTCTGAAATGAGCCGGTCGAGATAGCTGTCGTAGGCTTCCTTCCTGGAAAAAACGCGTACCCGCAGCGGAAGCTTGAGTTGGTCGAGATCGTAGTGCAAGAACTCGTTGAAAAGCAAGAGGGCGGCTTCCAGCTTGCGGGCGATTTCCATCGACTCCGTGATATTCGAATCAGTAAACACCCGATAGTGCTTGCTGGACCAGCTGTAAAGCTCCTGATCCTGGGCAGCCACCTGATTGGCTGAAAAGAGGAGGAGCAGTCCCAGAAGGACTGCAGCAAGTGGCAACGTTTTCATAGGCCTCCCACGGATTGTAAATCGCAATCTTCTCATCATAATAAGGAAGATTGCGATGCACTTCGTAATATTATGTCGACATCCGGGGGATGTCAAATGATTATTATTGCGAGCGTTTACGCCTTCGGGGCATTTTTTCCAGAAGCATGGCTATTGGGCGCAAATTGGGAATATCTTCCATGATGATTTTGAGGGATGTGGTCATGGGAATGGCCAGCAGCACCCCCGGAACTCCCCAGAACCAACCCCAGAAGAACAGGGCGAAAAAAACAGCCGGAATCGTGATCTTCAGGCCCGATCCCACCAGTTTGGGTTCAAGGAGCTGGGCAACCAGATTCTGCAGGATGACGAGAACGATGAATATCCACAATGCCTTCCCGATGGAAGCAAACTGCACCAGGGCAATCAGGACAGGTATCAGAACTGAAAACAACGATCCGAGGTAAGGAATGAAGTTGAGCACAAAGGTTAAAAAACCAAGGACGATTGCGAACTCCACCTGAAAAAGGGCCAGGGCGACCCCGCTGGATACACCTATAATCATGCTGACGAAACTCTTGATCCCCACGTACTTGCGTAGGTCGCTGTCGATACGAAGCAGCACCATGACGATCTTCTTGGCCTCTTTTCGGGGAAAGCTGCGGAGGAGCTTTCGGGTCACACCGTACTTGCTGGCCAGTATGAGTAGCGAGAAGAGGAAGACCAAGAGGAAATCCGCCAGCAGATTGGCGATAGAGCTGACAGTGGACAATACGAGTGGACCGATCTGTATTTTTCTCAGTTCATCGAGGACCCGTAGTTCGAAGAAATCATCCGTCAGTAGTTGGAATCGCTTCGCCGCACCGGTAAGCATATTTACAAAGGCGGCTTGGTAGCTCGGTATCTTTCTGGCGAAGGCGAGGCTGTTGTCATACAGGATATAGCTGAACACGGAAAAGACGCCCAAAAAAACAACGCCGGCGATGATCACGGCTGCGATTACCGGTACCCGGCGTTTACGAAGAAAGGCAACCAAAGGGTCCATGAGGTAGGCCAGGAAAGCGGCAATCAGCACAGGAATAAACACGGACCTGGCAAGGCGGAGGACGATCCCGGCGATAAAAATCGTAATGACGGTGAGAAGGATATTACTCGTTACCCGTCTGTCTTGACCTTTTGGATACTCTGCCAATGGTTACGTTCACCTCTTTGAGAATCATGCCTGTGAAGCTTTCGATATTCTTTGCTATGTATTCCTGCAGCTCGTACAGGGGGGCGGCCGCCTGTCCCCGCAAAGGTACGTTAAGAACAACTTCCAACCCGTACTCGGAGCGTTCTCGATCAACAATCACCTTTTCCACGTTCATCGAGCTGTCAAACTCTTGAACACAGTGAATCACCATTTGGGTAAGCGCAGCCTCGGAGATACTGACGCTGCCCCGACTGGTATACTCGGGCCGTACCACCGTTTTTTCTATGATGTTCCCCGATTTGAGGGGCTGAAAGCGTCTCTTGAAGAAGATTTTCATCGAATCGAGAAAGATGTGGGGATAGCTTCTCTTAACCTCCAGGGCGGGCACGGGGATGATGTGCTTGCCTTCGGAGTTGCGGGAGCGGATCGCCGTGGCGATTTCCTCCCGGGAGGCGATATCCTCTATCTGCAAGATTTTTGAAGGGTGTGGAAGCTGAAGCCTCTTGGCGATTTTCCTCACCATCTTCTCGGATGTTCCGATAATGAGAATCCGTTTGAACGGCTGTTTGCTTAACACCTGACGGATGCTTTCGGCGTGTTTGTCGTCGGCAAACAGGGCCGTACCGATGGCTGCCAGGATGCCCTTTTCCTTTTTTGCCGAGCGACCCGCCAAGATCTTCTGGTCTCGGATCAGCAATCCGTCGTCCACGATGATCTCGATCCCGTACTTTTCTGCGACCAGTTTTGCCCGAAAACTTTTTCCCGTGCCGCTTCCGCCCACCAGGGCAAAAACCCGCACCCCGCGCAGGGCGTAAACCAGATGATAGTAGCTGGTCTTAAAAATGGACATTCTCAGTGGTGGTTCCAATCGAGAGTGTATTGAGATGAAACCGGGATGTCAATCTTAGAGCAGAATCTCGAGAACCTGGTGGGGATCCCGGCAATTTTTCAGTTTATCTACAAGGTGGGGCCTGCGAAAAATAAGCGCCAGTTCGGCGATGATCTTTAGATGCAGAATCACCTGATTAGCGCAGATGAGAAAGAAGAGATAGGTCGGTTGCCCGTCGAGGGAGTTAAAATCCACTCCGGTTCGGGATATGCCAATGACGATCCGCGGTTCCGGGACGGGACATTCCTCGGGCTTACGGACGTGGGGAATGGCAATTCCCGGAAAAATCGCGGTGGAAACCATCTCTTCCCGTTCGCTGAGCTTTTCTCTGAAAGGTGTGGAATCCTCGTCGAGAAGCTTCTCCCTTACCAGAAGCTCGGTCAGCAACTCCAATACCGCCTCTTTATCGCTATCTTCGATATCCAACCGCACCAATTCCGGACGGAGAAGGGCGGAAAGGGGTAGGGGAAGCTTGTCCGATTCGATCAGAGTTTCCAGCTCCCGATCCGGTAGGGCTTTCATCCGCGAGATCAACCAGTCATCGACAACGGAGCGCATGAACCGCCACTGACTCGCAACTTTGGTCGCCGGAATGTCACCGCGTTGGGCCATGCGCAGAAGAGACCGTTTGGCGATCTTCAGATAGTCCGCCATTTCACTCAAGGTCATTATTTTCGTGTTTTCATACATCATAGGACTCCGGAGTACCTGGTAGACAAAATATATTGTTTTTTCCTCTACCAGTCCATCTTGACAAACTCCGTCATAGACGGTGAAACTAACAGTCTAACAGAATCTGATATGTTTTTCTCACGCTTTCGTGCCCCGGGGGTTCCTCGATCACTCTGCGTCTTGCTCGTAGGCGCCTTGATTGCATCGGCCGGCTCTCTACTGGCTATCTCGCCGGACCTGGTCGGCCGTCGGACTTGGAAGAAACACTACACCCTGTATATCGAACAATCTGAGATAACCGAACAGCTGATCCTGCGCATCGCGGAGAACCGACGCTTCGAGGGTGTGGTTTCCAGGTATACGGCCAAGGTCTCTTTCAACACTTTTGCCGGGTTCGCATCGATCCCTGTACACCAGCTGCCTATGCGCCTCGATGCTCTCGACCCGCGCTTCGATCCGTACCTGCAACGGATCGCGAACCTTTTCACAGTAGCTGCAGGCAAACAGGGCGAGACGAGGGAAGGCTTTTGGGAAGTCGTGTACCTACGTACCGAGAGGAATGCGCTGTCCAGTTATCTTCACCTGCTGGCGCTTCTGGGAAGGAACGGGGTGCGATGGCGGTTACTCGAATTCGATCCCCTGGACAGATCGATTCGATTTCTTTTGTTCCTGGCCTACTGCGTCGTAATTGGATTCTTGGCTTCGAACTGGATGATACGATTGGCTATTATTTTGGCATCCCTTCCCTGGCTGCTCCTCGTAATGCTCTCCGATTTCCCCCCTCTTCTCGCCTTCTTTCTTATCATGCCCGCCTGGGTACATCTTCTCGAATGGCAGTACGCGAGGTGGCGGGAGGGATTGTTTTTTTCGAGGGACGATCCTTCGCGGCAAAATCGCTGGTACCGGGTTATTCTCTCCCGCCCTCCGATTTCAGTTGCGGTTGCGGGAGGGCTGGGAGTGCTTCTCCTCTATCCTGCGCCTTTGCTCGGCGCGTTATTCGCGGTCCTCGGCGGGGTCGTGGCAAGTGCCCTTGTATATTGGCTTTTAGTTGTCGAGGGATTTCGGCGGGCTCATCCGCCTTTTCAACCTTTGTCTATATTGGACCGTTTCCATCCACGCCGCAGGACGATTTCTCGGGACGCGACCCTGCACATTCTGTTGGCCGCTATCGTGCTCGGTTCCTATCCCGCGCTGCGGCTGGGGAGGCTTCTGTCTGACCCCGTTTCCTACAAGATCCAGATGCAACCGATTACGAGCGTTTCGACGGATCTGTCGTGGAGGTCTCTGGCAGCCCTGTCCGATATCTCCAGCGGCAGCGGAATTCCCAATTTAGCCGACTACTTGACTCATCGAGCGTATCAGGAGTCCCTGATGTTCGGCCGTCCCTATGCCTTCCCGAGAATGGGCGAACGAATTGTTATTTCCGACTATCACGTCGATTCGCAAGCCTTCCGGATACAAAAGACTTTTCGGGTAGTCAAGCAGTTCAAGGAATCATGGCTTCAAGGCACTCTTGGCCGGGCGGCGCCGGGAAGCGTCGACCGGCTGTTCGCGGACCAGGAAATTGCCGGTACGGTGGAGACGGTCGCCGTAACAGAACCGATCGGCAGAGCCGGGATCGGCACCCTTCTGGTCCTCTTGTTTTTGATTAGTTTTCTTGTTCCCCAGCATTTTAATTTGACAGCATCTGTATTGTATGCTACTAGGAGTCTGACGCTTAGGAGGCACTGACAGGCAGTATGGCTTCAAAGGTACGCACCTTTCCGGGGGGTGGAGTCCATCCCCATGACTACAAATTTTTGAGCAATGATATTCCAATCCGAAATGCTCCTATTCCACCGGAAGCGGTGATTGCCCTGCAGCAACACATGGGAGCGCCGGCGGAGTGTTTGGTCGCTCCTGGAGATGAAGTGCGGGAAGGAATGTTAATTGGAAAGGCTCAAGGGGTGTTTTCCGCTAACGTGCATGCCTCGATCCCCGGCAAAGTAAAAGAAATCAAGGATATCTACCTTGCCACGGGAATCCGCAGCAAGGCTGTGGTCATAGAGTTCGAGGGAGAGTTCGAGACCGGTAGAACTGCGGAAGCAGACTGGCGGAGCAAGGACCCGCAGGACCTCATGGAATTGATTCGGGATCAGGGGATAGTGGGACTGGGGGGTGCGACCTTTCCTACACCGATCAAGTTCACGATTCGTGAAGGCAACAAGGTCGAGTTTTTCGTGATCAACGGTGTGGAGTGTGAGCCTTTTCTGACATCCGACCATCGTCTGATGGTGGAAAAAACCGAAACCCTGCTCACGGGTATCGAGATAGTGAGTCGTGTACTTTCTCCGCGACGGGTATTAATCGGTGTGGAAGAAAACAAACCCGATGCCATTGAGGCGCTCAACCGGGAGATTTCCAAAAATGGGCTGGATATAGAAGTAGTGGTTCTGAAGACCAAGTATCCTCAAGGGGATGAGAAACAGCTGCTGAAGGCCTTGATAAACCGGGAGGTACCCTCCGGCGGTCTGCCCCTGGACATAGGTGCTGTGGTCTCCAACGCCGGTACGATCTACGCGATATACGAAGCAGTGGCGCTGGGGAAGCCACTCATTGAGCGTATCGTGACCGTTACAGGTCCCGCCTTGAAGAACCCGGCGAACTTCAAGGTTCGGATTGGAACACCCGTAGGGAACCTCTTGGAGGAGTGCGGCGGCTTTATTTCCACCCCCGGAAAGATCGTTGCCGGCGGGCCGATGATGGGTTTCGCCATGGCGGATCCGAGTATACCGGTTGTGAAAGGAACCTCCGGAATTCTCGCCCTGTCGGAAAAGCAGACCCGGTCCGGGTTGACAACCCCCTGCATCGGATGTGGGCGCTGTATCGAGGCCTGCCCCTTCGGCCTGAGTCCCACCACCTTGTACAAGTGGATCGACCACCGGGAGTACGATGAAGCGATGGCTGCGGGCTTGATGGATTGCAAAGAGTGCGGCTGCTGCAGCTATGTATGCCCGGCCAGGATACCTCTCGTGCAGGGCATGAAGCTGGGAAAAATCATGGCACGAAAGAAAAAGGGCTGAACTATGGCAGATGTAAAAACTTCTTGGAGTGCCCGCGTTACCGTCTCCCCTCACCTCCACGAAGGAAGCACAACGGCGAAGATCATGATCAGTGTGATCCTGTGCCTGCTGCCCGCCGGTGTTTGGGGTGTCTTTGTCTTCGGCCTCTACTCGTTGTACGTGGTGCTGGTATCCGTAGCGGCGAGTGTGCTTACCGAGTTCGTTATCACCCGTCTACAGGGTCGCTATACCCTCAACGATTGGAGTGCCGTACTTACAGGACTTCTGATCGGCTACAACATGCCCCCTTCGGTTCCCCTCTACATACCGGTAATGGCATCTGTATTTGCGATCGCAGTGGTGAAGATGGCCTTCGGAGGCTTGGGCCGCAATTGGATGAATCCCGCTCTTGCCGGCCGGGTCTTCGTTACCTTCTCCTGGACAGGCTTTATGACCCGCTGGCAGGCTCCTCTGAACTGGAACGTCGATGCGGTAACCAGCGCTTCGGTGCTTGGTTTCATGAAGGCCGGTTTAATGGACTTCGAAGGCTCGGTACGGGGTCCAATCGAATTTCTGGCCTTGAAAGGTTATCCGACCAGCGGTGTCGGTACCGCTGGGATCGGGGGATTGCCGGCGCTGCTCGCCCCTTTAGGCAGAATTTTTCCGGCCGGCTACGGAGATCTTTTCCTGGGCAATATCCCGGGCTGCATCGGAGAGGTGTCGGTCCTGTTACTCCTTCTCGGGAGCATCTACCTGTTTGTAAAAAAAATCATCACCTGGGAAATTCCCGTGTCGTACATCGGCTCATTTTCCCTGTTGATCTGGTTTCTCGGTGGTAAACCTTTTGGCGGCGGGTTGTTCACAGGGGAGGTGCTCTTTCACGTGATGGCCGGAGGGCTGATGCTCGGTGCTCTTTATATGGCTACAGATATGGTCAGTTCTCCCCTGGCCCGCAAGGGAATGATCATTTACGGAGTGGGTGCGGGCTTCCTCACCTTTTTGATCCGCATCTACGGATCGTTTCCCGAGGGAGTGTCCCTGGCTATCATCATCATGAATATGTTCGTTCCGCTAATTAACCGCTTAACTCGCCCTGTTGTCTTCGGGTACGTCAAGGAAGGGAAGGAATGAAAACCGTAGTATTGACAGGGGTAAAACTGTTTGCCATATGCGCCGTAGCCGCCGTTACCCTGGGCGGCATCAACGCGATTACCGAACCTGTAATCGTTCAGCGTAAAATCATAGAGCTTCAAAAGGCTCTGAAAGAGCTAACCCCGGACGCTGACACGGGAGAGGCCGTTGAAGTTCCTGACAATCCTGTGGTCTTGAAACGATATCCCGTCACCAAGGAAGGCGACACGGTTGGGATGCTCCTCGAGCTGGAAGGCTCCGGATACGGCGGGGAGATGAAGATTCTCGCACGTTTCGATCTCTCCGGCGCGATCGCCGCTGTCAAGCTCATGGATAACACGGAAACCCCCGGTCTGGGTAAGAAGGCGGAAAACCCGGCATATATGGAGAAATTTCTCGGTTCCGGTTCCCTGGAGAATCCGGTTCCAGTACGTAAGGACAGGCTCAGCGGTAAAGACGCCGATGCCATAACCGGTGCAACCATCACATTTCTTGGTATCTCCAAGGCTCTGGCCGACGGAGCTGCTTACGCCCGTTTTGCCAGCGAAGGAGAGTGACAATGTACAGCGAGTTCAGCAAAGGAATATTCAAAGAGAATCCCATATTCATCATTCTCTTGGGTCTGTGCCCGACCCTGGCAGTCTCGACTCAAGTGGTAAATGCTTTGGGAATGGGCGCAGGAGTGATCTTTGTTCTTCTCGGATCTGAAATATTCGTCTCCCTGCTCAAGGATTTCATCCCTGAGAGGATCCGCATTCCCGCATTTATCGTGATCATAGCTTCATTCGTTACAATCGTGGATCTGGTCATGCAGGCCTATGCCCCCTCCCTGTCCCGCAATCTCGGCGTGTTCGTTCAGCTGATCGTGGTGAACTGCATCATTTTGGGACGGGCCGAAGCCTTTGCCAGCAAGCGCAAGTTGGGAGAATCCCTGCTCGATGCTCTTGGAATGGGAGTGGGCTTTACTCTGGGACTTCTGTTGATTTCGGCGATCAGGGAGATTCTGGGGGCTGGAACAATCACACTAATCGCTGTCGGCAGCTTCGACGGTGTGATCCGCATCCCCGGGCTTTCCAGTCAACCGGCTCGAGTTTTGGCCCTGGCTCCCGGAGCGCTTCTGGTGATCGGTTTTCTGAAAGCGCTCTTCAACTGGCTGGAGATGCGCAGGGAGGCTCGCACTGTTTGGATGCTTGAGAGAACATCGGCGGCCGGAGTACGGCCGGCCGGTGTTCCGGCGGCCGCCGATCCGTCAGCGGCGGGAGGTTCATCGTGAGCTACATCGGAATCATCATTACCTTTGTATTTATCAACAATTTCATTCTTACCCAGTTTCTCGGGCTCTGCCCGTTCATCGGGGTGTCGCGGAAAACTGACTCCGCCGTCGGCATGGGATTTGCCGTGATCTTCGTGATGTCCATGGCCTCACTAGCAACCTGGGCGGTTTACAGACTGATTCTGGTGCCGTTGAATATCGAGTACCTCCAGACGATCAGCTTCATTCTCATCATAGCCGCTCTTGTTCAACTCGTCGAAATGGTGATCATGAAGATCTCCCCGCTGTTGTACAAGGCGCTAGGGATCTACCTTCCCCTGATCACGACCAACTGCGCTGTATTGGGAATCGCGTTGATCGCCGTACGCAGCGACTACAGCGCTATGGAGAGCTTCGTGGCCGGAATCGCCGCCGGCATCGGTTTCCTTCTGGCCATCGTTGTGATGTCCGCGATTCGGGAACGATTGGATAAGGAGTGGGTACCGAAACCCTTTCGCGGGGTGCCCATTGCCTTCATCACGGCGGGGCTCATGGCGCTGGCCTTCATGGCTTTTGACAAGGCCCTGTTGAAGAACCTGCTCGGATAGGAGGAGATCCAGTGGTACTGGTACGCATTTCATACGCCCTGGCATCGGTTGCGGGTTTGGGGATCCTACTGGGATTGGGTTTGGCCTTTGCGGCCCGATTGCTTGTGGTTCGCAAGGATGAGCGAGTGGAAGCCCTCGAGCAGGCTCTTCCTGGAGCAAATTGCGGCGCCTGCGGGTTTGCCGGCTGCGCTGCCTACGCCGCCGAAATCGTCGGTGGAGAAGTCGCCCTGGATCTGTGCACGGTCGGAGGCCCGGATGTTGCCAAGCAGGTGGCGGAGATCATGGGCATCGAGTACAAAAGAGCCTCTGTCGAAAAGCGGGTTCCCCAGGTGCATTGCCGAGGAGGTATTTCAACCTCCGAGTACGCCTTCGAGTATTCGGGGGTGGAGGACTGTGTCGCCCTGCACGCCCTGTTCGGCGGCAACAAGGTCTGCAAGTTCGGTTGTCTTGGATTAGGCAGCTGTATCCGGGTGTGTCCTGTGGATGCGATCTACTACGACTCCGACGGGCTGGTCTGGGTGAATAAGGAGATCTGCATCTCCTGCGGCAACTGTGTCAAGATCTGTCCGACCGGCGTGATGCAGTGGCTTCCCTATGAGTCGGATTACTTGGTCGCCTGCAGTTCGAAAGACAAGGGCGCCCAGGTTCGCAAGTACTGTAAGGTTGGCTGCATAGCCTGCAAGATCTGCGAGAAAAAATCCCCCGAGGGGGGATTCAAAGTCGAGGACAACCTGTCCCGGATCGATTACGCGGCTGCAGGTGACAGGCAGGAGGGAGTCTCAGCCTGTCCAACGAAATGCATCGTGAGCAATGATGTTCATCTAAAACAATGAGGTCGATCAGCCTACTATTTGGCACGTACAATCATCAACCCGATGGCACGCCTCCGGAGCGGTTTGAGGCAGTCTATCAACAAGCCTACAAACCATTTCTTAGTCTGCTGTACAAGTATCCGCGAATCCCCGGGGTGCTTCACTACTGCGGATCTCTTTTTGAGTGGTTGGCGGAACAGCACTCCGAGTTTGTCATGCTGCTCAAGGAGATGATCAGACGAAAGCAGGTGGAGCTTCTCGGCGGCGGCTATCATGCACCGGTGCTGCCCCTTCTTCCCGACGGTGATAAGCTGGGTCAGATCGAGAAGATGAGCACTTTTATTCGAACCACCTTCGGTACCCGGCCTCGCGGGAGTTGGATACCGGAACGGGTCTGGGAACCGAGCCTGGCGCGAATCTTGAGCAACAGCGGAATTGAATATACCTTTCTTGATGACCATCATTTCCGCATCGTGGGCGTAGAGGAGCAGGACTGTTACCAGCCCTATCTCACCGAGGACCAGGGTAAGACCATCACCGTGCTGCCCCTCCATCTTGCTTTGCAGCGCATGATCCCCTCCAGCAGTCCCGAGGATCTGATTCTAGAGCTTCACGGAAAAGCTAGTCAGACCGGTGGGAAGACCGCCGTGATCCTGCTGCCCGGCGAGACTCTGGTGGACGAACAGAGGAATCCCCCCATCTACACAAATAACGGCTGGCTGCCCCGCTTCTTCGATCTTCTGGAGGAAAATCGGGAATGGCTTCACCCGAGAAATCCCCGCTACAACCTCGAATCTGTGCAATCCCAAGGGAGACTGTACTTCCCCTGCCTGTCTTCGATGGAAACCATGAATAGTGCACTGTCGCCGAAGCGACAGAAGGTTTTTCAAGAAATTTCTAAAAGGGTCCGCAAAGCGGAAAGCGCGGTCTATCTGCAGAGGGGTTTTTTCAGGCAGTTCTTGACAAGATATCCGGAAATCAGCCTTTTATACTCCCGGCTCATGTATACTCATGTGTTGGTGAATCAGATCCGCGGCGACAAGTACAAGAAGAAGGCCGCCCTCAACGAGCTGTGGAAAGGCCAGACCGGCGCGGTGTACTGGCACAGCCATCACGGCGGCGCCTATGCGAACCATCTCCGAAAGGCGGCCTATCGAGCCTTCATCGAAGCTGAAAAGTTAACTCGCAATGCAAGCATGTTCATGCCGGCGATCATTGCTACGGATTATGATATGGATGGTCACGATGAGTATCTGTATCAGGGCAAGGTGCTCAACGCCTTTGTCCACCGAATGGGGGGGATACTGCTGGAGCTCGACTATCTGCCGAAGGGTTGGAACTATCTCGACACGATCGCCCGCTGGCCCGAGCGCTACCACAGGTACAAATACGAAGGCTGTGACTGGTATATGCGCAAAGGATTCATCGATCACTTTTTTGCTCCGAATACGACCCTCGAGAAGTTCGACAGGATGAGCTACCAGGAGATGGGGGATTTCATCGATCAACCCTTCAAGTTGGAGGAACTCAAACGGGAGCAGCGGAAGTTGATTATGCTTCGCCACGGACAAGTCCGAATCAAACGCAAGAGCTATCCCGTCACGTTGAGTAAGAGCTATCGCTTTAAGGAGAACGGGATCGAGTTGTCCATAGTGGTTACAAACGGCGGATCCACTCCTATCGAGCTTTGGTACGGTTTGGAGTTCAATTTGGCCTTGGCAGGTAAGGGAGATGAGTTCTCTGATTTCTCGGTACAGATCGGAGAAAAGGAAAAACGGGTCAGCTGCGAGGCGACGGCCCTCGATTCGATCAATAGCGTGCGGATAGACGATAAGGCGAACGGTGTGCAGCTGAGCTTGGGGGCGGACAGGGCGTTTTCTCTCTGGAGCCTGCCCGTGGAGACCGTATGTTACGAGCGGAAAAAACGGAATATCCTATACCAGGGTTCGTGCTTTGTACCCCAGTGGGAGATCGACCTGCAACCGGACAAGCATGACGAATTGAAAGTCAGTATAGATTTGCGCAAGGGATAGCTTTTTTCTACGGCTTGTTCCAAAGCTGGCGGAAGCAGGACTCGAGCCAGGGTTGGACCGGAGCGTAAAGCTCGCCCTGAGATAGAACAAACTCTAGAAGAGCCTCCTCGTACAAACCTTGAAAATAGTAGGCTTGAGCAAGGTAAAAACGCACCCGGGCTTCGGTATATGCGGACCGGCGGAGGTTCAGGAAACCCTGCAGTTTTATTTCAGCGCCCTGATAATCGCCGGTCACGAGATATTCCCGGAGGATCTTCTGCAGACTCGCCGACTCGCCTGCTGCCAACGTGCCCTTATCCTCAGGCAGAATGACAACGGATGTCTGTTTGGCCTGAATAGGAGGAACATCCGATAGGATTCGGGCAATCGAGGCTTGAGTTTGGGGATCCAGCTGCTGCACCCGCCGAGGGAGGGCGAACCTTCCGCTTGAATCCTGGCCGAGCTGCAGATAGGGAAGGGTAACGGATGGAGCGGCCTCATAAGCAGGCTGAGCCCTCAGACCTTCCGTGGCTGCCGGCGGCAAGGCGACCCGCCCGACCTCGAGGGGAACGGTAACCGGTCGATCGGTACTATTCTGGCCGGCTACCAGCTCTTGCTTGCCCAGCTTGAACGCCTCGGTGTCGATCACGGCGTAATAAACCCCTACTCCGGGAATCGGATAGTCGGTGAAGCGGGTGGTGCCCGCCTCGAGCTGAATCGGAGCAAAGGCTTCGAGCAGGTTCTCGGTACTGCGTATCGGTGTGTTGCTTCGGAATAGCAAGAGGTCTCTATCCGGATTCGAGGATTGGAACGTGACCTGAATCGAATCTTCTACGATCATCGCCTGAATGCCGGTAATACGGGATGGAACGCTTTCCTCTGGCGGTTGAACCGCAACCCGAACACTTTCCGAGGTTTTGTTTCGAAAGGGAATGAACAATTCATGGAGTTTGCCCGTCGAATCTTCGATCAACACGGCGTAGTAGTAGGGACGATCGTCTGGAGGGGTATCTTCGTAGCTCTCCTGTTCCGCGGTGAGTCTGGTGACAAGTTGAGCTGATTCAAGGTTTTCCCGTCCTATTTCGTCTGAATGCCTGTACAGGAGAGCAAATCCCTGCAGGTCTTTAGGGTTGCGCCAGGTTAGCAGTATATGGGAGTCAACGGCTTTGGCTTTGAGTTTTGATACGAAAAGGGTGGCTGCCTCGCTTCCCGCTTCTTGGCTGAATCCGGCGAGGGAGACGTGAAATACGAGAAGAAGCAGGATCACTTTCTTCATACACGTTACTCATCGGCGAGGATTTTTCATAGTTTGACACAAAATAGGAGAATCTTTAAACTTAATCAAGATGTTCGTAGCGGTGGCTTGCGATCTAGGTAGCGAAAATCATCGGGATCGAGTACATTCGACCTTTCAAGAATATGGTTTCAAGAAGGTGCACGAAGGCCTGTACGAGTCTCTGACGATAAACGAGCAGGGAGTGCTTCGTCTGAAGAGGGAGCTGGATCGTCTAACCGATTCCTACGACTGCTTGCGTTTCTACCAGTACCCCATGGAAAACACCCTGGTCATCTCCGTTTTGAAGGAGAAGAAATGGCGGAAGACCGTGGTAAACACCAGAAGAGGGGCTGGTTCCTGATTCAATTTTTAAGACCTGGGAAGGCTAGTAATGATAGAGGAGTTACAGACTGAA
Organism: uncultured Spirochaetaceae bacterium; assembly: GCA_964627715.1. Lineage (GTDB taxonomy): Bacteria > Spirochaetota > Spirochaetia > SZUA-6 > DRHE01 > JAFGQJ01. Next base: position 76,261 of record CAZVHJ010000004.1, on the reverse strand, counting down.
ATTGATCGTCTCGAGGAATACATCGAAGAATCTTGGAGGCATCTTTGACCCCGAAGGGCTGAGCTCTAAAATACACTCCCTGGAACAACAGACAGCGGCAGTCGATTTCTGGCAAAAGCGAGAACATGCCGAGAGCATACTAAGTACCCTGAAACGACTAAAGAGTACTTACGATCCGTGGCGAGAGCTGAAGAAGAGTTTCCGGGAAGTGAAAGAACTGTTCGAGCTGGCCTTAGAAGAGGCCGATGAATCTGTGGCTGAAGAGATCAGGGCTGGCGTGAAGGGGCTGAAAGCAAAATATGAGCAATTGAAGCTCTTCCAGCTGCTGGGAGAAGAGAATGATCCGCTTGCCGCATTCCTGACCATTCACTCCGGTGCCGGGGGAACCGAAGCCTGTGACTGGGTGAGCATGCTTCTGCGCATGTACACGCGTTGGGCCGAGAATCACGGCTTCAAAACCGCCATCATCGACATGCTGGAGGCTGAAGGCGGGATCAAGTCCGTAACCGTGGAGATTACCGGAGAATACGCCTTCGGATTTCTCAAAACCGAGACGGGAATTCACAGGCTTGTTCGCATATCCCCCTTCGATGCTTCCCGAAGAAGGCATACCTCCTTTGCGTCGGTTTTTACAAGCCCGGTAATCGATGACACCATCGACGTGGAGATCAAAACGGAGGATCTGCGAATCGACACCTATCGGGCCGGAGGAGCCGGGGGGCAACATGTGAATAAGACGGATTCTGCTGTACGGATCACCCATTTACCGACCGGAATCGTGGTACAGTGCCAAAATGAACGGAGCCAACACAAAAACAAGGCCATGGCTATGAAGGTGCTCCGTTCCCGGCTCTACGAACACTACAAGGAACAGCAGGACGAGGAGAGGGAAAAACTGGAGAGCGAGAAGAAGGATATCGCCTGGGGCAATCAGATACGTTCGTATGTCTTTCATCCGTACTCGATGGTGAAGGATCACAGAACCAAGATCGAGACGGGGAACGTTCAAGCTGTGATGGATGGTGATATCGACCAATTCATCGAGGGCTATCTCATGAGCGCCGCAGGGGCCAAGAAACAGTGGGAATAGATATCCTCATTGCCGATGATCTTCAATTCATCAAGCTCGTGCTTCGGGATCTCGTAGAAAAGGCCGGTTTTCGCGTTGTAGGGGAAGCCTCCAACGGCGAGGAGGCGGTCGAGTTGTTTCAAGACAAGCACCCCGATGTCGTGCTCATGGATATCACCATGCCGAAGATGGATGGATTAACTGCCCTTACAAAGATACTGAAAATCGATCCGGGTGCGAATATCATTATGTGTTCCGCCCTGGGTCAGCAAACCCTGATCGTTCAGGCACTGCAAATGGGTGCCAAGGATTTTATTGTCAAACCCTTTCGGCCCGAACGGGTAATCAACTCGATCAAGAAGATCCTCGATATCGAATGAAGTTCCTTGCACTCCTGCTGCTCGCGGCCGTACCCATCACGGTTTACCCCCAAGACAACATTCCCGTCGATGACAGGGAGTACTGGACCGTTGGTGTGGCCGCGTTCGAAGGCAAGGACCTGAGCCAGGAGAATCTCTACCTGACGCAGAGCTTTCCCCTCATGATTCGTGAACGCCTGGAGGTGATTCCGGCCCATTTTTTCAGCGATGATGAGGCGAAAGCCCATCGAAAGCGGATCATCCGGACGGAGCAGCAACGTCTGGCAGAGGTCATCAGCGCCGACCGGCGTGCACGGGATGAGCTGTTCTTCAGCCCTGGTGAAGGGAAAGGCAATGTTGTTTTCTACGAAGACCGTATTGCCGCAAATCTCCTCGCCCTCAATGCTCTGCGGGAGCTGAATCCGGAGGCTGTAGCCTTCCCGGAGAGCAAGCCCCTGCGTTTTGCTTCAGGAACAACCGGACAGTTGATCTTCGACCAGCCCGTCCGCAGCCCGCTTCAGTTGACCAGGCTGGAGGACCTGGATTCACTGCTTTGGGGCCGCTTTGAAGAGATTCAGGGATATATATACTTCGAGGTACATTTTTTCGATGCTGCCCTGGGGGAGGATGTATATTCCTACAGCGATGCAGTGCTGCCAATGCAGCTGTACGAGATATCCGATGAGTTGACCGGGGAATTGGCTTCGATCCTGTGGGGGCGGGACTGGGCTTCCCTGCGGGTGGAAACGGAACCGCCGGGCGCCTCGGTCTGGCTTGATGACAGCTTTCAGGGACGCACTCCTCTCGAGATACCCTATCTGATTCCTGGAAGCAGGGAACTAAGGGTACAGGCGCCTGGGTACCAAACTTTGATTCGATTGATCGACCTGCATCCCTATACCCAGGCGGTACAGCAGATTGTATTGCCTGCGGAACCCGGCGATTTCTTCGAATTGGACAGCGATCCGGCTGGCGCCGCTGTATACTCGGGATCGAACTGGCTTGGTGCCACCCCCCTATCCGTAGAAGAACCCGAGGATCTAAACCGCTTTCTCCTGCGCAAGGAGGGATACCTCGATTTTCCCCTGTATGCCGGGCCGGGTGTGGACGAAACGGTAACGGTTGCCCTCGTCTCTGATGAAACCGATCCCCTTGAAATCCAGAGCCAGAGACGGGACGAGCTATACAGGGCTTTCGGATTTTTCGCACTATCCATCCCGCTTCCCCTGTTCTTTTGGGGGTTTGCCAGCGATTACGCTGTGGGGTACGGTCTGGCTATCAACGATCTCAATTTCGATGAGGCAGACCGTTTCAAGGCTGCCGGTCTGGCGTTTTACTACGGCTACTACGGAGCCCTGGCCGTCAGTACCTCTTTATTTGTAAACATGATGATACGCCTGGTCCGCTATCTTCGAGCCGCGGATCGGAAAGCCTAGTTTCGGGGAGTTTTGGTGATGAGGAAGTTTGCCCTGGGCAACAAGCTCCGCGACCTCTTCGGTGCCGTGAATGTGGAGTTCTACGATGAACTCGAGGATATCCTGATTGAGGGCGATATCGGACCGGCAACCACCGCCAAGATCGTCGGGTCTCTCCGGGCGGAGGTCCGCGGTACGGGGAAGAAGGATAGGGATCGGCTTATCGGGATTCTTAGGTCCAAGCTGGGATCAACTCTGCGGGTTGAGCCTTTACCCCTGATCGAAAACACGACGAACCTCCTCCTGATTCTGGGCGTCAACGGTGTAGGGAAAACTACCACGATCGCCAAGTTGGCTCAATTTTTTAAAAGGGCGCAAGGAAAGACGGTGCTTCTCGCAGCGGCGGATACCTTTCGAGCCGCCGCCATCGATCAGCTTGTTCTGTGGGGCAAACGGATCGGTGTGACCGTGATCCACCAGGATCCTGGAGCCGACCCGGGCGCCGTGGTCTTTGACGCCATTTCCAGCGCAGTGGCAAATCGAACCGATCTGGTCATAGCCGATACGGCGGGCCGGATGCACAACAAGGCTCATCTGGTAAGGGAGCTGGAAAAAATCAACAGGATCGCCGGCAACCGCATCTCCGGATCTGCCTACAAAAAAATCCTGGTACTCGATGCCACGACCGGACAGAATGCACTGCGCCAGGCGGAGGTGTTTCAGGAGGCGATCGGTGTGGACAGCATCATTCTGGCCAAGTATGACTCGACGGCAAAAGGTGGAATCGTGGTCGCAATATCCAGTGATCTGGGTATTCCTTTTTCTTTCATGGGAGTCGGCGAGAAGGTAGAGGATCTTGTACCTTTTGATAAGGAACTATACCTGAACAGCTTGATCGGAACGCAATGATCGACCTGCCCGTTTACAGAATCGACGCAGCCTTCGTTTTTCTGATTCTCGCCGTTCTGCTGGGTTTCCCCCTAAGCGCTCAGGATCCCGGGTCGCTTCCGCAAGACTCCTCAGTACGTTATTACGCCTCCAATGATTTGGGAATGGCTCTTGAAGAAATCGGTTGGTACCGGCGGGAGGAGTTTCCCTACCTGCTCGTTGTGCAGAAGGGGGATCAGTGGGAGAAGCGGATCCTCCTGAATAAGGGCCAGGAGATCCGCCGTTGGGAGATTGGACCGCAGGAGGAACGAGTCTATGATGGCGGGGTCATCCAGGAGCGGTTCCGGTACGATCAAGCGGGTAGGCTGACGGAGGAGCAGCTCTTTCAGGAGGGCGAACCGAGCCGGCGTAAGGTCTATCATTACAGGGGGGCAATCCTTGCCCTGACCGAGACTTTTAATTCAAAGGGTGAGCTCCTATTCCGGGACGCCTATTATCTGTCTCCAGAGGGTAAACTGCGACGGGTCAGTCGGGAGGAGAGGGAAGATCAAACCACCCAGGAGTTGGCTCTCAGCAGCGGAGGCGGTAATCTGGCGGAAGAGCGTTACGGAAATGTCCGGGACAGAAAGGTCAATCGCTACGATCTGGAAGGAAGGCTGATCGTGCGGGAGAGGTGGAGCCAAGGAGAGTTGATCGAACGGGAGCGCTTTGAATACCATGGGGACGGAGACACATTGGTGCGCTCGCAACTCGAGCAGTTGAAGCTCCAACGAACGATTCGGCGCAGTTACGACGAGCAGGGCAGACTGATCGGCAGTGTGGTGGAACAAGAGGGGGAGGAGATCGAACAGACTTTCCACCTTCGGGATGAGAGAGGGGCAATCGTGGAAACCACCAAGCGGAGTGCACGGGGACTCGAGCATTGGTTGTTCGACTACGGTCCGGAGGATACACTTAAGCGGGAAGAGTACAGGATTCGGGGTGCTCTGAAAAGAATAACGACCTATTCATCCGACAACGGGGCAAGCTCCCGTATAGAAGAGCTGTATAGAGAGGGACAGATCTTCATGAGGATCTACTTCGAAGCTGAAGAAAAGGTAAAGGAAGAGTTTCTTCGCGACGGTAAGGTCATTCGGGAGCGCCGGTTCCAATGAGATACAGTTTTATTGCCTTTATGGGCTTTCGTTACTTTCGATCCAGGCGTCGCGGGGTCGGCGCCACCTCCACCGTGCTTTCGATTCTGGGTGTTGCGGTTGGAGTGATGGCCCTTACGGCCGTGATGGGGGTGATGAACGGATTTCAGCTCGGTTTTATCGAGAGTATCCTGGAGATCAGTTCATACCATTTGCAGATAAAAGAAGTTCAAGGTGACGGCACCGGCTCTACACTCGTGAATGTCCTGGACCGCCTGCGCGCTCAGCCCGATGTCCGATCCGTGGTACCCTTCAGCGAACACCAGGTGATCATCGAGGGCAGATTCACCGAGCTGCGGGGTTGTCTGATTCGTGGAGTGCCCGCCAATGTGGAGCAGTTGGATCCCGCGTTTATGCGGACCCTGGAGATCGTAGCCGGAGATTTCGGCATAGATCGACCGGGAGCTATCGTGCTTGGAGTTGAGCTGTCCCGGCATCTGGGTGTGAGTGTGGGTGACAATGTGTCGATACTGTCACTGGAAGGCCCCTCTTTCGGCGATCTCCAACCTTCCCGCCGCTTCTATCAGGTTGTCGGACTGTTTCGAAGCGGGTATTACGAGTTCGATCTTGGCTGGGCCTTCTTCTCCCTCGAAGAAGGGTCCGCACTCAACTCTGGGACTCCCGCTCCGGTCACCATCGGTGTGAAGATTCGCAATCGCTTCCGCGATCAACAAGCTGCCGGGGAGATTCAGAATGTCCTGGACAGTGAGAAATACAGAATCATCAGCTGGAGGGAATTCAATCGGGCCTTTTTCGGAGCACTGCGAATGGAAAAAATCATGATGACCGTGCTGATCGGGCTCATCTTCGTTGTGGTGGGCTTTAACATCCATCACAGTCTCCGGAGGGCTGTGCGGGAGCGATTCGAAGAGATCGGCTTGCTTAAGGCTCTCGGTGCATCCGAGGCAGCGGTTCGTCGGATATTTGTGCTTGACGGTCTGTTGATAGGAACGCTCGGGAGTCTGATCGGACTGCTACTCGGACTTCTTATATCCGTAAATATTAATACCGTGTTTAGGTTTGCCGAGATGGTTGTCAACGCCGGGCTTGGCCTTGTTGACATGCTGCTTTTCCCCCTTGTTCAGTCCAACAGCACCCGTTTCTCCCTGTTTTCCCCGGCCTATTTCTACATCACCGAGGTGCCGAGCTCGGTGTTGCTGAGGGAGGCGGTCTTGATTATTTTTTTTGCCGTTTTTTCTCCGACTGCGGCTGCGGCGACCGCAGCCGCACGGGTGAAAGAAGTCAAACCGGCGGAGGTGCTTCGCTATGAATGAGTCGAGTTCGGCGATTCTGGATGTCAGGGATGTCAAGAAGGTCTACCGCAGCGGCTGCGAGGATCTTATTGTATTCGAAGAGGTGAGCTTCGAAGTAGAGGAAGGCACCACAGCGGTTATTTCAGGAGAAAGCGGCTCCGGAAAGACTACCCTCCTGAACTTGATCGGTTCCTTGGACTCTGCGTCGGATGGACGGATCATTTTCAAAGGCCGGGATATTGCCGCAGAGGAGGAAGAGGAGCTCATTGAGTATCGTTCCCGCTTTCTCGGGTTCATCTTCCAATTCCACTATCTGCTGAAAGATCTGACGGCTCTGGAAAACGTCCTCATCCCTTCCCTCATCGCCCGCGTGCCCCGTGCGTTGGCTCGCCGGAGGGCGATGGATCTGCTCACACAAGTCGGGTTGATCGAACGGATGAGCCACTATCCGATACAGCTGTCCGGAGGCGAGCGCCAGAGGGTGGCCGTTGCCCGCGCGCTGATGAACGAACCACAGCTGATCCTGGCGGACGAGCCGACGGGTAATCTGGACGAGCGAAACTCTCAGGCTGTTCAGGAGCTATTGTTCAAACTGGTCAAAACTCATGGAAAAACAATGATTCTGGTAACCCACGCAGCAGAGTTCGCCCGGATGGGAGATGAACACTATCTTCTCGAGCACCGTCGTTTGAGGAGGTTGTGAGAAAGAGTATGAGAGTCGGCTGTCCCCTTTCCCTTTATCTTGGGTTTCGTACATTCATTGGACGGAGTGGACGAATTTCCCCGAATTTGCTCGGCAGTATCCTAGGAATCGGACTAAGCCTGATTCCCCTGGTGGTGGTCCTGAAGGTTGCCGACGGAATGATCGAAGGGATAACCCGACGATACCTGGAGGTAGGCACTTATCACCTGCAAATACATCTGGCCGGGGATGGGAATCTCGACAGTTACGAAGCTCTGGCCGAGCAGATGCGGCAGAAGGCGGGAGTCACGCAGGTGATCGTAGAGCGCCAGGGCATGGGTCTTCTGTACACGGAGGCGAGCCGGGGAGCGGTGACCGTTCGGGCGGTCCCGCCGTCCCTCTACGAGGAGGATCGGGATTTCCGCAAATATTTCACGATCCTCGAGGGATCCTTCAACCTGGAAACACCGGATGCGGTGTTGGTCGGCCGGGAGATCGCTCAAAAGCTCAAGCTTAGCGTTGGGGAGCAGGTAAAACTGCTGTCCGTAGTGTCTACACCGGGGCGGCGGAGTCTGCCGAGGGTGAGCACCTTCACGGTAGAGGGGGTTTTCACTACAGGGTACCAAGAACTGGACAAACTCTGGATCTACATTCCGCTACGTACCGGGATTCGCATTCTTCCCAGCGACGGTTCCTCTTTCTTCCTCGGAGTGAAGCTGTACGACCCCTTCGATAGAATTGGCCACCAGGTCCGCAGCCTAGAAGAGGATCTTCCCGGAGAAGCGCGGCTTGCCAGCTGGTTTGAACTGGAAAGGGCAAATTACAAGTCTTTCCAGACGACCAAGGCGTTGTTGATCTTCGTCATGGCCCTGATCGTGGCGGTAGCTACGATCAACATATCTTCGGCCTTGATCATGGTGGTTATTGAAAAGACCGAAGAGATCGGCATTCTCAAAGCCATGGGGGCTCATCCGCAGGATATTACCCTCAGCTTTATGCTCACCGGAGTGTGTGCGGGAGTCGTCGGTATCCTCCTGGGTCTGGGAATGGGATTGGCTGTCGCGGTGAATATCAACTCCGTTCTGGCCGGTGCCGAGCGGCTGGTCAATCACCTGGTGTTCGGATTTCGTTGGCTGGTCTCGCCGATCCTGACGCTGCAGAGCACCGGGCCGGTGCGGGTCTTCAACACGGAGTTCTATCTTGAGGAGATTCCCATCCGGATCAAGATGGGCGAGCTCACCGCCGTTGCCGCTGCCTCCCTTCTGCTGTCCGCCCTGGCGGCGTTCTTCCCGGCACGGGCGGCTGCTCGTATCAAACCTCTAGAAGTGTTAAGGAAAATTTGATTTTTCTGGTATAATAGATGAAGATGGTGTTGGAATGAAATGCGAAATATGCGGTGCTCGTAAAGCGGTAATCCACATTCAACAGGTAATCGGAAAAGAACGGGTGGATCTGCATCTATGCGAAGAGTGCGCTTTGGAGAGAGGGATCGGCGGCGGAACCGGTGACAGCGATCACCTCGAGCTGTCCATTTCCAACATGCTCAACGGCCTGGTGGACATCCGTAATGTGAAGGAGCAGAAGAATGCGGTATGCCCTCAATGCGGTTTGAATTGGGAATCGATTCGAAAACGCGAGAAGATAGGGTGTGCGGAATGCTACAGTACCTTTAGCCGGGAAATACATTTTCTTTTGGAAAAGATGGGCGCACAGCCAAGCCACAGGGGAAAGCTGCCAAAACGCCTGAACACCTACAAGAAGTTCCTGATCGATGTGGTGAAACTGAAGGAGGGACTCAAAGACGCCCTCAAACGGGAAGACTATGAAAAGGCTGCTCGTATTCGCGATCGTATTCGAGAATTGGAAAAGTCTTCGGAGGATGGTTGATGCGTATAGAAGAGGGTTGGTTTACCGCTCCCGGAGCCGAAGATGACGTGGTGGTTTCCAGTCGGGTCCGCCTGGCTCGAAATCTGTTCGGTCTTCCCTTTCCCCCGGCCTTGAGTAAAGAAGAGGAGGAACAGGTCCAGCGGGAGATCACCGAAGCCTTCGAAAGACTCAAGCCTTCCTTTGAAGCGATTTATCTGGACCGCCTGCCCCCTCTTGAACGTAAGATTCTTATGGAGCAGAATATTATATCCCAGGATTTCTGCATCTCGCCGAACAAGCTGGTTCTTCTTAGCGGCGACGGCAGAATCAGCGCTATGGTTAACGAGGACGATCACCTTCGACTGGCCTGCATGCGCACGGGACTCTGCCTGCAGGAGATCTTTGCCGCTGTGGACGAACTGGACAGCCGGCTGGAGGATAACCTGCACTTCGCCGCGTCGATTGAATGGGGGTATCTCACCTCACGGCTGGACAACGCCGGTACGGGGTTGAGGGCTTCGGTTATGCTGCATATGCCCGCCCTGGTAACCGACGGTACGATCGGTTGGGCTTTGAAGCGGGTCAACCAGATGGGACTGCAGATCAAGGGCTACTGGGGAGACGGAGACAACTCGCTGGGCGACATGTACCAGATTTCCAATCCCCTGTGTATCGGCTATCGGGAGAATGAGATTCTGGGTTCGGTGGGGGAGGCAGCCCGGGAGCTGGTGGAGTACGAACGAAAGAGCCGGGAGGAAATAACCAAGAGCCGTCGCATCGAGTTGGAAGATCGGGTTCACAGAGCCTTCGGCGTTTTGAAGGCCTGCCGACTGGTACCTTCCAAAGAGGCGATAACCCTGCTGTCCACGGTTCGCCTGGGAATCAGCCTGGGAATGATCAGCGAGCCGGGGATTGAGGTGGTTACCTCCCTCATGATTCGGGCTCAGAAGGCTCATGTCCAAAAAATGCTCGATCAAATGGATGACGATACAGATAATAAATTAGTAGATTATACCCGAGCAAAACTGATACGGCATGCTCTGGAAGGGCATGTCCGGGAGGACAACAATGTTTAAGGGCTTGACCCAACGCGCTCAAAAGATCTTGACGGTATTGGCCCAGGAAGAGGCAAAACGATTTCACTCCGACCAGCTTCTCCCTGAGCATATCATAATTGCACTGCTCAAAGACGGAGAGGGAGTAGCGGTAAAGGCGCTACAGAAAGCCAAGGTTGACCTTGGTGAGATGCAGTTGGAGATCGAGCGTTCCCTTCCTATGGGAAAGGGCGGGTTGATTCTGGGCGACGTCCCACCCTCTAAGCGGGGGAAAAAGATCCTGGAGGATTCGGCTGCGGAGGCGAGAAACATGGGCCACGAGTATATCGGGACCGAGCATCTGCTTCTCGCGGCCAGCCAGGAGGCGGACAGCCCAACTTCGCGTTACTTGAACCGCAACAACATCGCATCGGCCAAGTTGAGAGAGTTGATTATCCAGATCAACGGTCTCGGTGACCTGAATCAGCAGGTGCAGCACAAGAAGAAGACCCAGCCCATTGCCAGAAAAGCGACCCCCACACTCGACGAGTTCAGCCGCGATCTGACCAAACTAGCCCGGGAAGACAAACTTGATCCGGTTATCGGTCGGCTGCGGGAGATCCAGAGAGTCGTTCAGATCCTGGCCCGGCGTACGAAGAACAATCCGGTTTTGATCGGGGAGCCCGGAGTGGGCAAGACGGCAATCGTTGAAGGACTCGCTCAGCGGATCGTTACCGGCGATGTCCCCGAAGTTCTGGCCGGACGGCGGGTACTTACGCTGGACTTGGCTTCACTGGTTGCGGGAACCAAGTATCGCGGCGAGTTTGAAGAGCGATTGAAGCGGGTCATGAAGGAGATCGTAGCTGCGAACAACGTCATTCTTTTCATCGACGAGCTGCACACCCTAATCGGCGCCGGTGGCGCAGAAGGTGCCATCGATGCCTCGAATATGCTAAAGCCCGCGCTGTCAAGAGGTGAGCTCCAGTGTATCGGAGCAACGACCCTCAACGAGTACAGGAAATACGTGGAGAAGGATGCCGCTCTGGAGCGAAGGTTTCAACCGATTTACGTAGAAGAACCGAATCTGGAGGAGACGATCGAGATACTGAAGGGTTTGAGAGAGCATTACGGAAGATTTCACCACGTAACCTACACCTACGAAGCGCTGGAGGCTTCCGCCGCCCTGTCCCATCGCTACATTTCCGACCGATTTCTCCCCGATAAGGCGATCGATCTGATCGACGAGGCGGGCAGCCGGAAGAAGATCGACACCAGCGTGCGGCCCAAGGAACTGGCGGATATCGAGTCCAAGATCGAGAAGCTGAGCGCAGAGAAGACCAATCTCGTCTCACAGCAGAACTATGAGCAGGCCGCAGCGCTTCGGGACCAGGTGAAAAACCTGCGCGGGCGCATGGATTTGATCAAACAGGAATGGGAAGCGAATCTCCGGGTGGAGGAGAATCTGATCGATGTGGAGGACATCCAGACCGTAGTCTCCGAGATAACCGGAATTCCCCTGAACCGGATCGCTCAAAGTGAATCCGAAAAACTCCTGAAGATCGAAGAGGAGCTGCACAAGCGAGTGATCGGTCAGGATCCGGCAATCAGCACGATAGCCGCGGCGATCCGACGTTCCCGAACGGGTTTGAGCTCGCCAAAACGGCCCTTGGGATCCTTTATCTTTCTCGGTCCAACCGGAGTAGGGAAGACACTGCTGGCCAAGACCCTGGCGGCCTTTCTCTTCGGAAATGAAGACGCCCTGGTTCGCATCGATATGTCTGATTTCATGGAAAAGCACAATGTTTCCCGCCTGGTCGGCGCTCCCCCGGGATACATCGGCTATGAGGAGGGCGGTCTTTTGACCGAGAAGATCCGCAGGCGTCCATACAGCGTCATACTGCTCGATGAGATAGAAAAGGCCCATCCGGACGTGTTTAACCTGCTGCTGCAGGTGCTGGAAGAGGGACAGCTTCAGGACAACCTCGGTCACACCGTCAGCTTCCGCAATACTGTTCTGATCATGACCTCCAATGCCGGAGCTCGGGAAATTAGCAAGGATTCATCCCTGGGATTTCACGTGGAAGAGGGGATGATGCGCTACGAAGAGATCCGCACCAGCGCTTTGAGTGAGATGAAGCGCCTGTTTAACCCGGAGTTCATCAACAGGGTCGATGAGACGGTCGTCTTCCACAGCCTGAATCGGGAGCATCTGCGGAAGATCCTCGAGTTGATGGTCAGGGAAGTCCAGGAACAGCTGAACGAGCAGAATATCACCTTGCAGATAACAGGCGCGGCTCGAACCTTCCTGATTGAAGAAGGTTATGACGAAAAGTATGGCGCCCGACCGCTGCGCAGAACTTTGCAGAGGTTGGTCGAAGATCCACTTTCCATAGATATATTGAAAGGACGGTTCAAGCAGGGCAGTACGATTATGGTAGACCTGAAGGAGGAGAAGATCACCTTCCGCACGAAGAGGGAACGTAAGAGTTCGAACAAAGGGAATCACAGCAAGCGCGGGAAGGGCGGCTCCCCCGCAGAAGGTTCTTCTCAGCTGCCCCAGGAACTAGCCGTACGCTGACCCGCCACCGGGCAGCGACTGCTGGAGAGAGAGTGTTGCATACCAGGACAAATGTGCAGATAGAGATAAGAACAGGGAGCCTTGCCTCCCTGTTTTTTCTTGTCTTCCTGATTCTCTGGGGCGCTCCTGCAGCCGGCCACGCTCAGGGTGTCGAGAACCTGTTCGAGGCTGGGAAGAAAGCCTTCCAGGATGGTTTATACATGATGGCCGGGAGGAACTTCACGCAGCTGGTTGATCAGTATCCGGATAGTCCTCTGGCCGACGATGCGGATTACCTCAGTGGTGTGTCGGATTTCTATCTTGGCGAGTTCCGTAGTTGTATAGCCGTTATGGACAATTACGGCAGAAAGTATCCCCGGTCGGCCAACAACCGAAGGGTGTCTTACTGGCTGGGGAGTGCCCACTTCCAACTTCAAAATTACCCCGACGCACTCTCTCACCTGAAGGCGCAGGTGGAGGAATATCCCGATGAGCAACCCTATTTCGACCAGTCCCTGCTCCTGAAGGGGATGGTAGAGGAAAACCTATCGAACTGGGCGGCTGCCCAGAGTAGTTACGGTCGGCTTCTGGACAGAGAGTCGGCGAAATATCTCTGGCCGGAGGCCCTGTACCGAGTCGGCGGCATAGCTTTACGCTTTTCTGATTATTCCGAAGCTCTTACCGCTTTTACGCGGATTCTGGTCGATTTTCCGAACTCTCAGTATGCCGGCGAGGCTGTGTTTTTTGTTGCAGAGTGCAATTTTTTTCTCAGCCGCTATGCAGAGGCTGAGCGAAGCTATCGGACCGTTCTTGCCGCCGAACCGCCGCCTGAGCAGCAGGAGACCGGTCTGTACCGTTTGGCGATCATTCTCGCCGAACAGGGACGCAATGCCCAAGCTCTGGAGATCTGTGATGAGTTGGAACTTCGGTTTCCCCGCGGTCGATACATCGATCTCCTCATCCGATTGAAAGCGGATCTGCTGTTCGACCTTGAGCGGTACGACCAGGCCTTTACAGCCTACTCGGCGGCTCTAGCCGCGGCTACCGGCACGGAGGAGCGGCAGGTTATCTACTACAACATGGGACTGTCCGCATTCCTGGACGGTAATATTCGAAAATCCATCGAACCCCTCGAGAAGGCTCTGCAAGGGCGTGGGGAGATCAGCGAACAGAGCCTGTTCCGTTTGGCAGCTGCACTGACCGAAATGGGGTCAAAGGAGCAGGCGATTGTCCGTTATGAAGAGTTTCTGAAGCGCTTCCCGGCTTCTCAAGCGCGGGAAGAAGCCACCAGAATGCTCGCCTCCCTTTACCAGGACGGTGGAGATCTGGAACAAGCGGAACAGATGTACACCGAGCTGATTACTCGTTATCCCGATTCTGCCTATCAGGACGAGTACCTCTTCAAGCGGGGCAGTTCTCATCTTCAAAGGGAAGCAGTGGCTGCCGCACTCGGCGACTTCTTTTCCTTGACCGAGAAGTGGCAGAACTCTCCCTATATTGCCGAAAGCCGGTACAACATCGGCTATATCTATTCCCAGCGGGGAGAATATAAACGGGCTATGCCTTTTTTCGAGCAAGTCCTGAAGGCTAACCCGTCGCCGGAGTTAACTGGACGTTCAATTCTCGCCGCGGGTGTGTGCGCCTTCAATGCCGGTGAGTATTCCCAGGCTATCCAGTGGTTCGGCAAGAATACCGCCTCCGGAGCTTCCTGGGTCGGGGAGAGTTGGTTCTACCTGGGTAGAACCCACTATAAGCTGGAACAGCTGGAAGAGGCTGCAGGTAGCTTCGCTCGGGCGGCAGACCTTCTTGGCGGTACCTCCCAGGGCGAGGAGGCGCTTTTTTGGAAGGCACTCTGTCAATTCAGGCTCGATCAGCTCATTCCTGCCAAAGAAACCTTCCTAAAGCTAACCGCCTTGTATCCGGGGGGGCGGCGAGTTGCAGAGAGCTACTACCGCGCAGGGATCTGCGCATCCCAATTGGACAGCTACCCGGAGAGTATCGATTACTACGACAAAGCGCTTCAGGCAGTGGGATCCCAGACGGCGGAGTACCGGGACAACCTGAATCAGGAAATCCTCTATCAAAAGGGTTTCGCACTTCTCCAGTCGGGAGAGCGGGATCGAGCAGTTGCAACCTACGAGATCCTGAGCCGGGAATACCCGAAGAGCACTCTGACCTCGGAAGCCTTCTTCAAAGTAGCCGAAGAGGATTTTCGTATCGGCAACTTCAGAAGCGCCGAGCGGGGGTTCTTGCTGGTAAAGGATCGATTCCCCGCAAGTCCCGCCGCCCAATCAGCTCTGTATTGGGCGGGGGTGAGCGCCGCCCGGGATGGGAACGAGGTGATCGCCTTAGAATACCTGATCGGCTACCTTGAAGAGAATCCCGGCGCCGACGAGTCAGCAGCCGGTGGTCTGATCGATGTGGCGATTCAGGAGATCCATGCGGTACTGACAGGCATCAGCAGTTCCGGGACATCCGGAAAGAGGGTGCGCAGCGAACAGATAATCTTCGAAGATTTTTACAGGCGGGTCGATCGCAGCCCTTCCCTCAAGGAAGATTTCAAGAACCTGGTACGCTTCGAATACGCCCGTTTTATTTTCCCCGACAGGCCGGATGGAGCAATGGCCATCCTCCAGACCTTGAGAACCTCAAGCCTGGTGGAACCTCTGCGTAGCGAGGTGAACTATCTGATCGGGGAATACTATAGGATCAATGGCCAGCTGGATCGGGCTTACGATATCTTTACCGGGATCATCGCCGCCAGCTCGGAACAACCCGGTGCCGCATCACAGCTGGCTATTGCTCGAATTCTCGAAGACCGGGGACAAAAGCAGGAAGCGGCGGAGGAGTATCTGAAGGTGCATTTTCTCTATCCCGACCAGCAGGATCTGGCCGCCAACGGTTTGTACGAAGCAGGCAGACTGTACTGGGATCTAGGCTTGAGAGACAGAGCGGAGCAGCTTTTCGAGAAACTGGCTGCGGAATATCCGGACAGTCCCTGGCTTGAGAAGCTTCCGGAGCGATAGGGGGAAGAGGCTTTCCCGGTCATGGACAGATTTGTCGAGTTTATGGACACGACTCTTCGAGACGGGAACAAGCTTCCCTTCGTGGTTCTGGACAGGCACGATCGTTTGGTAATTGCCCGGCAGTTGGCCACCCTGGGAGTTGATATTATCGACGCGGGTTATCCCGCTGCCTCGGGGGAGGAAAAAGAGAGTGTAGAAACCATTGCCGAAGAAGTTCGGGGGCCAAGAATCTCCGCGCTCTCCCGAGCGGTGCCTGAGGATGTACGCGAAGTCTGTGAGCTGCTGTCCAGAAGCGATAGACCCTTCCTGCATGTGTTTCTTCCCACCTCCCCCTATTTCCTCGATAAAGTGCTCAAGTTGAAAACCGATCAGGTCTTGGATCTCATAGGCCGTTGCCTGAAGGCAGGCTCGGAGCTGCCGGTTCAGTTCTCTCTGGGAGAGATCGCCGAGGCGGAGCCGGGATTTCTTATTGAGGCGGCCGCAACCATCGTCGAGGGAGGTGCGGAGGTCCTCAATTTGGCCGATACCAACGGCAGCATGCACCCAAGTGCCGCTGCCGACCTGGTGCGCAGGATCAGATCAAGCCTCGGACAGGAGCCAAGTGTTCGAATCGGAGTGCATTTTCACAATGACCTTGGCTTGGCTACGGCCAACTCGCTGGCCTGCCTGGAAGCGGGAGCGCGCCACGTCGAGTGCACGATAGGGGGCATCGGGGATCGGGGCGGTATGGCGGCGCTGGAGGAGATCGTATTCGGTCTGGAAGCCTTCCGCGAGCGGTTGAATTTAACCCATCGCATACGGCTGGATCAACTCTGGCGCACCTCAACCCTCCTCTCCAGGCTGACCGGCATTCCTCCCCATCCCAACAAGCCGGTCCTGGGAAAATGTGCTTTTCGGGAAACCCGGGCTGGGGGAAGCTCGGATGTCAGAGACGCACTGCCCGGGCATCTTCGGGAGCTGCTGCGGGAGAAGACCATCGGCCGATCCGAGGATGCTCTTTTCGGCGATCGGGAGATGAGTCGTGCCGGTTTTCAACAACAGCTGAAAAACTTCCAGGTCGATGTCGAAGGGGTGGACATGGATAAGGCCTACGGGCTGTATCAATCTCAAGTGCGTCGAAAAAAGACGGTTTCCTTGAGCGAAGTTCAGTCAATTGTAGAACAGGCCCGGTTGGAGGAAGCTCGGAGGGTATACACCCTTGCTTCTTTCAACGTGATGACCGGGACCCAAACCCTACCCGTCGGTAGCGTCGAGCTGAAAGGAGAAGATACCGTGCTTGTACAATCCGCCACGGGAACCGGACCTGTGGACGCCCTATGCCGCGCCGTTGACAAGGCGGTCGGGATAAATCCCCGGCTGATCCTCTACTCTGTGGATCACCTCACCGAGGGGAAGGATGCCCGGGCGGAGGTGACCGTTAGTCTGGCTTACTTGGGGAGGCGTTTCCACGGGCACTCTGGATCCACCGACGTGGTGGAAGCCAGCCTGAGGGCGTATCTGGACGCGGTGAACAGTATCGAGTCTCACCGCCGTTGCCATCCGGTAGAAGAGTTTTATATAAACGGCGAAGAGCTCTGGTGGGAGTAGAAGCTCATTCGTTGACCCGTTCTACATACTCCCGAGTCTCCGAGTTCACCAGGATCTTGTCCCCCTGTTTGATGAACAGAGGCACCTTCACGACCAATCCCGTTTCCACCGTGACTTGTTTGGTCGCCCCGGACACGGTGTCTCCCTTCAGACCCTCTCCCGCTTCCGTTACGGTTAAGACGACTTTGTAGGGCAGTAGGATATCGATTGGTTTTTCATCCCAAAAGGAGAGCTGAACCGTATCTCCCTCCAGGATGAAGAACTTCTTGTTTTCGTGACCCTTTATGGCTACGGTGAACTGCTCGTAAGTTTCCAAGTCCATAAAATGATAGTGTTCACCATCGGCGTAGAGGTACTGAGCCTCTCGAGTTTCGACGTTGATGTCCTCGAGCATTTCCTGACTCTTGTTTACCTGTTTGAGCACCTGTCCGCTGATCAGGCTTTTCAGCTTCAGGCGGACGAAGGCAGAGCCCTTTCCCGGGTTGACAAACTCCCGTTCGGCCACCACGTAGGGTTCATTCTTCACGAGAAGAAAAATTCCTTTTGAAATAGCACCTGCGCGTATCATGAGTTCCTATCCTAAACACTTCCCCCGCTTGTTGCAAGCCACGGCGGGCAATACTCCGATTCCCGACCATGCGCAGCCCGTTACACAGAAAAGTCCGCACCGTAGGGAAGGACGCCGCGAATCGAATCTTGATTGAGAAAAAAAAGCAGGAGGCGTTCCAAACCGAGAGCCACACCGGAACACTTCGGCAACCCCTGTTGACGGATGATCCGAACCAGCTCCCAGTCGCTGGGGTGGCACCCAAGCGCCTGCCGTTTCTTCTCCTCCTGGTCTCTGAAGAAGATTTCGATGCGTTCGGGATCGGTCTCCTCGGAATAGCAGTTGGCGACCTCTACACCGGCAAGGTACAGCTCCCAGCGCTCCGCCCATGGAGTGCCGGGTTTGTTACGGGCCAAAGTAGGTATCAAGGCGGGGTAATCGTAGAGGATCACGGGTCGGGAATGAGGCAGGTTGGGTTCAACAGCGGCTAGAAAAAGTTTGTGAAAAAGATCCTCTCGACGATCCTCCGGGGTTACCGTAAGTCCGCTGCTGCGAGCAGCATCTCCAAGGGCCTCGAAGCTCGTCAGTTGCCGCAGGTCGACCCGAAGGTACTCTTGAAACGCTTCGGCCATGGACAGACGCAGAAAGGATCTAGAGCAGTCCACCCGGTGGTCGCCCAGGGTAAGAACAGGATCCTTGTCCGATTTCTCGAAAAGGTGGGCGAACAACTGCTCCAAGGTGTCCATGGACTGCAGATAGTCCGCAGCCAGGGTATACCATTCCAGCATGGTGAACTCAGGGTTGTGCAGGGGGCCTGCGGGTTCGCTGTTGCGAAAAGACTTGCAGATCTGGAAGATGCTTCCACTGCCCTCTACGATCAGGCGTTTCATCCACAGCTCCGGCGAGGGAATGAGAAACACATCCCGGTCCCCGCCATGGGCCGAGCTGTAACAGGTACGAAACACTTCCAGGCTGCCCTCCGGGATCAGAGCCGGACATAGCAGGGCTGTGTCTACCTCAAGATAACCCCGATCCAGGAAAAACATCCTGATCAGCTGGAGGAGCTTTGCCCGCTTACGAAGGGTTTGCAGGTTGGTCATCTTGACGTCTCTTCAGCCTTTTTCATTGCCCCGTTCTCAGTGGACGGTGGCGCCTTGGGATGACTATATTCTCAAAAGTATCGGTTGGTGAAGTGCCGACAACCGATTCTTGCGCGTCATGAAGGAGACCATCTTGGATCCAGGTAATATTTCCCCCGGCTACCGTACAGTAGGTTTCGAGGCGATATCGAACAAGGACATGCGGGAATACAGCTC